>NZ_JBSYOP010000012.1:0-41314 GCF_058244685.1 Candidatus Thiodiazotropha sp. AKAK2 | reverse complement strand
AATCGACTTAAGGAATCCATATCGATGAATCTTCAACGTGTTACCTATGTCTCCGAACACCTGTTACCCTTGACACCGGTCTATACAACGGGAGAGGGGTTGGGGAGAGGGTGTACGCGAAGCGTTTCATGAGAGTCAAAGATAAAGCCGCTTTTACCCTTCATTTATTATCATATCGATTCTTGGTGAAATGATGCGGGTCATTCTCCCCCTCTCCCCCGGCCCCTCTCCCGCAAGGGGAGAGGGGAGCTGTTCACCCCACAGCTTTGACTCGCTGACGTTTTGTGACTCTTTCCAGCTTTAATCCCCTGCTGCACGATGCTTTCCATGTCTCAACTCACAGTCTGCAAGAAAAGCTAAACACATTTCATCAGCTAACGGCATAACCTTCGAAGTTAATGGGGCCGCTGTGACATTATCTGCTTAATTCAAAATAGACCTGCGGAAGCAGCAAGATAAATGACGACTTATTCAGTAGATAAACTGAATGGGGTAGGGTGTCTTCACAGAAAGTACCTGTTGACAATGGTTGGTATTAGTTGAGTATTCTAGTGATCAAACAAAAACCAATACTTTGTTCCGTTATTCTGTCATATCATCAAAGGTTTTTCGTAACTTGCTCAGTGCTTCCTCTCTCTGCTCTGAAGTCAGGCGCTGTAAGTTCTGCAGTTTCCAGCGTACAGCTGGCAGGTCCTGTGCATGAGTATATTTCAGAAGGTCCCATTTTGGTTCTCCGCTCTTGAGAGACAGTAGAAAATGCTTGTGATGATCAGTCAATTGGTGCCTGAGGGTTTCTATCATTGTACGGCGGGAATATTCCAACTGATTTACTGTAACAGTCTGTAGAGACATGCCTTGGAACTGTTGTTCAAAGACCGGTTGCAGAGGCTGCAGTCTTGGCGCAAGTAGTTCAGCGATTGGGCGGTTGCTGCTTATCAGGTAGACAACGAACAGCTCCATCAACTCAGAGGTTATGCCATCACTTTCAAGCAGTATCATCACGTCAAACAGATCGCGGGGATGTTGTCTGTCGAGAGCGGCCACCAGTTTGCCTGCGTACAGCTCTTCCAGCGACAAAACATGGGTTTCAACGTAACCAAACTGATCGGCTACCGAATCCTTGACTGGGATTTCACTCGCATCAAGCACACTACCCCGGAGAACCGGGGAGACCTCAATCTTGATCGAGACACCGCCAGCAGTTATCTGTAACCGTTGAATGTAATTGCCTTCTCCTGGTATCGCAGTCACAGATGTATCTGCAAGCACACGTTCTACATCAGCGGCAATCCCTTTCACTCCATCTTCAATTGTAGAGAGCGCGGCCTCCCGGTTATCCAAAGGGAGATAAGTCAGATCGATATCCACAGACAGGCGCGGCAGGTCTCGAATAAACAGATTGATTGCAGTGCCACCCTTCAGGGCAAAACGAGGTTCCCGTGCCACCAGCGGTAGAACACGCATAACAAGCTCCACCTGACGGTAATAGGGGTTACTCCGGTTTAGCATGGAAGGTGTCAGGCACTGTTATTTGGTAGTGCTTGTCCAATCTGCCGCCTCGCGTGACCAGGCGTTTGCCGCGCCCCAGATCGATGGCGTCTAGGTCTATACGTTTTGTCCACGGGTATGCATAGTGGTTGGCGAGAAAAAGGAACAACCGTTTCGCCTTATTGTGAACACAAGACTCCAGCAAAGCGTTTACCACGGCTGGTCGTGCTGTGGTCAGCCCTTCAAAGAGCTCTGCGGCAAACGAAAATGAGGCAGGCGTTTCATCCACTTCACTCAAAACTTCAAGGATCGCCCGCTCCGGTGCTGATACGCGTAGTGTCCAGTCGCGTACTTTTGTCGGCAGCATCACCCAGGCCTGTTCAGGGTCCTGGGTAAAGAGACAGCGGCGATGGAATGACAACGCTACATTGAGAGAGACTTGTTCGATCCAGGTTGGAGGCCGGTCTTTACCCCATACATGGACATTGGCATCGCCGCTGAGTGAAAGGTAGTGGGCTAAACCCTGGCGATTGAGGGCGGTGACTCCACCGATATGCAGCTGTAACTGCCCCAGCTTTTGTAGCCCAAGTACTACCCCTTCCCAGGTAACTGGTTCACCGGGTCGAGCGTAAACACGACTGCCAAGCGACTTGAGCCACCCGCTTTGTACATATTTACGAACCAGCTGGGGGGTGTAACCATTGGCGGACAGCCAAGAGCTGGGGATGGCCACCCCCTCAGGAAGCAACTGCTGCAATCGGTTTAATTTTTCGTCTTTTCGTATACCCATGGTGTATTTATAGAGTAATTATTGAACCAATGATAGGTTTTGGTTCAATTAAACTAATAAAAATATACCTGTGGTTTATTTTCTTGGATTTTAACGAACGATGACAATATCAATTGCTGACTGTCCCGGTTTGGCGCGGGAATGCCAAATCAAGCTTGCCATTAAGAGGGTGAGATGTTTGTTTTTATTTTTGGTGGGCCCACTAGGACTCGAACCTAGGACCAAGGGATTATGAGTCCCCTGCTCTAACCAACTGAGCTATGGGCCCGAAAACGGCAGGATTCTAACAGATCGCATCACCGCCGGTATAGCTAGTGATGCTACCTATCTCTAATCCGGGTTTAATCGTTGTCGAGGAAGCTGCGGAGTCTGTCGGAGCGGGAAGGGTGACGCAGTTTGCGCAACGCCTTGGCTTCGATCTGACGGATACGCTCACGGGTGACGTCGAACTGTTTGCCCACTTCTTCCAGAGTGTGGTCGGTGTTCATGTCGATGCCGAAGCGCATGCGCAATACTTTCGCTTCACGGCTGGTGAGGCCGGCGAGCATGTTTTGGGTGGCTTCGCCCAATCCCTCGGCGGTGGCCGATTCGATGGGGGATACCACACCGGAATCTTCGATGAAGTCGCCAAGATGGGAGTCTTCGTCGTCGCCGATGGGGGTCTCCATGGAGATCGGCTCTTTGGCGATCTTCAGTACCTTGCGGATCTTGTCTTCCGGCATCTCCATGCGTTCCGCCAGCTCTTCCGGAGTGGCTTCCCGGCCCATCTCCTGGATCATCTGGCGCGAAATTCGGTTCAGCTTGTTGATCGTCTCGATCATGTGTACCGGGATACGGATGGTGCGGGCCTGGTCCGCGATGGAGCGGGTGATGGCCTGACGGATCCACCAGGTGGCGTAGGTCGAGAATTTGTAGCCGCGACGATATTCGAACTTGTCCACCGCCTTCATCAGGCCGATGTTGCCTTCCTGGATCAGGTCGAGGAACTGCAGACCCCGGTTGGTGTACTTTTTGGCGATCGAGATCACCAGTCGAAGGTTGGCTTCGACCATCTCTTTTTTGGCGCGGCGTGCCTTCGCTTCGCCGATCGACATCTTGCGATTGGTCTCTTTGACCTCGCCGATGCTCAGCTGGCAGTCGGCTTCGATGGTAACCAGGCGTTTCTGGGTGCGCAGAATCTCTTCTTTGTGCTCTTGCAGGGCTTCCGCGTAGGATTTGCCACTGTTCAGCTGATCTTCGATCCACGCCAGGTTGGTCTCATTGTCCGGGAAGGATGCAATGAACTCTTTCCGCGGCATGCGCGCCTTGTCCACACAGAGATGCATGATGATGCGCTCCTGATTACGGATGCGCTCGATGATGTCTCTCAGGGTGGCGACCAGCAGATTGAAGGTGGCGGGCACCAGTTTGAATTCGAGGAATGACTCGGAGACTGAATCCACCGCTTTCTGGGTTTTGGCGTTGGCCCGGCCGCTCTTTTTCAGGCAGGTGCAGAGGGCGTTGTAGCGCTTGCGCAGCTCTTTGGCCTTGGCGGCGACTTCTTCCGGATCCGGACCGGTATTCTCCGGTTCGTCATCATCAGAGTCGTCGTCATTGTTGTTTGCATTGTTGTCCCCGTTAGCGTTCTCTTTCAGGGCCTGGGGCTGAACCGGGGTAGGGATCTCATCCGGTTCGTTGGGATCGATGAAACCGCTGGTGATATCCGCCAGACGGGCTTCACCCTCTTCAACCTTCTCCAACTGGGTGCAGAGCAGGTTAACAGTGGGTGGGAAGGTGGCCAGGGCGGCAGAGACCTGGTTCAGGCCCTCTTCAATACGTTTGGCGATACGCAGCTCACCTTCGCGGGTAAGCAGTTCCACAGTACCCATCTCACGCATGTACATGCGTACCGGGTCGGTGGTGCGGCCAAATTCGCTGTCGACGCTGGCCAGGGCGGCAGCGGCGGCTTCTGCGGCATCTTCGTCGGTGGTGACGGCCGAGTCGCTCAGGGTGTTGTCTTCAAGGTCAGGAGCGGACTCATGGACAGTAATGCCCATGTCATTGATCATCCTGATGATATCCTCGATCTGTTCAGGCTCAACGATGCCTTCAGGAAGGTGATCATTAACTTCCGCGTAGGTAAGGAAGCCCTGTTCCTTGCCTTTTGCAATCAGTTGTTTCAATTGAGATTGCTGCTGTTCCTGGTTCATCTTCTACCTTGTTGTGAGACGAGGTTGGTTATGTCGAGACTGAACTCGCCATATTAGCACATTTTTATATTGTTGCACTAGTTACTCGGTGGGGCGCTCTGGGTTACGATTTGCTTTCATCCTGTTGTATCTTTCCCGGGTAACGCTGTTTTATCTCTTCAAGCTGCTGTTCAGACAATTCACTTGGAGGAATATTCCCCAATTGAGGGCGTTTCTGCTTATGAAACTGCGCATTCAATCTGTGAAGTGCATCACGAAACTCTGTGGCCTGATCCATCCCAGGCAGGTCAAATTGGTAGTTCGCCTGAGCCAGTTTGTTGAGATGGGCAAAGTAGTCTGTGTCCCGCCAGCGCTCGATCAGAGCTGCTTTACTAAGCGTAGGTTGAGTTCTAATAATTTCAAGTAGTTGCTTGAGAATAGTGATGCCTGGATTATCCCATCCCTGCCAGTCAGCGGAGACCTCATCGGCCACTTCATAGAGATGGGGATGATCGAGCAAAAGTGCAATAGCGGTGCGGATCGGGGTGGGTGCCTGAGACTTGTTCGGCGTCGGTTTTGCCGGTTTCCGTCGGGGTGTGGTTGGTAGGTCGTCCAGGTGTCCCGCTTTCAGGCCGACCAGCTCTTCCAGGCGCTCAAACATCATCTGCCGGAATACCCCTTTGGGCAGTTTCTCCAAGTGGGGTTTGGCCAGTTGGGCCAGTTTGGCGCGGCCGTCGATACTCTCCATGTGCACCTGGGATGAGAGGTGTTGCAGCAGGAACTCGGAGAGGGGTGTGGCCGTTTCGATGCGCCGCTGAAAGGCCTCGCTGCCCTCTTTACGTACCTGGGTATCCGGGTCTTCACCCTGGGGCAGAAAAAGAAACCGGACTTCCCGGCCATCCCGCATCAGTGGCAGGCTGGTGTTGAGCGCCTTCCAGGCCGCATCCCGGCCGGCCCGGTCCCCGTCAAAGCAGAAGATCACTTCCGGGCAGTTGCGGAAGATCAGCTCCAGATGTTCGTGGGTGGTGGCGGTTCCCAGGGTTGCCACGGCGTTCTGGATGTTGTGTTGCGCCAGCGCCACCACATCCATATAGCCTTCGACCACCAGCAGGTTGCTGATCTCCCGATTGGCCTGGCGGGCTTCGTAGAGGCCGTAGAGTTCCCGGCCTTTGTGAAACAGGGGGGTTTCCGGGGAGTTCAGGTACTTGGGCTTGTCGTCTCCCAGCACCCGGCCGCCAAAACCGATGGTTCTGCCGCGGGGATCCCGGATCGGAAAGATGATCCGGTCTCTGAAACGGTCGTACTGTTTGCCGTTGCTTTCGCTCAGCAGGCCGCACTTGTTGAGCTTCTCCAGGTTCGATTTGTCGCCACCTAATGTGCTGGTCAGGTTGTCCCAGCCGGGTGGGGCAAAACCGATCCCGTAGCTGGCGGCGATCTGGCCGCTCATGCCTCTCGATTTCAGGTAATCCACCGCTGTGGGGCTGTCGGTATGGTGTTTGAGCTGATGCTGATAGAAGCGGGCGGTCTTCTCCATCAGCTCATAGAGGGGTCTTAAGTCGGGGCCCTGTTCTTGTCCCCCCTCTCTGGGGACCTCAAGGCCCGCCGACTGGGCCAGCTCTTCGACCGCTTCGACAAAGCCCAGGTTGTCGTACTCCATGAGAAAGCCGATCGCCGAGCCGTGGGCGCCGCAACCGAAGCAGTGGTAGAACTGTTTACTGGGGCTGACGGTGAAGGAGGGGGTTTTTTCGTCGTGAAAAGGGCAGCAGGCCTGGAACTCCTTGCCGGCCTTCTTCAGCGGCACACGTCGGTTGATGACATCGACGATGTCAACCCGATTGAGCAGCTGATCGATAAAGTGTGTGGGGATCTTGCCTGCCATAGTTGTCAGTCGACCATTCCAGTGGAGGCCCTGACAGCAAGGATAACCGAAACTTGAGAGAACTGCCTCAGCGGGGTGTTATCCGGCCAGCTTTTGTTTGACCAGGCCGCTGACCTTGCCTATGTCTGCCCGCCCCTGCATCTGAGGTTTGAGCTTGCCCATTACCTTGCCCATATCCTGCATACCGGCCGCACCGACTTCCTGAATGGCGCTTTCGATCATGCTGGCGACTTCCTCGTCACTCAGGCCGGCAGGGAGATAGTCTTCAATGATGGCGATTTCGCTTTTTTCCTGGTCTGCCAGCTCCTGGCGACCGGCGGATTCATACTGTTCCACCGAATCCCGGCGCTGTTTGATCATCTTATCCAGGATGGCCAGAACCTGACTGTCGTCAAGTTCTGCCCGTTCGTCGACCTCACGTTGTTTGATTGCCGCAGTGATCAGCCTCAAGGTGCCTAAACGGTCCTTGTCCTTGGCTTTCATAGCCGTCTTGACATCATCTTGGATGCGCTGTTTCAACATGGAGGAGTCCGTGAGGGTCTGACTGGATCAGCGATCAGTACTGACGCTCGAACCGACGGCTCTCGCGAGAGACCTTTTTCAGGTTGCGCTTTACAGCGGCAGCGGCTTTGCGCTTGCGTTCCCAGGTAGGCTTTTCATAGAACTCACGGCGACGGACTTCGGCAAGAATACCGGCCTTTTCGCAGGAGCGCTTGAAACGGCGCATGGCAACTTCAAATGGTTCGTTCTCTTTAACGTGTACGTTTGGCATCTATGCTGTATCCTCGCTACTTTTAGCTTCGCCGACAATCGAAAGGCGGGAATTCTACTCATTGCCACCCCAGTTTGCAAAGGTGTGGCGTAAATAAATCGGTTTAAATCCACATCACTATGCGAATTTTAGGTATTGAGACCTCCTGTGACGAGACCGGGGTTGCGATATATGACCATGATCAGGGGTTACTGGCGGAAGCTCTGCACAGTCAGATTGCTATTCATCAAGAGTATGGTGGGGTGGTGCCGGAGCTGGCTTCCAGGGACCATGTGCGGAAGCTGTTACCGCTGATCCGTCAGCTGTTCGCGGATGCAAATATTGGCCCGGAGAGTCTCGGCGGGGTGGCCTATACCACCGGGCCCGGTCTGGTCGGGGCGCTGATGGTCGGTGCTTCGGTGGGGCGAAGTCTGGCCTGGTCATGGGGGGTTCCGGCGATTGGTGTGCACCATATGGAGGGGCATCTGCTGGCGCCGATGCTGGAAGCTGAGCCTCCCGAGTTTCCCTTCATCGCCATGCTGGTTTCCGGAGGACACACCCAGCTGGTGGAGGTTCAGGGCGTCGGTCACTACCGGCTGATGGGGGATTCCCTGGATGATGCGGCCGGTGAGGCCTTCGATAAAACCGCTAAACTGCTGGATCTGCCCTATCCGGGTGGACCGGAGCTCTCCAAACTGGCGACCCGGGGGAATCCTGAGCGCTACCGGTTTCCCCGCCCGATGACCGACCGTCCCGGCCTCGATTTCAGTTTCAGCGGCTTGAAGACGTTTGCCCTGAACACCCTGCAGGATGCCGCCAAAGCGGAGGGTGAGCCGATTCCACCGCAGACCCGGGCCGATATCGCCCGCGCCTTCGAAGAGGCGGTGGTGGACACTTTGATGATCAAGTGTCGGCGTGCGGTCCGCGAGACCGGCATCAAGCGCCTGATCATGGCGGGTGGTGTCAGCGCCAATCAACGCTTACGGGAACGGATTGGTGAGATGATGGCCAAGGAGGGTGGGGCGGCCTACTATCCTCGGTTGAAGTTCTGCACCGACAATGGGGCGATGATCGCCTATGCCGGGTGCCAGCGGCTGATGGCCGGTGAGCACGACGGATTGAGCTTTTCTGTTACGCCTCGTTGGCCGATGGAGGAGCTTAATGGGTTGTCGCAGGCCGGATAGCCGCAAGGCGGAACATGGCGTGTGTGATCAAGGTTCTCCCGTTATTTCTCAATCGATTCAGAAGTGACCTTAAAAGCCCCTCTCCCTTGATGGGAGAGGGGTTGGGGAGAGGGTGAAGCTCAGGTGATTGATGGAGCTGTCGGGTACTCCCCCTCTCCCCCGGCCCCTCTCCCGCGAGGGGAGAGGGGAGCTACTCTCCCTCCTGATTGGTAGTCTGATGATTTGTGCGTTCTTTTCTCAAATCTTTATCAGAATAAGTCAGCAGTGAATTGGGATTAAACCGGGGTTTTTGAAGCCTCCCCGGCTATCTCCCGGACCATCCTGGGCACCAGGTAGCCTGGCAGCTGGTGCAACAGCTGCGCCTTAAGGGGTTCGATCCGATCAGGCTCGACCTCGAAGTGACCCGCCCCGGAGACCCGGTCGAGCAGATGCAGGTAGTAGGGCAGGACACCGATCTCAAACAGTCCTTCACTGAGCCTGATCAGGGTCTCTGCGTCGTCATTCACCCCCTTCAGCAGCACCGACTGGTTGAGCAGGGTGATCCCGGCGGCACGCATTTTTTCACACGCCTCTGCCAGCGCTGGTGAAAGCTCATTGGGGTGGTTGGCATGCAGCACCATGACGCTCTGCAGTCGGTTGCTGCTCAGCAACTCGAGCAGCCCCGGGGTAATGCGTTGCGGCAGCACGACCGGCAGGCGACTGTGCAGTCGCAAACGCTTGAGTTGTGGTAATGCTTGCAGTTCTGCCAGCATCTTTTCCAACCGCTGGTCATGGATCATCAGTGGATCGCCACCACTGAGAATCACCTCCCGGATCGAAGCTTGACGGCGGATGGTGTCGAGGATGCTCTGCCACTGCCCCGGGGTCGCGGTGCCATTCTGATAGGGATAGTGGCGCCGGAAACAGTAGCGACAGTGCACCCCACAGGCGCCGGTGGTGAGGATCAGTACCCGGCCCTGGTATTTGTGTAACAGCCCTGGTTGCTGCTTCGCCTGCAGGTCACCGACTGGATCGTCGATGAACCCAGGCGCGTCGACCATCTCGTCACGACAGGGCAGTATCTGGCGCAGTAGCGGATCGAGCGGATCCCCTTTGGTCATCAGATCGGCGTAGTGTCGCGGCACCTTGAGGCTGAATTGATGCTGTGCGAGTTGGCGGTCGGCCAGGTTCTCCGGCTTGAGCTGCAGATAGCTGAGCAGGCTCTGCGGATCATTGAATGCCTCCGCCAGGGCCGTTTGCCAGGCGGGTAACTGCACACCGGCGCCCGTCTCAGGTATGATGTGCGCCGCAATTAAAATGTTTCGTGAGGATGACATGGCTAGCTATAGCACCAATGAGTTTAAGGGTGGTCTGAAAATCATGCTGGATGGCGACCCCTGCTCTATTATTGAAAACGAATTCGTCAAGCCTGGCAAAGGGCAGGCTTTCAACCGGGTCAAGATTCGCAATCTGAAAACTGGCCGGGTTCTGGAAAAGACCTTCAAATCGGGTGAATCCGTGGAAGGCGCCGATGTGCATGAGACCGACATGCAATATCTCTATAACGATGGCGAGTTCTGGTACTTCATGGATCCGGAGAGCTTCGAGCAGGTGAGTGCGGACAGTGCTGCGGTGAGCGAAAGCTCCAAATGGCTGAAGGAGCAGGATCTCTGCATGGTGACCTTGTGGAATGGCACACCGATCATTGTCGAGCCACCGAAGTTCGTGGTGTTGAGTGTTTCAGACACCGATCCTGGTTTGAAAGGCGATACCTCTGGCAGTGGCGGCAAGCCGGCCACCCTGGAGACCGGTGCTGTGGTTCGGGTGCCGCTGTTTGTGCAGATTGGTGAGTCGATCAAGGTGGATACCCGCTCCGGTGAGTATGTCTCCCGAGCCAAGGATGATTAGGTCGATCTGATTTTCCTGCCATGAACCATTTGGATCAATGGCGACCCTCGGCCTCCCTTGGCATGATGCGTCGCCGGGCAAGAGTGCTGCGGGAGATTCGAGAGTTTTTCTGGCAGGCTGGGGTGCTCGAAGTCGAGACCCCGGTCTGTTCCCGTTTCGCCACCACCGATCCGGCCATCGACAGTTTCAAGACCCGATTCACCGGCCCGCAAGCTGCACAAGGTCTTCCCCTCTACCTGCAAACATCCCCTGAGTTTCCGATGAAGCGTCTGCTGTGCGCCGACAGTGGGCCGGTCTATCAGATCTGTAAAGTCTTCCGCGAAGGGGAATTGGGGAATCGACACAATCCTGAATTCACGCTGCTGGAGTGGTATCGCCCCGGTTTTGACCATCACAAATTGATCGATGAGGTGGCTGAGCTGGTCAACCTTCTCAGTGATGAAGTGCTTCCTGTGGAGAGGTTGAGCTATGCAGAAGCCTTCCAGCGAAGCCTGAAAGTGGATCCTCACAACGCCACCATCGAACAGTTGAGAGCGGCGGCCATCGATCATCGTCTGCCCGGTATCGAGGCGCTGATATTGGACCGGGATGGCTGGCTCAATCTGTTGCTGAGTCATCTGATCGAACCTGGCCTGGGTCAGCAGAAGATGACCTTTCTCTATGACTATCCGGCCAGTCAGGCGGCGTTGGCAAAAGTCAGTGGCGATTCACCTGCAGTGGCTGAACGCTTTGAGCTCTATATCTCGGGGATTGAGATTGCCAATGGTTTTCATGAGTTGGATGATTCTGCAGAGCAGCAGCGTCGCTTCGAAAAGGATAATAGCCAACGACATCAAGAGGGTCGGCCGAGTGTCCCGATGGATGAGTGGTTGCTGCAGGCGCTTGCGCAAGGTCTGCCCCCCTGTGCCGGTGTTGCACTGGGTATCGATCGATTGATGATGGTGTTGACGGGAAGCGACAATATACGGGATGTGATCAGTTTCAATCTTGATCGGGCCTGAGTGCAATCGGCCAGACTTCGGGCAAGTTGATGGGTTGCTTCTCATTCAGCCCTCCGGTAAATAAAAACCGTTAGAATTTCAGTATGGTGCGCCTTTTTATCGGTTGCAGAGTGAACTCTACTCAAAGAAACGGATGGGCTGCCGTTTAATATCCTGGTCGCTCTATACCGGATTGCCCGCTTTGTTTGTGCAATCTAGGTTTACGCAACTTCTGACTTCATTCACTTATAATGCATCACGGCGAATGGCGGATCGATCGATTCATCAGAGGCTCTGCGTTTCTTAGGGCCTGTTAACACGAATCCAATACGCCCTGCTGGGTCTGTTTTGTGCCCAGCAAGGCAGAATGAGCGTCGTGTAGTTATTCTACATGAGCGAATGATAACGCCGCTGGGCGCAAATCAGCCCCAGCCATCTGGGTTGCGCCTGACAAAGCGCCACTCGGAGTTGCTCGTCACTCATTTGGAGTAACCAAACTACGCTCCTCGCGCCTTGATGGGTGCTTTTTCAGGCGCAACAGGACGTATTGGATTCGTGTTAACAGGCCCGAATTCGTAACAGTCACAGTGCAAGGTAATGCAATGGCTTCTGAAAATGACATCCGTAAGTTGAATGTTGAACGTATTGAGCTTCTGATTGAATGCAGTATCCAGGCCTATAACGCCCTTTCGGAAACTCAGCTCGCCCAGTGTGCGGTGGACAAGGTGGCCGCGCCAGCGGGCTTTGAGCTGATCGATTCCTGGAGTGGTGTGGATTCCCTGTTCGGGCGGGAGAAGACGGTTGAAACCTATGGTGTGGTGTTTCGTACCAGATCCGCCCCCTGGCAATATGTGTTTGCCTTTCGTGGTACAGACAGCACACTCGACATGCTCGATGACTGCGGGGTGGAGCCACAAGCTTTTGTCCCCTTTGAGTCGAATGCGGCTGTGCCGGATCCGGTTCGGGTTGAGTCGGGATTCAACGATATTTACAGAAGCCGGAATGGATCTGTAGTTTCAATGCAGGCTCAGCTGTTTGCCTTGATCGACAAGTATCGGCACTCATCCAGACCGCTCAGTGAGATCTATATAACGGGGCACAGTCTGGGTGGAGCACTCTGTCAGCTGTTCACGCTCGACCTGGCCATCTCCAGTCCTGACATCCGCGCAGAGAACATCAATTTTGCCTCGCCCAGGGTGGGCAACAAGGCGTTTGTCGATTTCTATGGTGAACAGACTCGCCATCCAACCCTGCGAGTGGTGAATGTGCATGATGCAGTTCCCCATCTACCACCGTCCAAGCTGGGTTTCAGGCACCATCCTTCAGCCTATCTGGTCGCTTTTCACGCCACCGACATCCTCGGCAAAATGGATCTCAAGGTAGCTCACTCAAGTGACAACTACCAGGCGGTGATCTGTTGTGCCAGCAGCAGCGGTATCGGTATCTGCAACAACAAGCAGTTACAGGTTGCTGAGAATCTCACGATCTGTTCTGAGCTGCCGGAACTTGAGGATCACTGAGCCATACAGGCTCGGTTTGATTTCTCATGCTATGGGTTGGCTGAGCCAAACCCGGTTCGGGTCCCGGCCTACAGCAGACTCCGGTTGAATACGACATACTTGGCTGCCGGTTCAGTAATTATTACCCCGTGTCGGGATGCTGAAGGCAATAATTAATCAAATCCTTCCTAAACTATCAGAGAGCATGGCCGCAAAGCTGACATGGCCTGAGGCTTGGTGTGCCCGATAGATGTGATTCACCACCGCCGATGATGCAATCCAAAGGAGCTTGATATGGTGATAATGAAAGATGTGTTGGAAGCAGCGGAAGAGGTTGCGGTTAAGTTGCATAAACAACCGGAAAGTTATGATCCGGCAACACTCAAAACGCTGGATGAATTGGGTACCGCGATTACCTGCGGGTCTGTTTTACTCTGCAGCGGAACGGCTGCTGAAAGCCGTTTGATTGAAGAGGTGGACCATACCGATTTCAGCCATTCGGCAATGATTGTCCGCTTTCATGATGATCCCCAGCTCTACCTGTGGACGGCCGATACAGTGGATAAGATGGATGATCAGATCGATAAGGAGTCAAATCCGGACCATCCCGGTACCCACCTGCTGGTGCTCAGAGACTATCTGGCCAATCTGGACAAATATTATCCATCCCCTGACGGCTCCAAATACCGTTTTGCCTTTGCCGGGTTGCAGGGTGTGGAGATTGATGAAAAACAGCTGTGGTCGGTGATGTATGAGTATGACGGTACCCCGTTTCCGCCGACCAAACAGGAGTTTCTGCATTGGATAGAGGGTCAGGTGGATATCGATAGCGGCATGCTGAACTCATTCTGTGCCCAGATGGTGGCCAATACCTATCAGAAAATGGGCTGGCTCAAAACCGAACACCCACCCAATCACTATAATCCCGGCTCGTTTGCCAAAACCGTTTCAATCAATCGGGAACTGACCGGGGGGATAACGCTTGATCGACCGGTCTATTTCAAACTTTGATGGATGACAGGAGTGGATGGTTTGCACTTGGATTAGAGGAGCACCACCCGGCCCGCACTCTTTAAGTGCTTCTGTTTATAGCCTTAAGGGTTGGTTTTAAGTTCTGTTAAAGTGGGTGCTTTTCAACTAAGATGCGATCAAGCGAGGGATGCGCTTTAGTTGTTGAATTGCATTTTATTTCTAGTCGAGAGCAAACCTGATCTGACCTCGCATGACACTCGATATTCCATCCATCTATTTCGTCAGCATCGTCACCAATCTGTCGATGACACTCGCGGTGATGATCGTTGCGCTGCGCCAATCCATACCCGGATTGAAGCTGCTGGCCTGGGGGTTGGTAACCAATAGCGGCTACTATCTGGTGCTGGGCGCGAAAGGGGTGCTTCCCGATCTGCTGGCGATTGGCTTCGGCAATATGCTGGGGGCGCTGACCCTGACCCTGGTATTGAAAGCGGTGCTCAGCAGTCGGCGGGCGCAGATGGAGCCGGCACTCTACATCACGCCGGTTGCTTTGATGCTGGTCGTCAGCCTGATACTGATTGATGACAGGCACTCAAGGCTGATCATTGCTTCGTTCATTATCAGTTATCAGATCGCGCTGATTCTTTGGGCGCTGGTGAGGCCGGGCAATACCTTTGTCGGGCGGGGCCGGATGATCATGTCTCTCGCCTGTGTCGTTGGTATGGTGACCATGGCCTATCGGGGGATGTCTTTCCTGCTGGGCTGGCATGAGGTTACGCCCTTTCAATCCAGGGATGTTTTGACAACCCTGTTCTACATGATCAACTATCTGGGGATGTTCTTTCTTGCCTTCGGCTTTGTTCTGACAACCGTGGAGCAGGGTGCCGAACAGAATCGCAGAATGGCGCTGATCGATCCACTCACTGGGATGTTCAATCGCCGTGCCTTGTTTGAGTCGATGGACAAGCTGTTTACCAAAGCTGAAGCGGAAGCTCAGCCGTTGAGTCTGATGATCATGGATGTCGACCTGTTCAAACAGGTTAATGATCGTTATGGACACCAGGCTGGTGATCTTGTCTTGAAGCGGGTTGCGAATACCATCAAGGGACGCCTGCGCCAGGAGGACATCGTCGGTCGCATAGGTGGTGAGGAGTTTCTCGCTGTGTTGCCCGATACGCCGCCCGAGGGTGCGATACGGCTGGCAGAAGAGTTGCGACAGACCTTGGCGGCAGAGTCAGTGGTGTTCAAAGAGCAGACGATTCAGGTAACCATCAGTGTCGGGCTCTACAGTTCGGTCAGTCTGGCATCCTCCCAGACCCCGGATTCAGTCATTGCCTCGGCGGACAAGGCCCTCTACCGGGCCAAAACCAACGGGCGCAATCGGGTTGAGGTGAACAAGGTGATGGCGGCGGTTTCTGCCTGATCCCATCTACACCCCCATCTTGAAGTGAATGCTCCCGCCCCGCTCTATGTAGTTATGCTGGGGATGGTTGTATTGCTGATCCTCTCTTGTGGTGTGGTAGAAGGATAGGTCGGCGGTGATATTCCTGACGACCGGCATGGAGAGCGAAATGGTCCATTTGTCTTCATCCCGTTTGTTGTTATAAGGGCCGAAACCGCCAAGAATGGCCGCGTACAGAGGGTCGGCTATGCGTGCATTGGCCTTGTGGTTGGATTTGACGTTCTCAACGGTCAGACTCCAATCCTCCCAGCTGAATCCGATACTCAGCCGATTGCTCTCTTTCGTTTCGGTCAGGTTTTCGGTCGCTGGAAGATAGGGGCGATGACCTTCGCCATCGTGTCGTACAAAAGTCAGTTCGATATCAATGCCCTTTAGTCGCCCTGCCAGCTCGATCCCTTTCAGGAGATCGTCACCCTCCAACGGATTGAATGAACCCCGATAGGATCCACCGCCAAAGATCGGCGCGATTAATGTCAATCCATCAGATTCCGGCGTCAACAAAATGCCCAGAGCGACATCGGTATGATCGAACTCAAAGCTGTTGGCGGGAAAGACCGGGGTGGTATAGACATTATCCTTGTTGCCGCTGAGATGTTTACCGTGGAGATATAAATGTCGGTATTTAACGGTCGCTTCTGTGGTGTTTTCAGCAAAATCGATCAGACTGTCGTAGTCGATAAAAGAGGACTGATTCTGAAGTGTGTAGTCGTGGACCGCCCGTTGCCAGGATAGATCGACATCAATATGATTGCTGTCGTAGGCAATCAGAGCGCCAATGCCTTCAATACTGATATGTTTTCCGCCAGGTTCGTCATCTGTTTTTCCAAGATAGTCACGCAAACCGATGCCTGCTTTGAAGCTTCCTCCAAAACCTTGCCATTTTGCGCCGTAACGGCATTCCAGGTCATGGGCTGAGAAATCTTTCCACTCCGCGTTGCGGACATCGGAGATTCCGATGATGTTGTTGAATGAATCGATTCGGGTTTCGCCTCGTAGCAGTCCCGGTTTGCAGTGGAACAGTCCTGCCGGGGTGATCAGTGAGGCGGAAGCGCCCAATGTATTGAGCTCGTAATCGATATCCTGTCGGCTATTGGCGAATACTCCAATGGTTGAGCTTTCAGTGGCTTGAACATCCATTGTCACAAACAGCGTGAATAACACAATATATCTGGATTTGTTCAATGACATGATTGGTGAGTTTGATTTCAGTGAGGGTGGACAGTACAAAATAGGCTTTTAATGAACAGAATTAATTAAAGAACCTATCCTACTGCCAATAGTGGATCGAAGGGAAGTGATTCATTTCAGACCGGCAACTCAATATCTCGCTTTCAGAAGTTCAATCGTGCATACGATGGCAGAAGCGATCTATTGAGTTGCCGGGTAGATAACGAGTATTGTCAAAACTCGATTCGAATACCGGCAGTTACTCTATTCAGTGTGACGTTATCCTGGCTAAGCCGGGTTTCATAAGATAGGAAGCCGGTTTTACCATGGGCAAATACAGCAGATAGACCTAAACCCAGATTGAAGTAATCCCGATCCGGCTCATCAGTCTCTATGGAGAACCGAGACTGGGTTGGGTCACTCACAAAACGGGCATTGATGAAACGTGAATCGTCACTGAATTCATGTTCCCATTCAAATCGAAAGTGCGGTATCAGTACAGCGCTGGCCAGATTCAAGTTGTATGAGAGGTTGCCGCCAACCACCAGCACCATCGATTTCAATTCCTGATCTTCAATGCGTAGCATGGATCCAACACCTGCTGCATTCGGATTTGAGGCCTGTTCCGAATATGCATCGATCTCTGCGCGGGTATAGGCCAATCGTCCATAGGGAGTGATAGTCAGAGCATTGCGATGATACTCATATCCGGCACCGAGATTGAAGGCATACTCCATACCATCTGTATCACCTTGACCGAACTGATCCGCACTACCCTGTGTGTTCACCCGTCTACTCGTCTCATAGCTGTTTGAACCTATCTGGATCAATCCATCGATGTAGATATTGTTGTTTTGGTAGTAGGTGCCATAGGCGGAAAGGCTTAATGCATCCATCTCCAGATTGCCCGAAGCATTATTATAGTCAGAGTCGTATCTGGAGTAGCCTATTGCGCCACCCGCCACAAATTCATTACTGAAGCGGTAGTCCAGTCCAAAAGTGATGCCCCGGGTATCGAAATCAAACCCAGACTCCTGTTCGGTGTCATCCATTTCACCAAAATTGACGGTGCCATTGATAAAGGCCCCCCAACGTCCTATCAATGCATCGTCACCGGCACCACCACCGGTTGCTGGGTCATCTATGGGTAGAAGGCCATTAAGCAGGTTCCGGTTGAAGGAGATTCCTGCGTAGTTGACCGTTAATCCACTCAGATTCATGCCGGTATCACCACGGCGCAAAGCCAGCAGTCTGGTATTGACATTGGTATGTTGAGCGGTGGCGGCTTCAATGGACGCTGAGCCTTGTGCAGCAACCTCTTCCGGTGCCAGCAAAGCCAGGGTTGCAGCAGCGTCCGTGCTTGAATCGCTAACCAAGGTGTTGCAGGTTGTCAGGAGATCCTGTTCAGCTGCTGAGAGATCAGCTGAAGCTTGTTTGTCCAGTAGTGCTGGGCAGAGGTCATCGAGGCTTGAACCCACCGATTGTTCGTTTTCCGATAACCCTGGTGTTTGGGCGATACTATTGATTACAAACTCTACCTTCGCGGTATTGAGCGTTGCTTCCAACTTGATAACGCCGGTCTGTTGAATGGTCATCGTGGTGGAGGCCTGACCATTCTGGTCAGTGGTAGATTCACTCTCTGTCAGGAGTGCCGCATTTTCCGGTATCACGCTCCAGACAATGATTGAATCGGCGACAGGCTCGCCACTGAGGTCTGTCAACTGTACTGTAAATGGACCAACCGTTGCACCAGAGCTGCCTGACAAATTATCTCCGGCGACAATTTCCAATTGACTGTCATCACGGTTGACGGTGATGGTCACCTGATCTTGATGGGTCAGGCCCGCATCATCCGTTACGGTCAATGTCAGGGTATGGGTTCCCAGGTTGAGTCTGATGGTTGGAGATGAACCGGTAGCGATTTCGGCGCCACTTTCGTACCATTGATAAGAGACGATTGAGCCATCCGGATCCGTCGAATTGGTTCCATTCAGAGTAACTGATTCTGAACCATCCCCATCCCGGTCCGTTAGCGATTGATCGATACCTGCATCGGCTACGGGTGTGGTTGAGTTGGTTGCTACCGTCACTGTGATCTGATCTTCTGAGGTCAGATCATCACTATCGGTAACTCGAAGTGTGAGGGTGTGGATGCCCTGGCTTAGAGTTACTGTCGGGGTGACTCCGGTGGCGATTTCGGTGCCGTTCTCGAACCATTGGTAAAGAACAATGGTACCGTCCGCGTCGCTAGATCCTGAACCATCGAGGGTCACCTGTTCGCTGCCGTTTGCGTCATCGTCACTCAAGATAATATCCTGCCCGGCACTTGCCACCGGTGCGGATGGTCCCTCAGTGATCGTGATCACCACTTGGTCCTCACTGATGAGATCACTGTCATCCGTAACTCTCAGCGTCAGAGTGTGTGTTCCAACGGCTAAAGTGACAGTTGGGGTTGCGCCGGTAGCAATGGTGGTGCCGGATTCAATCCACTCGTAAGTTACGATAGTACCATCCGAATCCACCGAGTTACTCGCATCGAGTGACACATCTTCCAGGCCATTACTGTCAGTATCGGCAATCTGCTGATCCTGCCCAGCATCGGCAGTAGGCGCATTCGGGCCAGGTAACACGGTAATGACCACCTGGTCTTGACCACTCTGCGAATCATTGTCGAAGACCTGGAGTGTCAGAGTATGGGTCCCTATGCCCAGATTGACAGTGGGTGAAACCCCATTTGCGATTTGGGTTCCGTTTTCCAGCCAAACGTAATTCAAAATCGTTCCACCGTTATCGGTAGAGCCAGAGCCATCGAGTGTCACAGCTTCTGAATTGTTATTATCGCTATCGACAACAGTTTGATCGATACCGGCGTTAGCCGTTGGTGCCGACTGAATAATAATCGTGATGGCCGAGAGGTCGGTTAAGCCGTCGTTATCCGTAACCCTTACCGCTAATGACAAAACTCCAGGATCTCGAGCACCCAACCAATCTGAATCGGTATAGGTGCAGGTAGGCAAAGTAATCCATGTGTTTATATTGCTCACAGCTTCACATGTCACAATTGAACCGTCCGGATCAAACGATGAGAGTAGATCGAATGATGGTATCGGGTCACCAAACTGTATCGTGACTGGTCCTGCAGGATTAACCACTGCAGTCGGAAAGGCCCCAACCTGGGTTGTGGTTGAGATTGAAGTACCGAATGATGGGCAGAAAGCTGTTGGAGTTTGCACCGGCACCAGCTGGCATGCTGCTTCAAACAATACCGTATGGTTTCCAGGAGTTGGACTATTCCAGGTGAATGAGGGAGTCTGGCTGCCGCCTTCAACCAGATTGTTACAGGCAAAATAATCAGGAAAACTGGCATCGACAGAACAGCCAACGGCATCGATTTCTCCTGAATCGGCTCGGACTACAGCACCATCGACCCGCATTCTGATGCTGATGCCGATACTACTGGGTGGATTGACGCCATCATCGATATTATTGGTTGTCAGACTGTAGGTTATCGGTGATCCAACGGCCACCGAATTGGGTGGGGATTGCGAGAGTCCTGAAAGCTGGATGTCATTCGCTGTGAGCGAGAGGGGGTAACTCGATAGTAGCATAATACCGATGGCAACCATCCATTGGCGGCTGGCTATATCTATAACAGTTTCAGCAGACCATTTGGCACCCAGATGTTTCGAGATTAAGCTGATTGTCTCGATGCGTGCTTGAAGAAACCACATAACTCCCTCCCTTTTGCTTATTATGTAATCAACGGACTTCTGATGAGCCAGTTGGATAATTATTTAGCAAGAGCTATTTAGTCGATAATCTATTATTTGGGAAAAATAGTCCAAAATAATTGATCAGTGTCAAGTAAACTCCATTCTCAGCTTAACTTGTCTAATAACTACTTTTTGACTGATTATAGAATTCGAAGCGTTTGATCGAGTTGGGCTATCGATCCGATGCTTGCCCTTTTCCGTTATTTATTCTATTGTTCGAAATATGTCGAAATATAGAAATAACGAAAATCAACTAGCTGAAATGTTTAAAGCTTTGGGTAACTCCCACAGGTTATTGATTTTCAAGCGTTTGAGTAGTTGCTGTCAGCCTGGAACACGGTGTGATCTGGAGCAGGCCATCTCTTTCAGTGTGGGTGAGCTGGGTGAAGGGCTAGGCATAGCTCCGTCAACCCTGTCCCACCATCTTAAGGAGTTGCATCGAGCCGGATTGATTGAAATGGAACGGCAGGGTAAACGGGTGGTCTGCTGGATAGAACCAGAGACGCTCACATCCCTTGGCGCCTTTTTCAGCGCTGACATTAAAACCTAATGATCCGGAGGGATTATGTCTGAAAAATCGAATTGTTGTGATACAGATTGCTGTACTACAGAAGCTCAGATCGAGGTGGTGGAAGACAGCCATCGTCAGCAGGTACGGGAAGCCTATGCCCAGGTGGCCATTGCCGATAACGAGGGTTGCGGGTGCGGTGTGGCGTCGAGCTGCTGCGGAGTCTCAGATGATGCTGCGATCAATACACTGATTTCAACCCGATTGGGCTACAGCGAGTCGGATCTGCAGGTGGTTCCCGAGGGTGCAGACATGGGGTTGGGTTGTGGCAATCCTAAAGCCATCGCCGCGCTGCAGGTGGGCGAAACGGTGGTCGATCTGGGTTCCGGTGGCGGTTTCGATTGTTTCCTGGCGGCCGCGGAAATGGGTAGCGAAGGGGCGGTGATCGGGGTTGATATGACCCCTGATATGCTCTCAAAAGCGCGAGGAAACGCTGCCAAGGGCAACTACACCAATGTGGAGTTCCGGCTTGGGGAGATCGAAGCGCTGCCGATTGCAGACAACACCGCGGATGTGATCATATCCAACTGTGTGATCAATCTGTCGCCGGATAAGGCGCGGGTTTTCAGAGAGGCCTTTCGGGTATTGAAACCGGGTGGCCGCCTGGCCATTTCCGATGTCGTGGCGACCATCGAGCTGCCCGAAGAGATGCGCAACGATCCACAGCTGATCGCCGGCTGCATGGGTAATGCGTCATTGATTGAAACCTTGCAGAGCTGGATCGATGAGGCAGGTTTTACCTCCATTCGTATTCAGCCGAAGGATGAATCGAAGTCTTTCATAAGTGATTGGGCGCCGGGACGTGGTGTGGAGGACTATGTGGTCTCTGCAACCATCGAGGCGATCAAACCTGATGGGGCCGTCTGAGCCGGCTGGATTCAAGCCTGGATCATCAGGTCAAATCGGCGATGGCACTGCCCATCTTGACTGGTGATCCCGGGATAAAGGTTTCAGACCACTCCACCGCATCCTTGCCAAACAGCAGGATGACGGTGGAGCCCATGTTGAAACGTCCCATCTCCTCGCCTTTCTCCAGATCTACTGTCTCAGGCTGCTGTTTCGAGTTGTAGTCCCAGTTGGAGACCCTGAGGCGGGCCGGTGTCACCGTACCGGCCCAAACGGTTTCAATACTGGAGACAAAGATTGCACCGACCAGGATCATGGCCATCGGACCAGCCTCGGTATCGAACAGACAGATCACCCGTTCGTTGCGGGCAAACAGCCGTGGCACCTTCCGACAGGTGGTCTCATTGACACTGAACAGCCGGCCGGGGACATGGACCATTTTGCGCAGTTTTCCAGCCAACGGCATATGCAGGCGGTGGTAGTCCCTGGGTGAAAGATAGATGGTGGCGAAATGGCCTTCCTCAAACAGGTTGGTCATCTCCTGGTCACCGCCGAGCAGTTCAAACAGGGCATAGTCGTGCCCTTTGGCCTGAAACAGATAACCCGACTCGATATCACCGGCTTGGCTCAGGGTGCCGTCAGCCGGAGAGGCAATCTCATGCGCCAGCTGTGTCACCGGGCGTGCATCCGGGCGCAGCGCCCGGGTAAAGAAATCGTTGAAGCTGCGATAGCGGCTGGGGTCGCTCTCCATGGCTTCCTGCATATTCACGTTGTACCAGTCCACAATGCTGCGGATGATCATATCCTTGGCCGGCTTCAACTCGACCCGGGTCAGCTTGTGCATCAGAGCGGAGAGAAAGTGGTGGGGCAGCAGATACTGAAGCGCGACGAACAGCCCTTCCAGCAGCTTTTGTGGAAAATCTTTTCGCGACGGTTCTGTTTGATTCATGGTTTGACTACGGGTTTGAATGGATCAGCTTGATTAAATCCCTGGCGATAGTAGCGGCATCTACCGCCTCGGTAAATAGGGCATGCAGATTTCCTTGCGGACCGATCAGGTAGAGGGTCGGTTGCCCGGTCTCCTCGGTGACGGCAAAACTGAGAAAGGTCTCATCGATCTGTTCGGCGCTTCCCTGCAGACCAAACAGGTTGCCACTCAGGTAGGAGGTTGAGCTCTCCAGGCTGGCAGCACTGAATTTCGGCAAATAGAGAAAATGGGTCTGTTGCTGCAGCTCAGGGTGGGATGCCAGACGGTTGTGCACCTTCATCAGTCTGTTGAAGGCGGGGGCAGGCTGGGACTGACCGCTTGGATCGAGCATCAACAGGCTCCAATGGTCGAGCAGCCGCTGCTCGTCATAGTCCGCACCAGTGTGATCCTGCAGTACGAACGGTGGGGCAGGGGTGGGTGGTACGATACTGACTCCCTGGATATCCGGTATTTCGCGACTCTTCTGGGTGAAGCCGGCATAGTAGGCCAGGGCGAAGGTGAGTAGGGCCAGGGTCAGGATAACGAAACGGCGCTGCCGGTTGGAGGGACGTCTCATGGCATCGCTTTCGGGGTGTCGTCCCGGTTTCCCCAGTCTGACCAGGAGCCTGGGTAGCCCTTGCAATTATCAAACTCAAGATAGCGCAGCACCAGCCAGGTCAGGGATGAGCGGTGGTGGGTCTGGCAGTAGGTGATCACCTCTTTGTCCCGGGTAATACCCAGTTTGGTCAGCATCGCCTCCAGCTCAGCCTTCGGTTTCAGGCGCAGGTTATGCTGCCGGTCCATCACCTCCAGCCAATCCAGATTGATTGCCCCGGGAATATGGCCGGGATATTGGGAGAATCTGGAGAGACCACGAAACTCATTGCTGCTCCGGGCGTCCCAGAGTGCCAGTTGCGGGGAATCGAGCCGGCTGAGAATGTAGGCTCTGCTGGAGATAGCGCTCTCATCCGCCGTCGCCTGAAAGCTGGCAGACGAAATGGAACTCATCTCCCGGCTGCAGGGATAACCTTCATTGGCCCAGGCGTGCAGGCCGCCATCCAGCAGCGAGTAGTGCCGATGTCCCATGGCGTGCAGGGTCCAGAGCAGACGGGAGGCATTGCCGCCGCCTTCGTCATCGTAGGCGACAACATGGGTTTCATTACCGATGCCGTGATCGGCGAACACCTGCTGTAACTGCTCAGGTTCAGGTAGCAGTCCGTGGGTTGGATGGTCAGATGCGGTGATTGCTGCATAAGCGAGATGTACCGAACCCGGGATATGCAGCTCCCGGTAGGTACTTGCTTTACAGAGATCCACCAGGAGCAGGCTGGGCGCCTGCTCATTCAGGTGGTTTTGCAGATCGTCTGGCTGGACAAGCAGCGGTAGCTGAAGGCTCAACTTTCTGCGGAGAGGGACTTCTGCACGGCAGCCAGCGCAACACCACGATTGATTGGTGCCTCCATCTCGCTCAATACCGCTTCAAGCGCACTGACGCAGAGCAGGATATTCTCGGCTCTGGCGCTATGCCCCATCAGCCCGATACGCCAGACCTTACTGGCCAGTGCACCAAGGCCGGCACCGATTTCGAGATTGTACTCATTCAGCAGGCGACTGCGCACTGTGGCGTCATCCACCCCTTCAGGAATGGAGACTGCATTCAGCTGCGGCAGGCGGTGCGCCTCATCAACGATGAAACTGAGTCCCATCGCTTCCAGTCCGGCCTTCAGGGCGTTGTGCATCTTGCGGTGGCGTGCCCAGGCGTTCTCCAACCCCTCATCCTGCAGTATGCAGAGTGCTTCATGCAGGCCATACAGTCCATTCACCGGTGCGGTATGGTGGTAGGCGCGCTTCTGGCCACCTCCCCAGTAACCCATCACCAGGTTCAGATCGAGGAACCAGCTTTGTACCTTGGAGCTGCGATTTCTGACCTTATCCAGGGCCCGTTCACTAAAGCTGATCGGCGAAATGCCTGGCGCGCAGGAGAGACACTTTTGTGTGCCGGAGTAGATACTGTCGATTCCCCATTCATCCACTTTCAGTTCGCTGCCGCCCAGAGAAGTGACGGAGTCCACGATGGTCAGACAGTCGTGACGATGGGCCAGCTCGACCAGTTCTTTGGCATCGGATCTGGCGCCGGTAGAGGTCTCGGCGTGAACAAACGCCAGCACTTTCGCATCACTGTTGGATTGCAGGGCGGCTTCGACCTTTTCCAGGTCGACGGCTTTGCCCCACTCATCTTCCACCATGATCGGGGTGCCGCCACAGCGCTCCACATTCTCCTTCATGCGTCCGCCAAATACCCCGTTCTGGCAGACGATGACCTTGTCACCGGGCTCAACCAGATTGACAAAACAGGTCTCCATACCGGCTGAGCCAGGTGCGGAAACCGGCATCGTCAGTGCGTTCTCAGTTTGAAAAGCGTACTGAAGCAGGGACTTGGTCTGTTCCATCATATCGACGAAGACAGGATCCAGATGGCCAATGGTCGGGCGTGCCAGGGCTTGCAGAATCCTCGGATGAACGTCTGAAGGACCTGGACCCATCAGGGTGCGGACAGGTGGATTAAAGCTAGGAGTAGTCATGAAGAACTGCCTTATTGTTGAAAATTGATATCAAAGTCGTTGTTTTCGGTTGCTGAGTATAAGTGGCGAGCCGATTCAGCATCAAGCACCTACAGCCGGACGGGCTATAGGGTATTGGCAATATCGTTGATCGAGCGCCCCGCCAAGTAGCGGTGACGGAGTTGTTCTGGGAGAGGATTTCTGTTGTTTAATTCCGACTAAAACAGTCGACTAATCGATCGATCAACGACACCTAAAAAACCCTATGACGAACTCTGTTTAAAAAATTTAGGGGGTTTGTATCTGCATGAATTTGCAGTGTTTTTAAGCGAAAGAAATCTATTTTCAATAATGAGACGAATGTCGTTCAGTTATGTGATCCAGTTCCTCAGGATAGACAGGGACTTGCCGTAATCTATTGGCAAATAGAGCGCGTCATTGAGGCCACATAAATGAAATCATTACAGATCTTAACATCAGCTGTTGCACTAAGCTTTATCCTTAGTGCATGCGGCGGAAGTGGTGATCCGGAGTCGAGCGAAACTGCCAACAATTCCGAGCAGGAGACCATCGTATCCAATGATGGAGAGACATCCGAGACACCGGCTGATGAGAATAATGGCGATAGTGGCCAGCAAGAGAACACCGAATCTCAAAACCCTGTCGTCGTGCCACCTGCGCCGGTTACAGAATCCAACCCGACACCGCCTGCTGAAACCGTAACACAACCCACTCCCAGTCAGCCTTCGGATCCGGTTCAGACCACTCCTGTCGTGAATGACACACCTGCCGAAGAGCCGGCTCCTGATACCACCGGCCCAGCACCTGAAGAGAATGCTGGAGCAACCGATCCTGCCGAAGAGCAGCCCGCTGACACCAACGATCCCGCAGCGGAAGAGCCAGCAGCACCTGTGGCGAATATCGGTTCAGCCCACCTGAATTCAGCAATAGTCTCCGGCGACCAGGTGATGCTCTCCTGGAGCAACGATTTTGACGCCCCTGAAGGCGGTTTCGATGTTGTCATCGACTCCATGGATACAGGCGCAGACCGCACTCACGCACTGACAGCGGCCATCAGCGGTCTCGATCTGACCATCCAGCACTGTTTTATGATTGAGTCCCGCTACACCGTTAGCGGAGATTTTCAGATCTCCAATCAGGTCTGTAGTGAAGCGCAGGCCCCCGTAAACGAAGCGCCCACCATCAGTGGTACTCCGGCAACATCCGTTGATGCTGGTGTGGCCTACAGTTTTACTCCGGCGGCAGATGATGCGGATAACGACAGCTTGACCTTCTCCGTTGCCAATCTGCCAGCGTGGGCCAGCTTCAACAGCTCAAATGGCAGACTGAGCGGTACACCATCCACACAGGACGTAGGTGACTACAACAACGTCCGGATTACCGTCAGCGACGGTACCGATAGTGCAAATCTGGCCTCGTTCAGCATCCGAGTCAACAGTGTACAGGTAGCCGCAAGCACCGGTTCCATGTCACTTAACTGGACTGCACCGACAACCAGGACTGATGGTTCCTCGTTGAATCTTTCCGACATCAGCGGTTATCAGATCTATGTCGGCACAACCGCGTCCAACCTGCAAATGCATGTCGATCTGAGTCAGGGCGATCTCTCAAGTTACACGCTTGATAATATGGATCTCGGTGACTACTACGTCGCTATTACCGCCTATGATCACAATGGCAACTCAAGCGATTTGTCAAACATAGTTCAGAAGAGCGTAGTCAATTAATTGAGGATTCGTGTTATTCAGCCATTTGGTTAAATAACAGTTATCTGGAACGCGTAATCCTGAGGATTGATGGTTACTCATCAATCCTCAGGATTTTTGTCTTTTTAGGGAATTTCAAATGGCTTAGGGATAGTCAATTCACTATTTTGAGTGCTGTAATTCAGAAGTTCACACACCATCCTCGGTTTGTGAATATCGATCAGAAGTAGTGGAAATAGGGTAATTTCAATCACATTCTCACTGGTTGTCGTTGGCCGTGAGCTTCCTTACGGTTCGATTATGTGTTTTGATGCCCTATAGTAATCAGAGGGATTTCTGAATGATGGACCATGAGAGGGATAACGGCGGCTATGTATGAGTCGTTTTTTGGATTCAAGGACACGCCATTTCGCCTGAGTGCGGACGAAAAGTTTCGCTACGCACATAACAACTATCTCCGGGCATCCGCCTATCTGGCTTATGCGCTGCAGCAGAGCGAAGGCTTTGTGATGATCACCGGGCAACCCGGTTCCGGTAAAACGACGCTGGTCAGAGACGTAATCTCCGAGATCGACAACTCTAAATTCAACGCACTCAATCTGGTAACCAGTCAGCTCCAGGCGGAAGAGCTATTGAGAAAGGTTGCGCTTGAGTACGGTTTGCCTGCCGAGTCTTATAACAAGGCAACTTTGTTGACCAGTATCAGCAAACATCTTTCTGACCTCTATGATCGTGGACAACGCTCAATTCTTTTTCTGGATGAGGCTCAGAATCTATCGGCCAATGGTCTTGAAGAGTTGCGATTGCTTTCGAATCTGCAAAAGGGAAACTGCTCTTTGCTTCAGATTGTGTTGATCGGTCATGATGAGTTAAGGGAGCTGGTCCTTAACCCAAAAATGGAACACATACAGCAGCGCCTCATTGCAACCTGCCAAATCAAACCCATGTCGGCGGAGCAGAGTCGTGAATACATAATTCACCGGATGGGCATCGTCGGCTGGCAACAGGATCCACAATTGGCTGATGAAGTCTATGGATTGGTGCACCAGGCCGCACAGGGCGTGCCAAGAAAAATCAATCATCTGATGAGTCGACTGTTGCTCTTCGCCTCTCTGGAAGAGAAGCATTCGTTAACAGATGAAGATGTCCTGGTGATCCTCGAAGAGCTTGTGGATGAGCGACGTATCACCTTGGCAGAGAATGAGTCCTTCACAGACTTTGCCGAGCGATATCGAATCGAGAAACAGCAGCATTCGATGGAGCAGCAGGCTGCTGTGCAAAAGGCAGTTGTGCACGACATTTTTGAAAACCGTCCTCTGCAGGAACAGTACTTCAATGAAGACGAGGCCGATAAGCGTCAGGAGTTGATTGCCAGTACCAATCAGATCACTACAAATCTGCTTTCAGCCATTGATGATGCCGGTCAGAATATTGAGGAAGCCTGGGATCTTCCAGACTCCGATTGGGGATCCTGGGAGAGTGATCTGAGCGTAAAAAGACCGCTGCAGACACCAGACCTGGAGTTGAGCCACGCCTCGTTATTCGAAAACAGTGAGTTTGAGGAAGAGAGTGCTGATGAGAGTGCAACCGATAACGAGCTGTCCGTTGAGTTTCCAAGTGCGGATGAGATATGGAATAGCGATTTGGACAGGAACGCTCTGGATAGTTTGATTTCGGAGCAACAAAAGCAACGCAATATCAGCACATCTCAGGTTGAGCAGACGCCAAAACATCAAAATTCAAAGCGGATGGATGATGAGCATCGCTGGGGCGGTGTATGGTGGATGTCGAGTGGAAGAAGTGACAGTTCATCAGCCGCGACCAACAACAGCCAGATAGAAAAAAACAGTAACGCTGTCATTCAATCCTCTCTGCCCTCAGATAAGGTGGTCAATCGAATCAGTGTTGAAGAGAACCTGAGTATGCCCTCCATGTGGGTCGACGCATGTCCGGATGTGGCGATAGCAGGTGTCTCCACGCAACAGTTCGCCAAACCACCTCAACGTAAATTGGGTCGATTCATCTTCCGCTTGGTATCCTGGCTGGGCATCATTTTGTTGATGGCCTTGTTCTATGGTCTGTTTGCCAAGCAGATCAATCGATCATTGAGTGATTTGCAGGAGCGGATAGCTGGCGTGGAGGCTGTGGATCAGCAGACCGCCAAAGTATTGGAAAATGAAGCATTGGTTGGGGCGCAACCGGATGATTCGAATCAACTGACGATACAACCAGTTACTGAAGAGAGCGGTGGGGACCCCGCGCAACAAGGTGCCGATGAGCCTTCGAATCTACAGCAGAGTGATATCAGTCACTATCCTCAGGATCTCTCCGGTGAGGTTTCAGAAACAATTGAATTAGCGACACGCTATGCAGTCTATTTTGAGTTTAACAAAGCCTCGATACCGACTGAATACATCGCATTATTAAAAGCGGTTCAA
Organism: Candidatus Thiodiazotropha sp. AKAK2; assembly: GCF_058244685.1. NCBI lineage: Bacteria > Pseudomonadati > Pseudomonadota > Gammaproteobacteria > Chromatiales > Sedimenticolaceae > Candidatus Thiodiazotropha > Candidatus Thiodiazotropha sp. AKAK2. The sequence continues at coordinate 12,207 of NZ_JBSYOP010000012.1, read as the reverse complement.
TACAAGATGCTGACTGAAGAGTCGACCTTTCTCAGGATTATCGGATATGCGGATACCCAGGGCGACAAGCAATATAACTATCAGCTCTCTTTAAAGCGAGCGGATGAGGTAAAACAGTATTTTATCAAACGTGGCATCTCCGGCAGCCGCCTGCATGTGGCTGCAGTGGGAACCGCAGAGGATGAGATTGAAGTTTTGACGCTAAGTCAATCTGCGAAGCGAAGACGGGTTGAGATGATACTGTTTCCGAATTGAGCCTGATATGAACATTGAATATTGTTTAATTAAAAAACCTCTTACTGATGCCTAACTGATGATTTGTAACCTGCTTTGCAAAAGCCCAAGGTATGGGAATTTACTTATTGTTTAGAACCAATATAAGTGATAGCGTCGTAAGTAGATGCATGGGAAGAAATTGCATCTAGTTCAACAATCATTTAAGGATGAAGATAATGAAGAAGTTACTTATACGTTCAATTGCCTTGGTTGCCTTTCTGGCATTTTCAACGGTAGGTGCTCAGGCGGCGTCGTATGATGCAGGTGTTTTTTCCGATCATGGGGATAGCTATGCAACTCCTCAACCGAACGGAAATTTTCTTGATTCCTACAGTCTGACTGTGGATTCTGCATCACTTGATATTACGGTTGCCGGTACTCATGAAGGTATGTTTGGCGATGACCTGTTATTAACCAACATCACCACAAATGAGCAGTATCACCTGGGTACCTCATTTTCCGAGACTCTGAGTCTTGGTGCCGGAGACTATATCTTTACCATTTCCGGTTTTGCGCTTAATGCAATCGACACCAAAATAAGCTCAGACTATGATCTGACCATGAGTGCAGTACCGCTTCCAGCTGCTGCTTGGTTGTTTGGTTCTGCTCTCCTCGGCTTCGTCTCATACAGCAGACGTCGTAAAGTATAAGAAATACCGAAATTCATAGCATTTCGGCAAGGCCATGGAGGGTCTTCCTCCATGGCTTTTTTATATCTCCCTGAGACCTTCCGATGGCTCTATGTGAGCCGCCTTGTATCCAGCCAGGGATGCGGCAAAGATGGCGGATCCCAGGGTCAGTAAAAGGGCTATCGCCAAATGTTCCGGCAGCAGGTGGCAGATTTTCTCGCTGTTATTGAGTTGAGAGGCGAACATCTGATTGATCGTGATGCTGACACCAAAATAGATCAGGCTGGCACACAGCCAGCCGAGTATGGCAGTGAAGCTCGATTGTAAAACCGGGAACCAGACGATCTCAGCGGTGCGGAAGCCAACCAACCGCAACACACTCAACTCTTTGCGTTTGCGATCCACATTGGCCCACAGGCTGGCCCCCAGGGAGAGGGAGAATCCAAACAGACCGATGATTGCAATCAACCAGAATACCAGGCTCAAATTACGGTCCATGTTACGTACGATCTCGATATCCGCCGCACGTGTTCTGACCTCGATGCCGATTTTATCCAGCGCATCACTGATCCGGCCCACATTGTAGATCGAATCTGTATAGAGGCGAAAACTTGGGTACTTACGGCTGCCTGGATCCACCTGGTTGCCTTGCCAGCCGAATTCATCGACAGCTCGTCCATCTCTGAAATCCTCTGCACTTTCGACCAGGCCGACCGGGGCAAAAGCGCCATCTCTGGCGAAGCTGGCAGTCGATGCTATATCCACGACTTTGAGCTTCAGGTGAACCCGTTCACTGCGTCCTTTGAAACGCCGCGCCAGGCTGCCAGTGATCTCGTCACCGACTTTTACATTCAGCTTTTTTGCTGCGTTGCTGGAGAGAACCAGTTCGGTAGCAGACGCTGGAATTTGCTTGTGTTTCAGCAAAGGATCACCGTTGCCTGTCGGAATCATCTCGACCGAAATGATGCGTTTCGCAGTTTCACTTTTCAGATCGATGGTGGCGGCAATGGCTCTTGTTCTCGGGACGACAAACTGAACTTCAGGCCGCTCATTCAGCTGCTCGATCCAGGCTTGGTCATAACGACCGCTGCCGATGGGTCGAATCTCCCGGTTACGGGGATCCTCGATCAGATTGTTGAGCATGCTGCCGACGATGCCGAATTTAAGGGCGAACAGAATCAGCATCGGTCCGAGCACGGCCGCAAGTGCAAGAATGAAGAAGCCGGACATCTGCCACTCGTTGCGGTAGTCCTTGCTGGCCAGCCAGATAATATCTTTGAGTCGATGTCGCATCATCCGCTTACCACGGTTTCTGTCATGGATCCATCCTCTTTACGCTCCGTATGGTGTTCCAGATGTCGCAGACCCAGTCGGTTGATGTGACGCCAGGCATGACTGGCCAGGATGACAGTGATATGTAACTCATCCACCAGCTCGATAAACAGCGACATGATCCGTTCAGCGGCTATGGGATCAAGTGAGGCTGTCGGTTCATCGGCGATCACGATGGAGGGTCGATGAGCCAATGCTCGACCGATGGCGACCCGCTGGCGTTCGCCGACAGAGAGTTTGTGGGGTAGCTTATCCAGGTGTTGCCGGATGCCCAGGTCCTTGGTCAGCTCCTCAACCAGGCCATCGTCATTCATATCGAGTAATCGGCGGGAAAGGTTGATATTCTCCCGCACCGTGAGATAGGGCAACAGACCACCGGTCTGCATTACATAACCAATACGCTGACGACGCAGATCACCCAACTGGTTCAGGCGTCTTTTCTGCCACAACTTGGTGATATCCACCGGCTCTGCGCCCTGTTCTGGGCGAAAGCGAAACGAGCCGATTTCGGTTGGGCGCAACACCATCGACAACATGTCGAGCAGGGTGCTTTTACCGCAGCCGCTTTCGCCGATCAGTGCAATCTTCTCTCCCAGCGCAATCTGTAAGCTGGGCACGCGAAGACGAAAGGCGGTGCCTTCGGCCTCACGGGTTTTGATTACATCACGCAAGTGGTAGATAAGGATGCGATCACCTGTCAGGCTCGCTCCTGCTTGAGCTTCAGGATTTACCATTTCTATTCGTGTTGAGAGGCCCTAGGGCAACATTTCCAGACCGATTGGAAATACAGAGTCTCCAGAGACCGGGCCGCCATCCAGCGAGACCCAGAGATCGGTATGGTCATGCAGAACCTGGTAGTAGTTGATCTTCTCTTCCAGTCGATTGATAAATTCAATCTGGTCTTTGGCTGGCCAGTCCTGCCAGTGTTCAAGGGAGAGGTTCATCACTTCGCCGGTGTAGGGAAGGTCTTCAATATACTCCCGCATGAAACCCATATCAGCCAGATTTCCTTCTCTGGCGCCGGTAGCCCGAGTGGTTGTGCCGAGTTGATCGGGATCACGGGCGATGGTTGCGGCAAGACTCTTCAGGTCGTTGAGAAAGCTGCGTGGTGAGAGCAATCCCTCTTCAGCGGTTATCAGTACCTGCCGCATGATGCTGTGCAGGTCACTGAGCTGATCACGGGTCAGTAGTACTCTGATATCCAGGGTTTGGCGTTGCGGGTTCTGGATATCCCGATCTACTAACCAGGCATTGAAAATGCTGGGAATCTGCTGCTTTTCATCCTGTTGCAGGTAGCGCATTCTCAGCGCATATCCGAGCTTGGCCACTTTTGCCTGAAACTGCGCCAGTTGATCATTGTTGGCGTCGGCCTTTTCTGTCTCTGCCTGTTTTGCCTGGCGCTCTTCAGCAAGCATTTTGCCGGCTGCAGCCATGGCCGCTAATTTGACCTGCTCAGTGATCTGCTGGGCCAGTGCATCAAGCACCCGGCCAAAGCGTTCAACGTTGCCTGTCTCGACGCCAAAATAGAAACTGCCGATACCGGGATAGTAGGAGAGGTCCCGATAGGTCTCTTCCGCATCGGCATGATCCGCCATCACGCTGGGGGTCAACAGATGCAGTACAGACAGGGCGATACCTTTGTTCTGCGCCAGACTTCTCAATGCACTGCTCGATAAACCGGTTCCAGAGAGTGGGTCACCAGCTTCACGGGGACCCGCGTCGGTGACCAATACCACGTATCGGGCATCCTGATTCTGCCAATCGATTCCGGCGATGGCTTCGTTGACACCGGCATAACTATCCTCTTTGAAATCCCGACTGGAGACCGTGGCCGCTTTCAGGGTTGAGACCTGAGAGAAAAAACTGTCGGCATTCTGGCCCTGTTCAAGATCCACGTAGGTTTCAGTCAGATACTCCAGCCCCGGTGCAGCGTTCGGATTGTCTCGGAAGGCAACCAGTCCGAAGCTCACATCACCGGTCAGATCCTCTTTGGTTATGGTGTCGTATATTTTTCTGACGGCTTCCCGGGTTCGATCGATATAGGGGTCCATTGAGAGTGTTGAGTCGATCACGAACACCACGGCAGAGCGAAAGGCTTGCCGTTTGGGTTCGCTCTTGTTGGCTGCGTCCTTGTTTTTGGCTGGCTGCTGCTCGATCGGCTGAAGCGGCACACTGGAGATTTGCAGCATTCTTGCCTGCTCGCTACCAATATAGATATCTTCGTGGTCACGGATAGGGACCAGGTAAAAGTCCTTGAGAATATCGATATGAGTTCTGGGCTGGATCGCAACCACCGGAGAATCCGCTGTCAGATTACCGGCTTCCGCCGCGGTATAGAGCTCACTGTAGTTGGATGAATTCTGATCCTCGATGATCGCTTTCAGGGCCTGCTTTTCATTGAACAGAAGTACCCGGTCACTTCCCAGCGGGTCCCTGAATGCAACGGTGAGGCCCTGATTCCAGGGTATGGTGTCAACTTCAGGCATCCAGCCCTCAATCGCCCCGTGACGGCTTAATCCAACCTGTATCCAATCGGAACCCTGCTGTTGTTTTCGATCGTAGACGTAGTAGACGGAAAACGGAGCCGTTGCGGAGCCACTACCCTGTTGGATCTGGCTGAAAATCTGTGCACCCGGTTTACTCAGTACCCGTTGATAGAGTGACTGTTTCCCGTCCATCAGGAGCGGCCGTGTCTGGGGAGCGGCAAGGGTGGTTGCAGAGAAGAGTATCGCTGCAATGATGATTGATACCGATTTAAACCATGACATCGGAAGCATCCTGAATAGTGTGGATTATTGCCAGTTCAATAACAGTCGCTGGGCAGCCGGATCTCCTGCTTCTGCCTGCTTTTCAGTCTCATTACGCAGTCTGTCGAGACGAAGCTGGGCATCCGGAATCTGTTGTTTCGCGGCTTTGCTATACCATTTGTAGGCCTGGAAAACATCCGCTTTCTCCAGTAAGGCGCTGCCGGGTTGAAAGTATTTCGGATCATAAAGACTGGCCAGTGCAAAAGCGGCCTGACCATCACCTTCCCGGGCGGCATAGAATAGAAGCAGGTAGGTGTCAGTATATCGTCCCTGCTGACTGAACAGCTCAGATTTTTCAATAATTTCAGCGGAACTTAGCACCAGTTCACCATGGCGTATTTCCGAGATCATCTGGCGTGCGTCGGGTTGTGACTGAGTTATGGTGGCAGGTTCCACAGTTTCTGCAGCCGGGGGTGCGGTGGGGGCTGACAACTCAGAACTTTGTAGCTCATCAGGCAGGGTTCCTGCAGGGGTTTCCTCAACTGCGGGCTGTTCAGACAGGATCTCCTCGGCGCTTTGATCTGTTTTAGCAGCCTCAATCCGGTCACGAATCACCGGATCGATCTGAGTCTCATCGATCGGTGGCGCCAATTCGATGGTTTCTTCCGGTGCGAAAAGATAGTAGATACCAACCAGTATCATTGCAGCAATGGCAATCTCAATGGCTACCCTGAGATGGCCGGAGGTATTGGTCACCTCCAGATCGTCCGGGGTAGTTTCAGGTTGTGTTGAATCCGAATTGGTCATACTGCCGTGTTTTTTTAGGGTTCTGGCTGCCGAGCCTCACCGGTGGTTGATGAGTACCTGAACTGCACATTTCACCAGAACGGAGATTTAAAATCTACTCAGGCGATGAAACAACCAGGACTCAAACCGGCGCTTAGGGCCTAAGCTGATGAGCAGCGATTCGTGGAGATGATGCGTGTTCAGTAAAATCAACACCCGGGAGAGATCTGGCTTACGGCAGACTGGCCGAAGCGGTGCGGAGTAAACCTGACCTAAGCGTTTGTCCCGGCTGGGAAAGGAGTGGTACCAGAGGCCGGACTCGAACCGGCACGCCCGTGAAGGCAACGGATTTTGAATCCGTCATGTCTACCAATTTCATCACTCTGGCATACAGCGAATATTACCATTTTGGCCTGGCCAGCCAAAACACAAGGGCTACATAAGCCGTTGATTTTAGGTGGTTGCGCCTGGAAGCGGCACAGTATACCTGGAAATCATGGCTCATGCAGAAAAATTTAAGGGGTTTTTATAGTCCTGTTTTGCAGAAATCTCTCCCTTCGGTTTGCCGAAATAGTATCCCTGGCCATAGCGGAATCCAAGCTGTCTCAACTGGGTTGCGGCAGATCGGGTTTCGATCCCTTCTGCCACCAGCAGGTGCCCCGATTCGTTGATCATCTGCGCCAGATGATCGAGGATGGGATTGGACTCCGGCTCATCCAGTAACCTGGTCAGGGTGATATCAAACTTGACTACATCCACCGGCATCGTGCCGAGGTAGCGGATTGAGGAGTAGCCGCTGCCAAAGTCATCCAGCGCGATGCGGAATCCCATTGATCTCAGTTTGTTGAGGTTTTTTCGTGCCGTTTCAAGTTGCGTGATCAGTGCGGTTTCAGTGACCTCGATCAGCAGTTTGTACTGACCTGTGTAGGGGATCAATGTTTCCAGCCAGTTGGTTAAATCGCTATCGACGATGGTGGGAGCGGAGAGATTGATCGATACACCGGAACCGTCGGGTATTTTGTCCGCCTTCAGATCTGCACAGATTTTCCGGATTACCTGGCGGTCCAGGTCGAGCTCGAGGCTTCTTGCTTCCACCAGCGGGAAGATGTGGGACGGCATGATCAGCTGATCTTCATGCGAGATGCGCACCAGGGCCTCATAATACTCGGCTTGCCCGGTTTCCAGATTGACAATGGGTTGATAGAACAGCACCAATCCACTGCCGTTGTCTATGGCATCGAAAACGACGCTTTGGGTACGATTGGAAAACAGTCCCTGGGCATGTTGCGCCAGCTCTGCTGAAAAACTGACAATATTCGAATAACCGGGACGTTTTGCAAAGTGGACTGCCACATCTGCTTGCCAGAGCAACGTATTGAGATTTGAATCATCTTCAGTCGAGCTTTGAGCCAGACCGATACTCATTCGTACAGGCTCCAGGATCCCCAGCTTTTCAAACGGGTAGTTTGAAATCGCCAGGTGGCACTGTTTGGCAAGTTGCATCGCCTTACGGTGATTGTCTCCAATCAAAATGGTCACAAACTCATCGCCGCCCAAGCGAAACAGCTGTTCACGTCCTCGCAACATACTGTTGATGAGTTGAGCGATGGTGATCAGCACATCATCACCAGCCTGATGACCATAGCTGTCATTGAGTGCCTTGAAGTGATTGATATCAAACAGCATCAGGAAAGTTTGCAGTTTCTTGCTACCGGTCAGCTGGCTGATCTCGTTCCAGTAATCGTCGAACGCACTGCGGTTGAGTACCCCGGTCAGGTTATCCCGCTGGGTCAGATGCTGCAGTTGCTGATTTCTTTCATCGAGAGTGGTATTCACCTGGTTCAACTGATTGTGATAACTGTCGAGGGATTGTCGGATGGTATCCAGTTCGGTAATCAACAAAGGTGCATCCTTGACTGGGTCGAACTTCTTATAAGGATATTGCTTCAGCTCGTTGATGTGATGTGTGATTGCCATGATCGGGCGGCTCACAAGCCACGCGGCCAAGGGGAAAATCAGCAGTGTGAGAATTGCTGTGATAGCGGCAAGCCTCAGCAGAAAATCGGCCAACTCGGACTGAATGGCTTGACTGTATGGAGTGCTGATCAAACGGTAGTGCAGATGTTGTTTGAATTGCTCACTCGACAGATTTTCCGATTGTTCGATGTCGATGTTGAGTGTTGCCGGATCAGCATTGCTGAAGTGATGGGATTCGATGATCGGCATCAATTGATTGAGTGTGGAAATATAGCCCAGTAGCTGGTTGGTATGCCGATTAACAACGGGTTTGATAACGGTTACAAACGGCTGGTGTTCACTGATTTTTATTGTTTGACCCAACTGATCGTTCTCAATGTGATCAGGCAACAGCGAGGTATCGATCGACGCCAGCACATTACCCTCGACATCATAGAGGGCCAGATCGAGGATGTAGTCAGAGGTAAAACGGTTTTGTTTTGCTCGGTGACGGTACCAGTAGGTGTAGTAAGTTGGTTGTTGTAGCTGCTGAACGACCTCTTCCCAGCGAGCCAGTTGGTGTGTTTTCTTACTGATTGTGTTCAGGGATTCAGTCAATGCTGAAGTGATCTCCTGGTCTCCCAACTGTTGGTTGGCATTGTGGAAACGGTCGTTCAGCTTTTCAATTTCCAGGTAGGTAAGGCGCCCTAGACTGAACAGCAGGAGCAAGAAGATGGCAACAAAAAATGTTGTAAAGAGGCTTAATGGTATCGGTCTGAATTGCATGCCTATGACAACTTACTGATCATTTTTTCCAATCAAAGCATCTGAATGATGCTGTCGAATAGATCAAATTCATGTGAGTGATCAAAAAAATGGTTGGCGCCTTCGATCTCGATAACGTTGGCTTTTAAGTCCATGAGTATCGGTTTCCATTCCGGGCTAAGACGATTGTCTCTGTTACCTAAGATAATACTCGGTTTTTTTGATAAACCAAGTAAGGCACGACTGGCCCGGGTCTGATCCCAGTTGAGGTAGGATAGGTAGTGGTCAGGTCGAGATGGATAGCGGTCACAAAAAGCCAGTCGATAGTTATATATACGATTTGGATCCATTGACAGGTCTTGTTCCGCACGCTGTTTATCCGTTGAGTTTTCTTTTGCTATCGGGCCCTGTGCGAATGCGATAAGACTGATTAAAAACGCTTGATTGATGGATTCCTGGTCAGGCTGCGAATCGAGATAGGCCAATAGTGTCAAACTGCCCATGCTGTGACCGATCAGGGTGACTGGTTTTGAACTTTTTTCATACAGCCAGCGGACCCAAAGGGCTACCTCGTCCCGGTCCTGCTCCATGCTGTGGGTATGTATCGCTTCACAGGGCAGGCTCTGATCACGCTGATCAATGCCCAAGGAGAGATTGGGTAACAGAACACTATACCCTTCATCGTGCAATGCATCGGCTATCCGCCGTACGGTGAAAAAGTCACGGGTCTGTAGAAAACCGTGCAAAATCAGGATTGGCGATTTTTTATCTCCCGCATCAAGATAGTCTGCTGTGGCGAGTAGGCCGTTCTGCATGCGCAGTTGGATGGTCTCCGCAGCGCAGTAGTGACTGACCAGCAGCAGGAGGCTCAAAAGCAGTTTTGGTCGTGGTCGGATTATGGGGTTGAGCATCTGGGTAAGCATCCTGTACCTCCGGTCTTTTTCCTTTATTTATAGGCAATTGTCAATTATCTCGGTAAGCAGTTATATGCGTGAGGTCAATAAATCAGGGAAAGGCTTAAGCTGGTCGTTATGACGAGCCGATAATCAATACATCAAACGCTGCACGTGGTAACATCCGCGCCCTATGCGTTTGTCAGACTTCGATTACTTTCTACCGGATGAGCTGATCGCCCAATATCCTCCAGAGGAGCGTGGGTCGAGTCGCTTGTTGGTGCTTCCACCAAACCAGTTGTCACCTGAGGATCGGCAGTTTTCCGATCTGCCTGACTTGCTCTGTGCTGGCGATCTGCTGATTTTCAACGATACCCGGGTGATGAAAGCCAGGTTGCACGGCAAAAAAGAGACCGGTGGGCGGCTCGAAGTGCTGATTGAGCGGATTACGGAACCGACCCGGGCACTCGCTCAGGTACGGGCGAGTAAATCACCCAAAATCAACAGCAAAATCCTCTTGGGTGAAGATGATGCACGGGTTGAAGTGATCGGTAGGGAAGGTGAGTTCTTTCAGCTGCGTGCCGTAGATCGGGATTTCCATGCCTTGATGGATCAGCAGGGTCATATGCCGCTACCTCCCTACATAACCCGTCAGGACGAAGGGGTGGATGAGAGCCGATATCAGACTGTATATGCCGAGAAGACAGGTGCGGTCGCCGCTCCCACGGCAGGTCTCCACTTCTCCAATGAGATGTTGGCTGAACTGGCGGAAAAGGGCGTCAATCAGGCAAGAGTGACCCTGCATGTGGGAGCTGGCACATTTCAACCGGTACGGGTGGATGACCTGGACCAGCATGTGATGCATCGGGAGTATGCGGAGGTTGATCAGGCTGTTTGTGATCTCATCACCAAGACCAAACAACAAAATGGGCGGGTGATTGCGGTTGGTACAACCAGTGTGCGAAGTCTGGAGTCGGCAGCTCAAACTGGTGTTCTGCAACCCTTTCGGGGCGATACCCGGCTGTTTATCCGTCCGGGCTTTCAATTCAATGTGGTTGACGCCTTGATCACCAATTTTCACCTGCCCCAGTCGACCCTGATGATGCTGGTCTCTGCATTTGCCGGATATGAGAGACTGATGGGTGCCTATCGGCATGCTGTTGAACAACGTTATCGTTTCTTCAGCTACGGGGATGCGATGTTTCTCACGCCAGGGGCATCTTCTGCGGCATAAATGTTCCGGGCATCAGTTGACAGCGAGTTGAGCAAGACTCTGAACTCAGGGCAAAAAAAAAGCGCGGCAGGGGTGCCGCGCTGAAATATTCCACCAAAGGAGGATGGAGGAGTGTGTGCTGATGCATAATGATCAGCACATAGGTATTTTCTAATATTATGAGAGTCAAAGTCAAGAAATATTAGGGATTTCCCTAATGCGAGTTCACAGAAAATGACATTTCCTAGGATTTTGCCTGATCATGCCTTGCATGGTTGGTCGATGATAGGCTTCCGGGGCCAATAAAACGATGAAATTCAGTATCTTCCAGACTGATGGTGCAGCTCGCCGGGGACAGTTGAGCTTTCCGAGGGGTAGCATTGAGACGCCGGCCTTCATGCCGGTAGGCACCTATGGAACAGTGAAAGCCATGACGCCTGAGGAGTTGGTGGATTTAGGTGCGGAGATCATTCTCGGCAACACCTTCCATTTGATGCTCAGGCCGGGAACCGATGTGATTCAGGCCCATGGGGATCTGCACGATTTCATGCATTGGCAAAAGCCGATACTCACCGATTCCGGAGGTTTTCAAGTCTTCAGTTTGGGCACTATGCGCAAGATCACAGAGAAAGGGGTGGATTTCCGCTCTCCAATCGATGGCAGCAAGGTCTTCATGGGGCCTGAAGAGTCGATGCAGGTGCAGCGAAAACTCGGCTCCGACATCGTCATGGTGTTCGATGAGTGTACCCCCTATCCGGCGTCCGAAGAGGAGGCCAGGCGATCCATGGAGCTCTCGCTTCGCTGGGCCAGTCGCAGCCGGGATGCTCATGGGGATAATCCGTCTGCTCTGTTCGGTATCGTACAGGGGGGGATGTATGAAGGCCTGCGGGAAGCCTCACTGGAAGGACTCAAACAGATCGGCTTCGACGGCTATGCGGTGGGTGGTCTGTCAGTAGGTGAGCCCCCTGCAGACCGATGGCGGGTACTGGATCATCTGAGCGGTCGGTTGCCCGGCGACAAACCCCACTATCTGATGGGTGTGGGGACACCGGAGGATATTGTGGAATCGGTCGCCCGGGGTATCGATATGTTCGATTGCGTGATGCCGACCCGCAATGCCCGCAATGGGCATCTGTTCACCCATCAGGGTGTTGTACGGATACGCCATGCGGCCCACCAGTATGACGACAGCCCGGTGGATCCGCTGTGTGACTGTTATACCTGCCGCAACTACAGTCGCGCCTATCTACGCCATCTGGATAAATGCAATGAGATTCTTGGCGCCAGGCTCAACACCATCCACAATCTCTACTACTACCAGAAACTGATGCGGGATATTCGCGGTGCAATCGAGAATGGGCGCTTCGAAGCGTTTCGTAAAGAATTCTATGAGATGCGCTCGGGTGATAGTGCTTAGGGCCTGTTAACACGAATCCAACAAGTCCTGCTGGGCGCAAAAAAAACCTGAATGGTGGTTACTCTAACCCTATTTGGTGGGGCATGGCCCCACCCTACACCTTAAAATCAATGTAGGGTGGGGCCATGCCCCACCAAATAAGGTTAGAGTAACCACCATTCAGGTTTTTTTTTTGCGCCCAGCAGGACTTGTT
>NZ_JBSYOP010000009.1:0-7091 GCF_058244685.1 Candidatus Thiodiazotropha sp. AKAK2 | reverse complement strand
AATACATGAATTGATAGGGAATCTGACTCTGAGAGGGACGCCTATGCAACTCATCGATCATCGACCGTGGTTCTCCTACAGGGGACTTACACCCCATCAGTTCATGCCCATGCTGGGCGTACACAATTGAATCTGCAGATCGGTATCGATCACCATCACCGCGTCTGTGATGTTATCGATCACTGTCTGCAAAAACTCACGCTCTTGGTAAACCTGCATCTCCATATTGAGACGATCGGTCACATCATGGGTCAACCCAAGGTGCTCGATAACCGCACCTTCAGAATCCATGATCGGTACCGCGTGGGTTTCCAGCCAGATATGCCTGCCTTTCAAACCGGTAATACTGAACGTCAAAGATGTGCTCTGACCATTAAATACCAATTGATTGATCTGTTCAAACGCCTCCTTATAAGGCTCATCAATCAAATCAAAAAGTATAGTCTTTGGGAGCTGATCCAATGATTCCGCTTGAATGATCTCAAGCCCTTTGGGATTAATACTGAGCAACTCACCATCTTTTCCAATGGTACTGACACAAGCCGGCTGTGAATTGATCAGACGCCGCAGATTCTGCTCACCGGCTCGTAACTCCGCCTCCAGTCTTTTACGCTCCGTAATATCCTCAACAAAGGCGATCGAGGAGAACACACTCCCATCCTGCTGCCTCAAGGTAACTGCACTGAAGTGGGTTGGTATGTTGTAGCCATCCTTATGCTGAAGCTCAACATCGTAACTGCGCCTATCGGTTTTGCTGATCTTGTTTGTTTGTTCAATAAAAATCAGTTTGTTTGCCTCGTCGACAAACTCCATTGGGGTTTTTCCCTGCATCTCTTCTTTGCTATAACCCAGCAGCTCTCGTAATCGCTCATTGACATCGAGCGTCTTACGTTCAGGATCAATGACCCACATCCCTTCCGGTGCGGCATCAAATATTGTTCTGTATCCACGCTCTTTTTCGATCAGTTCAACGGTATGTTTCCTGACCAGCAGCTTGAGTCTGACGATGGCCATCGATAACAGCAAACCGACAGTTGTAAGCACGCCAATTAAGACAAAAATATAATTTTCATAGCTCCAGCTCAACCAGTCTGGTATGGGGGATCTTGCCTGATATAACAACCCTTCGATACGACTGTTCTCACCGAGAAAATTCAATTCAATGAATATTTCATGGATCTGCCTCCAACGCTCAGGATGCATGTAGCCGACCTCTACCAACAACGGCTGAATCAACTCTTTGGAGAGATTAGCTTCATAGACAAGATGGGCACGGGACATACCCTGGGTATTGTACTTCTGTAGTATCAGATCAACGATCTCATCCCGATTAGCCAGCGCATAGGCCCAACCCTTGAGCGTGGCGTTGCGGAAGTTTTCTACTTGCTCTGGGTTTTCACTGATCTGCTGCTCAGTCGTAATCAGCACATCGCCATAGAAGTCGATACCATAATCCTTCGGTATGATGTATCGGGGTGCCACACCCGCCTCACCCAGCAGAAACCCCTGATCAGTCATATAAGCATTGAACGCATCAGTTTCACCGGCCACCAATGAATTCGCATCAAAACTGCTGGGCAGACGTACATAGTCATCGCTGGTAAGCCCGCCCCTTTTCAGCATCGCATGGAGTGCAGCATCCTGCCTGCCACTGCCGATCATCACCCGTCGCCCGGCCAGATCGGAAACCTGGTGAATACCTGAATCGCCTCTCACCAATAAGGCGTAGGGGCTGTGCTGATAGATTGCCGCCAGGGCCACCACCGGATAACCATTGGCCCGTTTAATCAATGCATCCGCCCCACTGACGGCATAATCCGCCTCACCGTCTAGCATCACTTCAACCGGGGCGCGTCCCTGATGCTCTCTGATTTCCACCTCCAGACCCAACTCTCTGTAATACCCCTTTGCCTTGGCTGCATAGTATCCGGCAAATTGAAACTGATGCTTCCACTTCAGCTGCAGAACAACGGATTGGTAATCACTGTCAGTCTGTTGCAGATTATTGGCCGACAAGAGTGGGCCGCTCCAGGCAAGTATTAACAGAAACAGCAGAGTGATCCGTCTGGAAAACCACATCCGCTTACAGCCTGGATGATTAAGCATAGATTTAAACATTCTGAAAAAATCAGGCCGACCAGGGCCAGCATCAATAAAAAAGCCTATAAATGAAGTTATCGGCGCTGGTTGTTCACCCTTTAACGACAAGGGCTTAGCAAACAACAGCTCCGGATCCTAAGAGAATGGATTGTGCTGCACCGGTGAGCTGGTTGACGCTTTGATTGAGAGCCGGTAAATATGCTTTCAATGATAAGGAAAATCAGACCAAGCAGACCCTAACCCAATGAAAACTATAGACATCCACACTCATCTCCTAAATCCCGCAGTCAGCTTCCAGAGGGCTTACGACAAAATAGCCGTGCGCTTTTTTGCCAGGAGCCTCGGTGTCGATCCGACTCGATTGAGAGACAACCCCTATCAGACCTATATCGCAGCGATGGCAAACTCGATCAGCCAATCAAAAACAGTGGACAAAACCTGCCTGTTCGGTGTCGATGCCTGTTTTGATGATCATGGCCGGGAGACGGCGCGGGATAAAACCGTCTGCGCCATGAACCAGGATGTTCTCCAGGTCGCTACCCAATATCCGGATCAGTTTATCCCCTTCTTTTCAATAAACCCGAAACGACCCAACGCTCTTGAGTTGATTGACGAGCAAGTGGAACTGGGCTTTCAGGGCGCCAAGTTTCTGCAAAATTACTGGGGTGTCGACTTGAATGAGGAGCGCTGGATCCCCTATTACGAAAAGCTGAAGCAGCACCGGCTGCCACTGATCATCCACATTGGCAGCGAATACAGCATCAGCTCTCACACCGCCTTTGAAAGGGCCGATATGCTGCATCTGCCATTGGCCACTGGCGTGACAGTAATTGCCGCCCATATGGGGCTCGGTCGCTTCCACCACAAATTACAACCCTGGAGAAATCTGTCAAAAAACCCGGACCACTTCGACGCCGACTATTTTACACTGCTGGAGATGCTCGACAGCCAGCCCAATCTGTACGCGGATATCTCGGCCATTCTGGCGCCACTGCGTGCCCGTGCTTTGCGGCACCTTTCCCAACAAACCACCGTTCACCACAAAATCCTGTTTGGCACTGACTTTCCCGTGCCGTTCACGGTTCGTTACAACAGTTATGATCTTGACATCCGCCAGCGCAAAAAAATCAGACGCATCGAGAACCCTTTCGATCGATACGCCGCAGTGATGTTGGCCTATTTCCCTGAACATAGCCAGATCTACCGGAACCATACAAAACTACTGAAACAGGCGGATAGGCCATAGCTTATGAACAACAAAACAGAGCGACAAAACAGTCCCGACCATTCATCAGCTGCTCGTGACCAGATGGAACCATAGCTCAAAGAACTCGCATCCAGGGGGGGGTGTTCCCCCCCATATGGCGCTTGATGATTCAAGAGCTCTTCTGACTGAACAACAACTCCATTAACGCACGTGGCTCACGATCATTTGCGTTAGCGATTTCGAGAATCGTGTCTGCACTGCCCTCCACTTTGAAACCAGCTGCCTCCATACGGGTCACGACACTCCGGGGGGTCTCGTTGAGCAACGGCGCAACCTCATCAACCGGCGAAGACTCAATACTCATCACAATGTTCATCATTGGACTGGCACCGGCATCGGTAAAGGATAAAAATATAAAGGCGCTGCTGACCAGAGCCACCGACCCGACCAGACTCAACGCCATGGGTTGAGCAAAGTACTTTTTAAACCCACCCCAGTGGTGAAGCACATGCAACCCGATCGCTATGGCAAACACCATACCGACCCACTCATGTGCCAGCTGGATTGGATTATGTAGACCAAAAAACATCAGCACACCGGAAACCGCCACCACCAGGCCGCTTCCGATGATCAGTGGCGTTGACCATTTACGGGTATTCAGATTCTTCATTGTCAATAGACTCTCTCTATCCTGCATCCCGCCACAGCGGGTCACTACATCATGATTCATTCCAGATACTCTCTGACCCACCCGTCATCCAGACACAGGGTTTTTCCAAACCTTGGTACTTGCCGGGATGGCGAAAGAGCGTTGATCAGAGATCCCTTTGAACTCCAGGTGAAGGTTACCGGGGTGGCGTGATGCCACCCCGTACCGCTTAACAACCGGTTAACGTTTGAAGCCGCCGCGTGGCAGACCATTGTCACGATCAACTTCAATTTGACGCACCAGTGAATTATCAACGGTAACAATATCCACCAGGTAGGTATCCCCATCCTTCTCTGTCACCTGCCCCACCTTCAAGCGATCATTACCGCGCATGATCAGGCGCGCGGATACCAGAGTTTTCGCCTCTTCCGCAGTCAGATCCAACTCCCGCTCCATCGCTGGCCCGAATTTGCCCTTACCCTGCATCATTCCGGGAGCTCCCATCATATCGCCACGATCACACTGACCTCTTTTACCTCCCCAACCGGCATCGGCACTGGAAGCAAGAACAAACAGTCCTGATGTGGCAATAACCGCAGAAACGATACTAACCTTTAAACCTTTATTCATTTCACTATCCTCATTGATTGGTTGCTTTGTCTTACTGACGACTACTATTTAAGACCCTGCATGTGTCGCCCCCGTGCCAACCAACGACAGATTTGTAACAGCCCATGACAATCCCTGGATTTGACACAATCTGTCACAAACTTCCTTTCCGCCTGTCAACGCTTGCCTTAAACTGAGCACATGGATAGCCAACCCCACATTCTCGTTGTTGATGATCACCAGGAGATTCGCACCCTGCTGCAACGTTTTCTCACGGATCATGGATATCGCATCACCACCGCATCGAATGGCGTCGAGATGAAGAAGCGCCTGCAGGACGCAGCGATTGATCTGATCGTGCTTGATCTGATGATGCCCGGTGAAGATGGCCTGACCCTGTGCCGTAACCTGCGCGCCGAGTCGAATACCCCTGTCATCATGCTGACCGCCATGGGTGAAGAGACCGACCGGATTATCGGCCTGGAGATGGGCGCTGACGACTATCTAGCAAAACCATTCAATCCCAGAGAGTTACTGGCACGCATCAAAGCTGTGATGCGGCGCATGGGCACAATGCCCAAAGTCAGCCGGGAGGAGCTGCCGCAACAACTGAATTTCCTTGGCTGGACACTGCGACCGGCATCCCGTGAATTGACCGATCCGCAACAGACCCTGGTACCGTTGAGCACCGCCGAGTTCACCCTGCTGATGGCCTTTGTCACCCGCCCTGGTCGGGTGCTATCACGGGACCAGTTGCTTGATCTGGCGCGAGGACGTGAGGCGCGTGCTTTCGACCGGGCGATCGATACGCTGGTCAGTCGACTGCGGCGCAAGCTGCGCGATCAACCCCGCAATCCGCAGATCATTAAGACCGTACGTGGCGGCGGATATCTTTTTGCCGCCAAGGTAGAGAACAACAATGCGTCTCTGGCCTGACACCCTGGCGGGGCGAACCCTGGCGCTGCTAGTCGGTGCAACACTACTGATGATGATCAGCAGCGCGATCCTGGTGCAGGATGAACGTAAAGCACGCTTCGATGAGCACAATCTGTTCCGCACTCTGCAACGGGTGGCCACCCTGACCCGTCTACTCAGCGACGCGGATGATCAGGAGCGCAGCCGTATCATTCAACGGGTCACCGAAGAAGGTGAGCAGATCAGCCTTGAGGAGACACCCTGGGTAAGCCACCCCCCAAGACACCCCATGGAAAAAAAGATTGCCCGCCATATAGGCCGTACAACCGGCATACGCGACCACTCGGCAATCCGGGTCAGGGTCGACTTCGATGGGCGCGACAAACACCACCGAGGAGAGGATCAACTCAGATTCCGGGCGGGCAAGGGGCTAAAAACGATCAATATCTCCATCCTCCTTTGGGATGATCTATGGATAAACTTTCGCACCATCGATTTCAAGGGTGCTCCGCCCTGGGCCAACGCTACCCTTCAGGGTTTATTAATACTGCTAGCCCTGCTTGTTGTCATCGGCCTGTTGATTGCCCGACGCATGGCTCGCCCCATGGCTCAGCTGGCCGATGCCGCCGAGCGCTTCGGCCTCGGTCAACCACAATCCCCCATTCCAGAAGAAGGTCCGCGGGAGGTACGCCAAACCATCCACGCCTTCAACCTGATGCAGCAGCGTTTACAGAAACAGATCAGTGATCGCTCACGAATGCTTGCCGCGGTATCCCATGACTTGAGAACCCCGATCACCACCCTGCGACTCAGGGCTGAGTATATCGATGACCAGGAGATGCGGGAGAAGACCCTGGCCACCCTCACTGAGATGGAAGCGATCCTCTCCGACACCCTAAGCTTCGCCCGCGACGAAGCCGCAGATGAACAGGCTCGCACCACCGATCTCGCGGCTCTACTGCAGAGCCTGATCGATGACCATGCCGACCTGGGCGGTGATGCCAACTATCAGGGACCGGAACGGTTTAACTTCATCTGCCGACCGGTTTCATTGCGAAGGGCACTCAATAATCTGATTGATAACGCTTTGAAATATGGCGAGACCGTGGTCGCCAGTCTCACCACCAGGCCGGACCGGGTCACCATCCATATTGACGACAACGGTCCAGGCATTCCGGACGATCAGCTGGAAGCGGTATTGACACCCTTTTTCCGCCTCGAAGCTTCACGCAGCCGGGAAACCGGTGGAACCGGACTGGGGCTGGCCGTAGCCAACAGCATCATACTCGCTCATGGGGGCGAACTGACACTGGCAAACCGCCCGGAAGGCGGATTGCGGGTAACCCTGGCGCTCAATCTGTCAGAAAAACAACATAACAAATAAAATTCTGTTTTTCAGCCGGTTACATACCAACAACTCAATCGAGAAAGATCACCCATTAGCAAGCAATGGTTGAATATGCTGAATCCGTCACCATTTATGATGGAGCTGCCTGAGCCCGAGTTACTGTTCACCAGGATTAAACGCTATACTAGCCACAGGACGACCTCTGGCTGAAATCAGGAAAGCCGTTTTATGAAAGCATTGCAATCAGACAACTACCGTAAGCT
>NZ_JBSYOP010000002.1:0-30614 GCF_058244685.1 Candidatus Thiodiazotropha sp. AKAK2 | reverse complement strand
GCATTCCAGTACTGTTGCTCAACTACCCTAGGTGCCAATCCATCATTGTGAGTATGTGGCCTGAATTGGCTATAGTATCCAATAATATACTCCGTGATATGGTACTTCGCTTCCTCAAAAGTGCGATAGCCGATCTCAGGCATCCATTCCATTTTAAAGCTTCTGAAAAATCGCTCCACGGGACTGTTATCCCAGCAATTACCACGGCGACTCAGACTCTGTACCATTTGATAGCGCCACAGTTGCTGTCGAAAAAATAGGCTGGTGTATTGGCAGCCTTGGTCGGAATGAAACATCACCCCTTTAGGCTCACCGCGTGACTCAAAGGCCATCGTTAACGCCTTCTTTGTCAGCAAGCTGTCAGGACTCAGCGATAATGCCCATCCCACCGGTTGTCGCGCAAACAGATCGAGTACGATGGCCAGATAAGCCCATCGTCGTCCAGTCCAAATATAGCCCGCATTTCTCACCAAACAATTGAATAAGGCCGAGTCTCGTGGCATAAATGTTGTGCGATCAATGATTTACAGCGCGCGGGAGCAACGGCCTTATGAACACAGAGTGTCAACCAGAACAGATTGAATTTCATGGCCTCGGCAAGCGAGAAGTGATTGGAAAATTTGATGGTGGCCGTATCACTTCAGACGCAGGTGGCCTGCTGTTACGCGAGGTAGAGAATTGCAGTCATATTCTCAAGCGTTTAAGCCAGTGTTTTACGGATTATCGTCATCCTGAATTAGTGGAACATTCCCTGGAATCGCTGATCAAACAACGCATCTACGGTCTTGCGTTGGGCTATGAAGATCTGAGTGATCATGATGAGTTGCGCCAGGATGCCCTGCTGGCATTACTGTGTGACAAAACGGATATCACTGGTGCGGATCGCGTACGACAGCAGGACAAGGGCAAAGCCCTGGCTGGCAAGAGCACACGAAACCGTCTGGAGCTGACTTCGGCACATGCCAGCACTGCAGATCGTTACAAAAAAATCGTCGCCCATCCTGCGGCGATGGACCGGTTGCTCATGGATTTGTTTGTCGAATCGCACGAGGAGCCACCCGAACAGATTGTGTTGGATGTTGATGCAACGGATGATCCGGTACACGGCAGCCAGGAAGGCCGATTCTTTCATGGATACTACGGCCATTATTGCTATCTCCCCCTGTATATCTTCAGTGACGAGGATCTGCTGTGCGCGCTCTTGCGGCCATCGAACCAGGATGGCGCTGCCGGCACACAAGAAGAAGTCCGTCGCATCGTGGGTGAATTACGCAAGATTTGGCCTGAAGTCCAGATCATTGTACGAGGAGATGGTGGTTTTTGCCGGGAGTCACTGATGGGCTGGTGTGAAAACAACCGGGTCGACTACGTATTCGGTTTGCCTAAAAACGACCGTCTAAAAACCGAAATTCAAGCGGAGATGACGCAAGCCAGACGGTGCCATGAAGCCACGGGAGAAGCCGCACGCGTGTTCAAGGACTTTTGCTATAGAACCCTTAAAAGCTGGTCCTGTGAACGCCGGGTCATTGGCAAGGCCGAGTACCTGAGCAAGGGAGAAAACCCACGCTTTATTGTCACCTCGATCACCGACAGGAGCTGGGATGCGCGTGCATTATATGAAGACTTTTACTGCGCGCGCGGTGACATGGAAAACCGCATCAAGGAACAACAACTTGGCCTGTTTGCCGACCGTACCTCAACGCATGAGATGCGCGCCAATCAGCTACGGCTCTACTTCTCATCGTTTGCCTATGTGCTGATGCAGACACTGCGACGCCTGGGGTTGAAGGAAACGCCATGGGCCAAAGCCCAGGCGACCACCATCCGGCTGAAGATATTCAAGATCGGCGCGTTGCTCCGGGTCAGTGTGCGCAAGGTCTGGATCGCTTTCTCAGAGAGTTATCCCTATCGCGACAGTTTCCATGATATCTGGGGGAACCTGATGAAAATCCCGATACGAAATTAGGGAAAAGGCTACTTCTATCTCAAAGCATCCGTCCAGCCTGGTGGATGAGAATCCTCTATCGCCTCTGCTCAGCAAATCACGATACGGAGGTCAGTGCATCACCGCAAAAGGCACTAATGACTCTTTAAAATGATCCTGAGTGCAGCCAATAAATAATTATCATGACCATTCTCGTCTCATATGACTCAAATATCATCGAATTATCTCCGTGGTGAGAAATGCGGGCTAAGGTTTGTCAATTCACAACAACTGGATACAATACGACCCCACTTTACGACTTGAAGATACAGGGTGATCCATGAGACACATCAGGAAAGTACTCTCTTACTCCATCGCCGGAACGATTGGATTGAGCACTATCGCCAGTCTGAATGGCTGTAGCGACCAGGGTAATCCGCCGCAAGGCAGCGGCTTCGGTAACCAATCCGGGGTCGAACAGGGGCAGAATGTCTTCATGGTGATTGAGCAGGTTGCTGTAAACCCGGACAGCTACACCTTGGTAGAGAAACATCCGACCAGTGGCCCAACTCGCGCGATTCTTCGTGATCAGGAAGGAAATGAGCGTTTTCTTAGCGAAGATGAACTTAAACAGATTGCCGAACAGGAGGCCGCGAAGGTTGAAGCGGGCTCCTCACGCCTGACACAGGATCCCTCAATGCACTCTGGAGGATTGTCGCTGGGTGAAACCCTATTGGCCGCCGCTGCAGGCTCACTGATCGGCGGCATGCTGGCCAACCGACTGGCCGGCAACAGTAATTTTCAGCGCACTCAACAACAGTATGGCGGTGGCCGCCCTACCAGCACGATCTCTCAGCCTTATAACAAGACGGCCAAAAGTCAGCCCAAGAGTGGCTTTTTTGGTGGTAACAAATCGGGCGGCAGCAGTTCCAGCAGCCGCTTCAACTCCTTTGGCGGCTGATTGATGGTCGACACTCTGAAGGTAGAGCCCCTCAGCAAGGGAGTTATGGAAGAGATCGGTATGAGTTGGCATACCGATGCGGATGGCAGTGACTATATCGTCAGCGATCTGGTTCAACTGAGTGAGGCAGAAGCGGAGGCCTACTATCAGGCTGCCAACACTCTCTATGACATGTATGTAGAAGGAGCCCAGCATGTCATAGATAATCAACTCTACTATGAGCTGGGCATACCCGCCAATCTGGTCGGGCTGATTGAGAACAGCTGGGATCGAGATGATTGGCATCTCTATGGCCGTTTCGATCTGGCCGGGGGACTCGATGGTCACCCCGTCAAATTAATCGAATTCAATGCTGACACCCCAACCAGCCTGTTCGAAACAGCCATTATTCAGTGGGCAATTCTGAAGGCGAACGGTATGAACGAGGCTCGCCAGTTCAACAACTTGCACGAGATGTTGAAAGAGAATTTCCGGCGTCTGATCAGTGGTGACGATGCCGATTTCGATTTTGCCAGCCGCTACAATGGGGAGAAGCTGCTCTTTTCCAGTATCAGCGACCTGCCGGAGGATGAGCGTACAACCCGCTATCTGCAGCAGGCGGCTCACGAGGCCGGCTTTTTTACCGACTTTTGCTACCTGAACGAAGCGGGCTTTAGTCATGATGAAGGTGTGTTCAATAAAGATGGTCAGCTGGCCGACTTTTGGTTCAAGCTGTTTCCCTGGGAAGATATCGCCGAGCAGGAGCTTGAGCTAACCCGGATGCTGGAGCAGAGTGCAAAGCAGGGGCAAACCCGCATCATCAATCCGCCATACACACTGTTGTTTCAGAGTAAGGGGATGATGAAGATCCTTTATGATCTGTTCCCCAACTCACCCTACCTGCTGCCCACCGCATTCGAGCCTCTGCCTGGCGTGGCTCAGGTTGAAAAGAAGTTGTTTGGACGTGAGGGCGCCAATATGCGCATCCTGGATGCCGGCGGGCAGCTGATTGAACAGAGCGATGGTCCCTACGATTTCCACAAAAACATCTACCAGGAGTGGGTTGACTTCCCCAAGGACAGTGTTGGACAAAACTATCAGGCTGGTGTCTTCTATGTCTGGGAGGCCTGCGGCCTGGGCTTTCGGCGTGGTGGCAAGATCCTTGACGACATGAGTAAGTTCGTGGGCCATGTGATCTCTGAAGAGGAGCCGTTACGGCTTGGCTCTCCTGGATCTTAAGCTTAAACAGGGCTTGTTAACAGGAATCCGATCTCTCTATATTTGTATCTCTGGTTGAGGTGTCAAAGTCTATTGCGATCATACGGCTAGGGCGTTGTCCGCAATTCAATGTTCAACCCCAATCAGCTCGAAGACCACCTTGCCTCCACTGAACACCGAACCCGACATGGGTTCCTCGCGAACCAGCTTCACCAGGCCGACACCGGGTGCATACCACTCACGGGTATTGATCTCGATATCCTGATAACCCTCACGTCCATCCGCGTAGAGTGTTAACTGCGCCTCTCCTTCAACCAGCAGACATTGCTCAAAATGGCCGGCCGGTACATCGACCTGCGCATCCAGTTGGCTGATCTGGTAGGCCATCTTCAGGGCGCTGCCACGGGTCAGGGTCTGTTCATAGGGACTGATTCGCCGCAGCACGTAGGGATAGGTCAGGTTGCTCCAGCTGGTGCCGGTTTGGTACGGGCGTTTCAACACCCAGTGCGGGTCGTTATCCATTCTCACCTCCGTCTCCACGACGGTGCGCTTGCCATTGCGGTAGACCCCCTCATCCACGTTGCGCAGATAGTAGCGGGTGCCCTCACTGGTGATGCGAACGCTGTGAGGCAGGCCCTTCAGCGTTTCCGGTTCGCTGTTGTACGCCACAAATTCCCGCCTCTCCACACGTCCGGCGACCTCGGTGGTGACCCGGTAGGTCCATCTCATATCCGGGGTGAGTGGAAAGTAGGATCCCTGACGGGTGGGATGTCGTTCACTGCAGCCTGTGACCAGGGAACCGAGCAGAGCGAGCAGTAGGCCGATCCGATGCATCTTATTTTTCCGGCAAGGCTGGATCAGGCAGGCTATAGATTTCGAGCTGCTGGCGTTTCTCTCCCATGCGGGTAAAGTCCCGTGGCATACCGCTCACACCGCTCTCTTTGATGCGGCCCAGTTGGATCACACCGTTGCGCAGATTTCTCAATGCCTCCTGCAGATTGGTATGCAGACTTTTTTGATAGTCCAGTCGATAGGCACGGGGTTTTTCAGCGGGTTCGGCTGTGCTCAGGTCGGTGATCCAGACATGGATGGTACCTGGCGAACCAAAGGTTTTATTTGGCTCATTGATGATTGCTGCATGCAGCTGAAAACGAGTCGGCAACGAACTGCTGACCGGCCACCCCTGGACTTCACGCCAACCCTGATAGCTGACAAAGTAGAGCGCGGAGGTCGCCACCACCAGTAACAGTTTCAGGCTCCAGTGGAATGGCGAGCGGAACAGACAGAGGGTGATCAGGGCGGTCAGGGCCACATAGGCCAGTACCAGCAGCAGTGTGGATTCCATCAAAGTTTGCCAACCTCCACGATCGATTTGGGTAGGGTGTTAATATCGAAAACCTGGCCATCCGGCGCGATTGAGAAGCGCACCGCGGTCTGCTCCTCTCCCAGTCGTTGTAGCTGTAGATTGGCGTAGTGCAGGATCTTCAGTACCGGATTGACCTCTGCCAGAGAGACGGTCACCGGCACCGGTTGCCGGGTCTTGCTGTTGTAATAGTGCACATTGACCACATACTCCCCGGGTGGACGGCCGCGCAGGGTGACCACTTCCTGATTAAGTGGATTGACCACCGCTTTGCCATCCACCACCAGACTGTCATTGGCCAGGCCTCTGTCATCCCGGTCGAGGTGCAGCAGTCCCGCCTGCGGCTGCTTGAACCAGACCAGTTGACCGGCCGGGCCCTCTACCCAGGTGTCGATATCATCCGGATTGTTGTCGGGCCAGCTAACGGTGATGATGAAATCCGCCTTCGGGTTGATGGTGCCGGTTTTGGCTGGCGGGTTGAGAAACATCAGCGCCACCAGAAACAGGAAGGTGAAGGCAAGTAATGCATTGAACAGCAGGTCGGTGAAGGGGTCGGCATCGAAGTTGCGGTTGTTGCGGAACATGGCCATGGGCTATTCAACGCTCGACTTTACGGTG
Organism: Candidatus Thiodiazotropha sp. AKAK2; assembly: GCF_058244685.1. NCBI lineage: Bacteria > Pseudomonadati > Pseudomonadota > Gammaproteobacteria > Chromatiales > Sedimenticolaceae > Candidatus Thiodiazotropha > Candidatus Thiodiazotropha sp. AKAK2. The sequence continues at coordinate 24,551 of NZ_JBSYOP010000002.1, read as the reverse complement.
AGTCGTGTCTCAGCCAGATGGACCGCCGCCGCCACCAGGCGGTCGGCGGCCCGGTCCAGCATCAGATATTGCAGTCCAAGCAGCATGCTGCAGACCAGACCGAGCAGGGTCGTATTCAGGGCGACGCCCATACCCCCGGTCATTCGTTGCAAAAGTCCTTGAATGTCAGCCAGGTCAAATGACTCGAGCTCAGCGACGGGCGCCAGCATCAGAACGAAGCCGATCACCGTGCCAAGGAGGCCCAGTTTGATTAGCAGTCCGCTGACAAACCATCCAGCTTCATGCTGACCCCGTGCCTGCTCCGCCATCACCTGGGCGAGCAGTTGGGCGTCGCGGTTTGCCTCCGGCTCGGTGGTTTTTTGCAGCAATCCACGCAGGAACTCACCTGTTAGGGAGCCATCCAGCAGGTTTGATCCCTTGTTGAGTGGCTTGTCACTAAGCCCCAGCACCTGAATGATCTGTTGCAATGCCTCTTGTTCCGTTGAGAGGTAGAGGCTGCGAAAAGCACAGTGTCCGCTGGCAGCGATAAAGGTTACGGCGATGATCAAGGTGATTCTGGTCGGATCGGAGAGCAGGATGTTCTGCAAAATCCCCTGGTCCCATGAAACCCAACCGCCAAACAGGATCAGGCCGGCCAGCAGCAGCCACCTCAAAAGTAGGCTATAGGCGGGTATCGGTGCGGTCATGAATGCTTTGGTGCTCTCTATATCATTGTTCTCATTAGATACTAGCCTACTGCATTACGCTCATTGTCAGGCTCCGGTTTCGGGCATGCAGTCAGCTGGGCCTATTAGGCCTGCAAGGCGCATGCCTGTTGTATCGCTCCAGGGCAGCGGTGCAGAGATAAAATTGGATAGGGGCTTGTATCACTTGTGGTACATCCGCATCGAATCTGAACAGTCAGGTTCAGGATAAACCGAACGAACCCCGGCAATCTGCCAGAGTCGTGTCTGATCGGGCAGGCATGAATGTTGCAAATTGAGTTCAGATTGAATGCCGGATTTTTCCTGGCTTCGATCTGATCATGCTCAGATTTCTGAGTCGTGACAGGCTTAAAGAGAGATCCATCCAACCGTAATATTGCGAGCAGGAGAGACCAACCATGAGAAGGTTTTTGACGTACCTGAGCGGCATTGTCGTTGCTCTCGTCGCGCCGACCACACTACAGGCCAAAGATGAGCAGATGCTTGATCTGGCCAATACCAGGGGGTGTTTTATCTGCCATCAGGTGGCAGCAGACAACCGTGGGGGAAAGCCTCTGGCGCCTTCATACCAGGAGGTAGCGGTACGTTATCGTGACAATCAACAGGCTTTCGATCAGCTGCTCGATCGGGTCATCCACGGTACCGCCTATCGGGATCAGAAGTGGGAAGGCAAGGTGGCGATGCGTTTTATGCCGCCGAATGTGAATGTATCCCGTGAGGAGGCTGCAGCCCTGGTGCGCTGGATCATCGATTTGGATGTGGACCAGAAGACCGTAGCGCGTCTGCAGAAGCACGACAACATGCTCAGGCTATCGAGTCTCAGCGGCTGCAATATCTGTCATCGTGTGGAGCCTGTATCGGAGTCCAGAGTGGTTCCCCTGGCGCCATCCTTTCGCGAAATTGCCGGACGTTACCAGGCAAATGCCAATGCAAAGAGTGAATTGGTGGACTCTGTATTGAAAGGCACCCAGGGTGGGACCAGGATGTGGCATAACGTCAACATGCGATTCATGCCGCCAAATGTCAATGTACGCAAAGAGGATGCGGCCTCGCTGGTTGACTGGATTCTCTCACTTGAGACCAAAGGGCTTGCCAAACATGCCCGGGTACCCGCACAACGACCGGTAAAGAAGCCCTAAGCCGGCCACTGACTTTGTCACCTACCGCCGAAGCGTATGTCCCGGGTGCGCTTCGGTCTGTGACCTGTCAAAGGCATCAAGTCCGTCCCTGCGCTGTGTTGCGGCTGATTGGTATAGAGGCGCACCTCTCTGTGACCCGCGAGCTCACCCTGGCTCGCAAGAGCAGCTGGCGTTTAATTCTAGAAGAGATGATGAGAGTTGGTGGGGTATATCAGAATTTATGATATAAAATCACGAATTATCATTTTTCATAAAATGGATTCTCTTCCATACTCCTCTTCAATACTTCACACAACTAGCCGCAGGAGATTGAAGTCATGGTTCAAACAGCCGTAGATCAATCCGCCAACATTCAACCACTGATCCGCTTTGATGAGAATGGTTTTCTGATCGATCACCAACTCTGGAACGAGGAACTGGCTCGTGATCTGGCCCATCAGGAGGGTGTGGATCACCTGGGTGAGCAGCATTGGCACATCATTCATCATATCCGTGAACGCTACCTGAGCCTCGGGGCACTACCGAATATGCGTCTGGTCTGCCGGGCAACCGGTATTCCAAGGCATAAGGTGCATCATCTGTTTGGCAGCTGCTTGAGCATCTGGCGAATCGCTGGTCTGCCCGATCCGGGAGAAGAGGCAAAAAGCTATTTCAGCTGAGTCACTCGATTACGCAAATGAACGCGGATGAACGCAGTTTGGGTTTCGAGTTAAATTGACTAACACTTATTAACCCGCCAGGAGTTGGTCAGAATAGGTTCAACAACGGATTTGATTGAGTCTTTTGTGTTTATCAGCGTTCATTTGCGGCCTTAGAAAACAAAACCATTTATGTCCGGTTTCGTGCCTTGAGCAGGGCTTGGTACTCATCCGGGGCAAAGATCTGGCGCAGATCGACATAGCTGCCACTCTCATATCCCTTGATCTCAGGCAGGGCCTGCAGGATTCTCTCTGCGGCTGCCGTGGGTGTGAGTGTATTTCCCTCCACACGTGCCTGTCTGATCCGTTGCAGGGCAGGGTAGGCGTCACTGTCTGCCTCATTACACAGATAGTCCATCATGCTCGATTCGATCAGTCCCGGTGCAATGGCGGCAATGTGGGTTTCACCAAACTCATGGGCATAGAGACGTCCAAGCATATTCAATCCGCTCTTCGAAAGGGCATAACCGCCCCATCCTTTATTGCCCAGTACAGCAGCACCGGATGATATGAGGAGAATCTGATCGAGTTTCAGTGTTGATTTCAGCAACCAATCCAGGATGACCTTGTTTGGCCATAGGTTGATCTCCATGATCTGCAACAGTTCATCCAGCGAAGTGTCACTGATGTTTTTGATCTCTCCCAGTATGCCGGCGTTGAGTATCACCAGATCCAGGTTTGTGACACCGTTTAAAAGTTGCTCAAGGGCATCGGGTATTGTCTCCGGCTGGGTTAGATCGCAACGCTGATCCACGAGTTCTCCCTGCAGATTGCAGCCACGTCGGCTGCACCCATAAACCCGATAACCATGGTTTAGCAAAACCTCGCTTATGCCCAGGCCGAGACCACTGCTGTTGCCTGTGATAAATGCTGTTCTTTTATTCATAGTCGCAAATAAAATTGGTGATCTATAGTCATACAATCGATGAATTGAATCAGGAATCTAATTTAGCAGTGTTTTATGGTTTTTCGTAAAAAATTTTCAATCGGTGATGATATGAACGTCTAAAAACAGCTTGGGATATTGAGACGCGGCTCGCACCTCGATATATAGCAAATTCCTATACTATCGCGAAATTGCTGAACTGGAGATTGTGTATGGACACCTTCAATAGGGAAGGATATGTAACGACTCTTCTTACCACATTTTTTGCTTTGGATCTGGCAGAAAAAAAGAGAAAAGAGCTGCAGGCAACAGCAGAGCTTCAGGCTCAGGTAGAGATCGCATTGGAGCTTGCACAGTCACCTACAACCAATCAAAAGCTACCCGAGAAACCGATCGAGGGTGAGTGGTTGAAACATTTGAGTGCGATGGGTGTTAGTCTGGTTGAGGCGCTAACGGTCAAGGAGTTATATCATATACAGGGGTTGTCACAGCCTGCCAGTCCACGACAGGTGGATATATTGAAACATTTCAAAATGCCCGGCGCTGTGAAGATGAATAAAACAGTGGCTAACTACACGATCAGGCGTCTCTTCGCCGAGGCTGAAAATGTCGAAGCCTGGCAGCAGCGCCCCCCTACCTCCCGGGTAATGCAGGGTTTGCTCTATATAAACGGCAGTTTTACCCGTGGCATGACCCAGCATCAGGCACAGCGTAGACTCAGGAAGTCCGGGATTGAGAGTCCATCGAAGTATCGTGAGTGGAAACGCATCGAAGCGCTCTTTATCGGGGTGAACGATCTGGTGACCCGGCAACGAAACGCCACCCGGAAGATTACCTGGAAGCGTTTTTATCACTATTATGATGAATTAAAAAGTAATGGCGTGGCCAGCGATGAAATCTCGGTGGAGATGATGCTTACCCGGATCGCCTATCATCAGCGCGGCGAACTTCGGTCGACTCATTTTGGTGGCGATGAGAGCGCCCTGTTAGCTGCGGTATAAAATACTCTTGTGATCGGCTGGCTTAGCGCTGATGAAATAGAAGGAGGGTCTACCCGGCAGTGCACCTTGAATGCCTGTTTAAGCCACCTCACTGGTCACCGGTAGACGAATGATAAATGTCGTTCCAACTCCCTGTTCTGTTTCGAACAGCAGTTCCCCCTGATGCTTACCAACGATGATGTCCTGGGCGATAGCCAGGCCCTGGCCGGTTCCTCGTCCCACATCCTTGGTGGTGAAAAAAGGATTGAAGACGGAATCCTGGGCCTCTTCGGGGATGCCGGTTCCGGTGTCACTGACACGGATTTCCACCTGCTCATCCTTTAGCTCAGAGGTGATGGTGATGGTGCCTTTCTCTTCCCGCTTGGCCGCTTCAATGGCATGGGCTGCGTTGACGATGATATTCAGTACAACCTGAGACACTTCTCCTGCAAGGCACTTGACGTCTGGAAGGCTGTCACTCAGATCCAGCTTGGTATCAGCAACATATTTCCACTCGTTCTTACATACCGCGACCGCATTGCTGACAACACGGTTCAGGTCGGTCAAAGCCATATCTTTTCCGCCCGGATGAGCAAACTCTTTCATGGCCAATACAATTCTGGCCACCTGTGAAGCACCGGTTATGGATTGATCGATGGCATTGGTGGTTTCTTCAGTAAGGTACTCCAAGTCGATCTCTTCAATGGTTTCATCAATTTTTGCCAGTTCGGTTTGCAGCTCAGGTTGCTGTTTCGCTTTACCCGAGAGTTCAGCATAGTCCTGTAACAGGGTTTGTATATCCTGCTGTGACTCTTTAATGAATTTCAGGTTGTCCCCAATGTACTGTATTGGGGTGTTGATCTCATGGGCGATGCCCCCGGCCAACTGTCCGACCGCTTCCATTTTATGGGTCTGATTCAATTGGCGCTCCAGATCCATACGTTCTCTATCGGCACGTTTACGCTCCGAGATGTCACTGAATGTCAACACTACCCGTTTGTTATTATCATTCTGTAGCATGGGCGATACGGAAAAAACGATATCAATCTCATGCCCGGCTTTATGTGAAAAGACGTCATCGTTGTTAGCGCGGATAACACCATCCTTCAATGTGTCCATGACTGTCGTTTCGGCACTTCGATCATTACCCGGATTTGACTCTCCATAGACAATCTGACTGAACCGTCTGCCCAGCATGTCATTTTTAGTCCATCCGATCAGTCGTGCGCTTTCTGGATTGGCATATCTAACGACGCCACCATTGTCCAGTACTACGAAACCTTCACTCATGCTGTTGGTGACGTCACTCAGAAATTGCTCTTTTTCCTTTAGGTTCTGTTGTGTTGATTTCAGCGTCAGCCAGTGTTTTCTCAATTGACTCATAAGAAAATTACTGGTGACTGAGATCACCAGAAAACCGATGAAGTGTAGCAATGTCATGATCTGCTTGGCTTCGTCCTGGGCGGCAATAATGGGTTCCGCCAAGACTTTTATGCTGATGCCACCACGCACGTCGCCAATTTTTTTCCCTTCATACCCATGGCATGCAAGGCACTGTTCCTGCATATACACCGGACCGATGTATCTGAAGTAGGCTGGTTTCTGGTTCAGAAACGGTTCGAATTTAAACTCTATGCCTTGCTGAAACTGACTCAGGGCTTGACGCTCCCAGGTATCGGAGATGTTTTCCGGATTCATGGGTTTGGATGAAACAGCTCGATACTGAATATCCTTAACGTTCTGCTTTTTAAAGAGAGTGGGATCATTTGCCATCAACACCGGATTGATCTTCGTCAGTCTGACCATCTCATACATGATTTGGCCGCGCTCAAAGGCAATTTTCTCGACAGAGTTGTCGATCACGCTGAGATTCCATATCAGTGAGATCAGGGTCAACACCAACCAGAAGATGATTGGAAATATCCAGTAGTATGTGGATTGTAATAGTCGAATCAACATGGCAACATCCGTTTGGTTACTCGGTCAAGTTTCAGCAGTCGACTTGTTAACTCAATGCACAACTACACTTGGCAGCAGGATGTTGCGGAACGGGGGTCAGTCTTGGAGCACTAAATCTGAACTGCCTGTTCCACCCGTGAACCTGCTAGCGATATAGAGCGCTTATTAAAATATAGCGTTCGAGTGAATGAATACTTGAGGATCTAAATTCCGTTTTCAGCACATATTCATCAGTCTATAAATCAGATTGATTGCGCTTATGGTTGTTATTTCTGCAAATAAACAACATGTGCAAGTTTTCTGAATTCTAATGAGGGCCGACCTGCAATGGCACTGACAGCAACACAGCAATTACAGATCAATCACCGCTCGGTGAGGCGGTTTCTCGACAAACCCCTGGATCCAGGGCAGTTGGATACGTTGATCAGTTGCGGACAGGCTGCAGCGACATCAAGTTTTATTCAGGCCTATTCAGTCATTCGGGTGACCCGCCCTGAAGCGAGACAAGCAATCGCCATGGCTGCTGGAGGTCAAGTATGGATTGAGAAAGCGGCGGAGTTTCTGGTTTTTTGTGCTGACCTCCGGCGTATCAATCAGATTTGTGAAGCAGTGGGCAAAGGCGAATTGGAAGGCTATAGCGAACATGGGCTCGCGGCGGTAATCGATGTGGCTTTGATGGGACAGAATGTGATGTTGGCCGCTGAATCCCAGGGTTTGGGGGGTGTCTTTATCGGCGGTATTCGCAATCAGCCAGAAGTGGTAGTGGAGCAGCTCGAACTCCCCCACAGAGTTGTGCCACTGTTTGGAATGTGTCTGGGCTGGCCGGATGCGAATACCGAGGTGAAACCCAGGATGCCGGTGGAGAGCATTCTGCATCAGGAGCGATACCAGGAGTTGGATCCGGATAGATTGGCTGATTACGATGAGCAGATGTCAAAATACTATGTCGGTCGTGGCGCCAATGTGAAACTGACCGACTGGTCGCATGCCACCGCACAAGCCATGCAGGGAAAGAAGCGTGAACATATGCTCGATTTTCTGCGTTCAAAAGGTTTCTTTGTCTGTTGACTACCACTGCCATATAACCTGTTTGAGGCTATGGAATAAGATCGGTTGAGGCTTCTGAGCTGTGTGATATCCCGGATGATACGCTTTCTGTGGCGCGGTATGAGTGGCACTCAATCCCCACATCTGTGCTGCAATTCATACTCTTTTCCCCACCTGTTGCTTGACGCAGAATAATCCACCTAGTCAAGCTGCAACACACTGTGCCACGCTTCACAGGTGTGACTGTTTAAGCTCTGCAATCTGGGTGATATCACCCAATTGGTAAGTGATATCTCAGATTTTCATCCGTTCAATCCTGACCGATTTGTCGTAACCAACTGAATTCATATAACAAAAATACTGGCCTGATATCTGCTGAGTCCGGTTACTTGTTTAAATGGAGATTTTTCAGATGGTTCGAAAAATAACTTTGTTGATTGCGTTGTCAATTCTGATACTGACTCAGGTACACGCTGGTTGGGGGGGTGGAAACGGTCGTGGCTGGCGTGGAGGTCAGGAGCAGGTTGTCGACAGCCTTACCTCAGAGGAGGCCCAACACCTACTGTTGCTCAGAGAGGAGGAGAAGGTGGCGCGGGACGTTTATGATCTGCTCTATCAGCAATGGGGTTTGTTTATCTTCAGTAATATCGCCTCGGCTGAGCAGCGCCATATGGACTCTGTACTGGCGCAACTGCAGCGCTACGGTCTGGTCGATCCCGCACTGCAGCCAGGTGTGTTCGGCAATCAGGAGCTACAGGCACTCTACGACAGCCTGATCCTGCAGGGCACAAGCTCTGAAATGGATGCCCTTCTCACCGGTGCTTTGATTGAAGAGGTGGATATGCAGGACCTCCATGAGATGCTGGAAGCCACGGAGAATAGCGGTTTGACCAGTCTCTACCAGAAGCTGTTGTGTGGATCCAGAAACCATCTGCGGGCATTTGTCAGACAGATAGAGAGCCGGGGGATGGTTTATCAGGCTCAGGTGATGGATCAGGCAGCGGTTGATCAGATTGTCGACAGCCCCATGGAGAGAGGTTGCGGGCGACGCTACAAATGATGGGTAAACCGTCTGAGTACGTTTGATCCGCGTAGATTTCGCCCCCTCAAAGAGGGCGATAGGGATCAGCTCAAACGCTTGTATTTGATACGGTGTGGCTGATCCGCTTCAGCGCCCAGACGGCGCTTACGATCAGCTTCATAGTCTGCATAATTTCCTTCAAACCAAACCACACCCGAGTCACCTTCAAAGGCCAGGATATGGGTGGCGATTCTGTCGAGAAACCAGCGATCATGGCTGATTACCACAGCACAACCCGGGAAGGAGAGCAGCGCTTCCTCCAGCGCCCGCAGGGTCTCCACATCCAGATCATTGGTTGGCTCATCGAGTAACAACAGATTGCCGCCGCTTTTCAAAAGCTTTGCCAGGTGAACCCGATTGCGTTCACCCCCGGAGAGATCGCCGATACGTTTCTGCTGGTCTGAGCCTTTGAAGTTAAAGTGGCTGACATAGGCCCGCGAAGGCATCTGGAAACGGTCGACCGTGATGATATCCTGACTGTCTGAGATCTCTTCCCATACGGTTTTGTCTCCATTCAGTGCGTCCCGGCTCTGGTCCACATAGGCGACCTGAACGGTGTCACCGATACGCATTTCACCTCCGTCAGGCTTCTCCTGGCCGGTGATGATGCGAAACAGGGTCGTCTTACCCGCACCATTGGGGCCGATAATGCCCACAATGCCGCCTTTTGGCAGATTAAAGGTGATGTCATCGTAGAGCACCCGGTCACCAAAGGCCTTCTTCAGCGATTCGGCCTCGATCACCAGGTCGCCCAGTCTTGGGCCGGGCGGTATGTAGAGCTCGTTAGTCTCATTGCGCTGCTGAAACTCTTGCGACTGCAGCTCTTCAAAACGCTGCAAGCGGGCCTTGCTCTTGGCGTGTCGGCCTTTCGGGTTGGAGCGCACCCACTCCAGTTCCGCCTTCATAGTCTTGATATGGGCGGCCTCTTCACGGGACTCCTGCTCCAGGCGCTGCTCTTTCTGTTCCAGCCAGGAGGAGTAGTTGCCCTCCCAGGGAATGCCGTAGCCCCGATCCAGCTCGAGTATCCAGCCGGCCACATTGTCGAGAAAATAGCGGTCATGGGTAACCGCCACCACGGTGCCGGTGTACTCATGGAGAAAACGCTCCAGCCAGGCGACAGACTCTGCGTCCAGATGGTTGGTCGGTTCGTCGAGTAACAGCATATCCGGTTTTTCCAGCAGTAACCGGCAGAGTGCCACCCGGCGCCGTTCGCCGCCGGAGAGGGTCTTCACATCCGCATCCCAGGGCGGCAGTCGCAGGGCATCGGCAGCGATCTCCAGTTGACGCTCGATGTTGTGCCCATCACAGGTCTGGATGATGTCTTCCAGTTGAGCCTGCTCCTTGGCCAGCGCATCGAAATCCGCATCCGCTTCGGCGTAGGCGGCATACACCTCATCGAGACGGCTCAGCGCCTGTTTCACCTCGGCCAGCGCCCCCTCCACATTGCCTCGAACGTCCAGGGACTCATCGAGCTGGGGTTCCTGGGGCAGGTAGCCCACCCGGATACCGGCCTGAGGACGGGCTTCACCTTCGATGTCAGTATCCACACCGGCCATGATACGCAGCAGGGTCGACTTGCCGGCGCCGTTGAGGCCGAGAACACCGATCTTGGCGCCTGGGAAGAAGGAGAGTGAGATATCCCGCAGAATCTGCTTTTTCGGGGGGACGACTTTGCCCACCCGATTCATTGTATAGATGTATTGGGCCATGGAACCTGTATCGTAGATTGAACTGTTGTGGTGTAGCCTTCGAATCACACGCTGACGCTAACCTGGGTGCGATTCTGCTGACCAGTTTTCGGCGCTTATCCTACCATGAGACTATGCCTGCAGGTAGATTTACCTTAGGTCCTTCTATCACTAATCCAATCTGCCCAGTTGCGTCTGAAAAAGTGCCTCTGAAAGAGCGAGGAGCGTAGTTTGGTTGTCCCAAATGAGCGACGAGCAGCGGTTCGTGGTGTTTTTCAGGCGCAACCCCCATGTTGATATCTAAGGAGGGGGTTGGGGCCACTGCCGTTCCGTTAACTTTCAATCTTCCCGGCATTATGACTAAAAAGCACCTCTACTTTGACGGGAGAGGGGTTGGGGAGAAGGTGTGCGCGAAGCGTTTGACCTGACTAAAAAAGGTAAAAACTCACTAACCCTTCATTTCTTTCACGTTGGTTTCTCATCAAGGCAAGGTGCTCACTCTTCCCCTCTCCCCCGGCCCCTCTCCCGCAAGGGGAGAGGGGGGTTAATATCTCAGCCTATGTGGCATTCTGACAATAATTCCGGCCTTGTCGATCAGTGCTTTTTCATGTCTCAACGCTCAAACAGCAATGAAAACCAACGAACGATTCGTCAGTTAACAACATTATGTACGGAGATTATGGGACAGCAGCGGGCTAGGTCTGTTTTTGCACCCAGCGACGTTATTATTCGCTCATGTAGAACAATTACACCGCGCTCATTCTGCCTTGCTGAGCACAAATACAGATCCGGCAGGACGTATTGGATTCGTGTTACAGGCACTAGCACCCGGTAGATCCAGCCAGGTCACTACTTGCATGCCACCCGGCAGGTTGCGCTCGGGCACATTAAGAACGGATCAGACAGGTTTCAAAGTCGATGTCCGTCGAGCCATCGATCTCAAAACCATATCTAAGTACTTCAAGGATTAATACCTCAGAGAAACACAAGCGGTCTTGGTTGATCGTGAAAAAGGCATCGATCGGATACTTTTCTCCATCAAAGTTGAATTCGATGATGAGGCTCCTGCCGATGATTCCCACCTGCAGCATCGTCTCTCCAAGGTCCTGATAGGTGTCTGGTTGGTGGAGGTGTATCGGCGCAGGATCGTTCGCTTGAGGGCGCGGTAGTGTACAGTCTGAGTCATAGTATGCTTTGGGTTCCATATAGATGGCGCCAAAACTTGTAAACTCATAACTTCCTTTTGCCCATATTTGGGTCGTATTGGATTCTTCCTGTTCAACGTGCTCACAAGACTCTGTCACCCATAGACCAACCAGTGGTGATTGCTCAGTACGGTTTTCAGAGTTGTTGTCATCGTTGCATCCATTGAGAAGAGCAAAAGTAAAAGCCATAGAAAACAACAGTGATTTCTGCATGATATCCCTATCCAATTTTTTTAACAATGTATTGAAGACTTGATTGAATCATTCCGTCCGTCAATGAGACGATTGTGTTTCAATTAAGTTCATGGCAGGGGTGAAGATTTGTCACTATTACCGGATGGCAATTGACTGGAGCAGGGTGATTAACACCGGTTAATAAGGATGTCTGAAAATCAGTTCTGCAAGCGTGTCGGGAGGAGCGATGCTGCAGCAGATGGGTGTTTTCAGTTGATCGAGTTCGGCTGAGACTTGACCATCTGCAGAAACTCATCTTCCGGCAGGGGGCGGCTGTAGAAAAAGCCCTGTGCCAGATGACAGCCGGCACTGTTCAGCTGATCGATCTGTGTCTGGCTTTCGACACCTTCCGCGATCAGGTCCAAATTTAGTCCCCTGGCCATTGAGATGATTGCGGTGACTATCGAATTGTCTCCCTTGGACTTGATGCCTTCGACAAAGGAACGATCCATTTTCAGGGTATTGATCGGCAGAGATTGCAGATAACCCAGGGAGGAGTATCCGGTGCCGAAGTCGTCGATGGCGATCCGTATGCCTCGATGGGATAACCGGGAGAGGGTGTCAATGGCCTTTTCCATATCCTGCATGATGGCGTGTTCGGTGATCTCAAGTTCCAGAACATTTCTATCCAGGTTATGACGCTTGATGATCGCCAGGGTTTTATTGACGAATTGGTCCATCTCCAGTTGCTGCACAGATATATTGACCGACAGGCTCAGGCTGATGTTCTCCTCGGTTTTCCAGCGCTGCATATCCTGACAGGCTTTGCGCAATACCCACTCGCCCAACGGTACGATCAAGCCCGACTCCTCAGCAACATTGATGAACTCATTGGGTTGTATGATGCCCTTGTCCGGATGCTGCCATCTCACCAGTGCCTCCACACCCACGATCTTCTCCTCCATGGTGTTGTATTGAGGCTGATAGTAGAGACAGAGTTCATCCGTGGAGATGGCTTTGCGCAGGCCGTTTTCGATGTCCAGGGAGGCGGCAAAATGGCTTTTCATCCTGTCCGAATAGAAGGCATAGCCGTTCTTGCCTGAGTTTTTCACCTTGTACATGGCGATATCGGCATGCTTGATCAGGGAGTCTTTGGTGTCGCCATCCGATGGGTAGACCGATATGCCGATGCTGAAGCTGATAAAGATCTCTTCGTTTTTGATCAGGAAAGGTTCGGTAGTCAGGCGCAATATTTTCTCGGCCAGATTCCGCGCATCCTGAATGTCGTTGATCTCAGGTATCAACAGATTGAATTCGTCACCACCGACGCGCGCCAGGGTATCCGCTTCCCGCAGTTCGCTGCGCAGACGCTGACCCACCAGTTTCAGCAGTTCGTCACCCACATAGTGGCCCAGCGAGTCGTTGATGATTTTGAATCGGTCCATATCCAGGTACATGACAACCAGCTTTTTACCGGTACGCTTGGAGTGGGCCATGGCCATGTTGAGGCGATCGCGGAACAGGGTGCGGTTGGGCAGATTGGTCAGCAGGTCATGGTGCAGCTGATACTTGATCAGCTCTTCCGCCTGCTTGCGCTCGGTGATGTCTCTGGCAACACCATAGGTGCCGATAAAGGATTTCTGATTATCCTCGTCGACCGAATAGATGCCGATCGAACTCAGTTCGATGGGTACGGTTCTGGATTCGAAGTAGCGGGGGCCATCGTTGATTTTACAGTTCAGTCTCAGTTCGGTACTGCGGGTGGCCCGGTCGCCGGTGCGGCGCTCGTTGAATGTGTAGTTAGCCTGGTTGATATCCTCCTCAAAGATCAGTTTTGAGAAGTGCTGCCCAATGATCTCTTTTGGATCATATCCCAGCAAACCCTCCACCCGGTCGTTGATGAAGGCGAAGCGACCCTCCTGATCCAGCAGGTAGATCATGTCGGGCGAGTTGTTGACGATGAACTTATGCAGCGACTCCGATTCATTGAGGCGCTGACTGATCTGCTTGTTCTCAATTTTGAGACGGCGATGATCGAGGGTGTTGTCGATGGTGCGCAATAGCTCTTCAGGCTGGTAGGGTTTGCGCAGAAAGTCCTTTGCCCCGTTGCGCAACGCCAAAGAGGCGTGATCAAAGGTGGCTTCCCCACTGATGATTACAATATCGCAATCGATACTGTATTGATCCATGTGTTCCATCACCTTATGGCCATTCAGATCAGGCATGTTGAGATCGAGCAGTATCAGATCGAAGCTGTTGCTGTTGAGAAGCTCGATTGCCTCCCGCCCGCTCTCTGCGAGGGTGATCTCGTGCCCGGTGAATCTCAGCAGTTCCTTGAGGCTGGCTCTGGCTCTGGGCTCGTCATCCGCGATCAGGATACGTGCATGGGTTTGATGTCTGCGTTGCTCGCCTTTGGCGCTATTGGGTATGGTGGATAAGTCACCCTCGATTCCCCGCCAAGGTGCTGGATAGTATGGATGCATAGTCTACTCTCGAGTCGAACGCGGTAAAAACAGCTGAAAACGGGTGCCGGAGCTGCTATTGGAGGTGCAGTTCACCACCCCGGACAGCTCGTCCATCAGGCTCTTGATTATGGCCAGTCCCAATCCTGAGTGACTGTTATCCTTGGTACTTTTTCCTGGCAAAAACAACTGGTCCATAATCTCGGCATCGATTCCAGGGCCCGAATCGACCACTTGTATCTCAATATGTGCCTTACCATTAAGATAGGCATTGTCCCTGGAGGCAATACTCAGTTTCCCTCCCTCTGGCATCGCCTCGACTGCATTTTTGATGAGATTGGTCAGTATCTGCTTGATATGGCCACGCCGCGAAGCGATTAACGGGATATCGGGATCGAGATCCACCTCGGTATTGATGTTGTGAGTGGCAAACAGAGACGACTGAAACAGCTTGTGAAGATCCTTGATTAAGGCATTGATATCCACACCTTTTTCCTGCTGTTCCAGCTCTTCTGGAATGTCACGCATTCGCAGCAGAATCTTGCCCACCCGATTGATCTCATCCTTGATGATATCAAGCTCTTCCTGCGCCTCGTGATTTTCACCCAGTTTCATGCCGAGGATGTGCAGATAGTTGTTGATGATCCCCAGGGGATTGTTCGCCTCATGGACAACCTTGCGTGCCTCCAGGTGGAAGGCGGCGCGTTCATCCTCCAGGAGTTGCTGTTGGGATTTGCGTGTCTCCTGCTGGCGCAGCAGTGTCTCACTAGCTTGCCGGGTGAACAGATGCAGCATCGGCAGCTGGGTTTCAAACAGCGGTAACTGATCTCTCTCCAGGCCGATCGCCAAAACCCCCAGCTTCTGTTGCTGTGCTGTCAGTGGCAGGTAGCAGAGGGCTTCACTGTCGATGAATCCCATCAGCTGTTGGTCTGCGACAGTCAGGTTTGCTTGATGCGCCTCATCGTCTGTTGTGACCCGTATCTGCTTGTTAAAGGCCAGGGCAGCCAGGCTGCGATCCGTCTCTGTGCCGAAGCTCAGCTCTTCAAGTTGCTTCTGTCCGCCACGTGAGGTGGGAGAGTAGGGGAGTAACAGGGCCTGTTCATCGGCTTTTAGCAGAAAACAGGCCCGTTTCAGTCCAAACAGCAGTTCAAGATCCCGGTGAATCTGCTGCAGAGTGGTATGGCGGTCTGCTTTGTCAGGCGGAGGGGTGAGGCTGCCGCCAAACAGTGCGGCCTGTTGTACCCGCTCTGCAAGTGCGATCTGATGTGCGGCTGAATCTGTCTCATCATCCTCATCCAGTTCCAGTTTCAGAAAAGGAATACCCAGGCTGCCTGCGCACTCGGTTGCCTGCTTGAGGGAGTCGGCGGTCAGTTTCTCGATGACCGATTGATTTAAACCAAACAGATTGTCGGCCTGGGTCAGTACGGCTTCTTCCGGCTTTGTCTCTCCAAGGGCGAGCTGACAACCAAGGTTGACCAGTTTCACCAGTGGGGCACTGTCCAGGATCCGATCCGCCGGTTCATACTGATAACGAAGCGCATCGGCCAGAAAACTGTGGAGTTGCCATTGCTCGATCATCTGCGAGCCGATCAGTGGATAGCTCACCCCGTATTGCTTCAACTCCTGCTTGAGCTGTTTTTCGATCTCTGAATTGGCGTCGACCAGCTTTTGATATCCCTGGGCGTCTTTCTGCAACAGGGCGAGCTGTCCCAAACGGTGCAACAGGCCAGCCAGGTAGGCCTCTTCCGGCAACTTGTAGGCCGTCAGGTCAGCCAGTGAGCGACACACAAATGCACAGAACAGGGATCTGGACCAGATCAGATCAAGGCTCTGTCCAATGGTATCGCTCAGCTTGGAGAAATACTGTTGTACGGCGCTGTTGATGGCAATGGTTCTGACGCTATTGATTCCCAGCACCACCAACATGCGATGCAGGCTGGTGAACTCGTTCCACTGCCGGTAGAAAGGGGAGTTAGCCGCCGCCATAACCTGGGAGGTGATCGCTGCATCCTGCTGAATGATGGCACTCAACGATTCAAAACTGACATTGGGGTCATTACAGCTATCGATCAGCTGAATGAGTATGGCTGGAGGGGATGGCAGATCGTAGAATTTTTCGTCGATCATCTTGTCTTGGTTCTGTGTGGTCACGTAAATACCAAGTTTATTATGAAGTTACGCCAGTATCTTGTGGCAATTAATAGCACTTAATCGAGTTGAATGAAAGCGTTTTCAAAGCATTGCATGATCTGAGTGTTGTTGTGGAATTCCCATCGCAGTCAATTCTGCGTCCACTTCCTTAACATAATAGTGCCTGAATCCACTTCGATCCGGTTCCTGATCTACCTGGGAAGCAGGAATGCCTTTCCCACTCAGGCAGAAACAGATTCCTAAAAAACAGCTGACGGAAAATTGCCTGGATGGTTTCCCATTGAGAGTCAAGAAATTGTCCTTTTCAATATGAGTAATTTTAACTTATTGAAATTAAAGGTGAAAATGTTTTCTATGAGTGTGGCACTTTATTTGCATTCCATATTGAGTAGTCTCATTGAGGAATAAAAAATGGCAAATGAAGAAGCATCAGAAGAACTGGATCTTGGCGAAGAGAAAAGCGGGAAATCCAAGCTGATTATCATTATAGCCATTGTGGCGGTGTTGCTCATCGGTGGTGGCCTGGCAGCCTTTTTTCTGCTCGGTGGCGAAGAAGAGGCGACGGAGGAAGCCGCTGCCGAAGAGCCGGTGGAAGAGGAAAAGGGGCCGGCACAATATCTCGATTTCAAACCCCCGTTCGTGGTCAACATGCCCGGACGCCCGAGTCTGTTGCAGATTGGCGTCAGTATCCGGGTCTATTCCGAGCCGATGGCTGAGTTCATCCGGCATAACGACCCGATGATTCGCCACCATCTGCTTGACCTGCTCTCCACCAAAGATGGCAAATCCCTGCAAACACGTGAAGCCAAAGAGGCGCTGCAGACAGAGATGCTCGAGGCACTCAACAAGGTCGTCAAAGAGTTGGAGGGGCCTGGCGAAGTGGATGGGATCTTTTTTACAAGTTTCGTGATGCAGTAATTCAACCCGATAGGAATACAAGATGAGCGCCAATGACCTGCTATCACAAGAAGAGATCGATGCCCTGTTGCACGGCGTTGACAGTGGGGATGTCGCCACAGAGTCCGATGTGTCGGAAGAGGGTGGCACCGTTTCTTACGATTTCACCAGTCAGGATCGAATCGTAAGGGGACGTCTGCCAACCCTTGAGATGATCAACGAGCGTTTTGCAAGGCTGTTCAGAACCAGTTTATTCAACATGCTCAGAAGGACCGCCGATCTCTCCGTGTCCGGTATCCAGATGCAGAAGTTTTCAGAATTCGTACACAGTCTGTTTGTACCGACCAGTCTGAATATGATCAAAGTACCTCCATTAAGAGGCAAAGGCCTGTTCGTTTTGGATCCCAAGCTGGTGTTCAGCGTGGTAGACAACTATTTTGGCGGTTCAGGCCGTTTCCACACCAAGATCGAAGGCCGTGATTTCACGCCAACTGAAAACCGGGTAATTCAGCTGTTGCTGAGCAGCGCCTTCGAGGACCTCAAAGCGGCCTGGAAACCGGTATTCCAGGTCGATTTTGAATACAGCGGTTCAGAGGTCAATCCCCAGTTCGCCAACATCGTCAGCCCATCGGAAGTGGTGGTCGTGACCTCCTTTCATGTGGATCTGGAAAATGGTGGCGGTGACTTTCATATCTGTATGCCCTATTCGATGCTGGAACCGATCAGAGAGTTGCTGGATGCCGGTGTTCAGAGTGACCGGGGTGAACGGGATGAGCGCTGGGAGCGCTCTTTGAAAGAGGAGATTCTCGCCGCCAAGGTTGAGCTGTGCAGCAATCTTACCGAGGTGCAGATGAGTCTCCAGCAACTCTCCGAACTGCAGGCGGGGGATGTGATTCCAATTGAGATGCCTGAAGAAGTTGAAGTGGAAGCTGCGGATGTTCCGGTGTTTCGCGCCAAGCTGGGTGTTGCCGATGGCAATTACGCCTTGAAGATCAGTGAGTGGATAGTCAGCAATCAACGCAAAGGCTTGCATGACTATCTGGATATGGAGCAAGAGGCCTGAGCGGCCTGCCGGCAGCGTGGCCGGCACAGCGCAGCAGTCAGACTGCTTTCAATGGCTTAGGTTGAATCCCCAAAGAGGGTAAAAAGATGAGTGATGAGAAAAGTGTAGATCCCAATGAAGCATTAGCGGATGAATGGGCTGCTGCTCTCGAAGATCAGGCGGACGGTGATCAATCAGCTGGAACGGAAGCGGCCAGCTTTGATGAGTTGACCGATGAAGCTGTCTCTACCGGCAGTGTCAATATGGACGCCATTCTGGATGTGCCGGTAACCATCTCGATGGAGATCGGCCGGACCAAGATCAACATTCGGAATCTACTGCAGCTTAATCAGGGCTCGGTAGTTGAGTTGGATCGGCTGGCTGGCGAACCGATGGATGTATTGGTCAACGGTACCCTGATTGCACAGGGTGAAGTGGTGGTGGTGAATGAGAAGTTCGGCTTACGCCTGACTGACATCATCAGTCCTTCCGAGCGGGTCAAGAGGTTAAGTTGATGTGCCGTTGGCTGCTCATTGGTCTCTTTTTCAGCAATGCCTTGATGGCGGCGGAAGAGGGCAACAAGCAGATTGGCGTCAATGTTTCGCCAATTGGTGCTGAAGGCCTGTTAAATACCTTCAGTGGCCTGTTGGTTGTGTTGGCCGTGATCGTCGGTGCCGCCTGGCTGTTCAAACGTTACGGGCAGTTTTCGATGGGCGGCAAGGGCATGGTCAGAGTGCTCGGTGGTGCCTCGGTCGGCAGTCGTGAACGGGTGGTGGTGGTTGAGGTTGAAGATACCCGGGTGTTGCTCGGCGTGGCTCCCGGACAGGTTCGGATGCTGCATCTGCTGAGTGATGAGTCCCCCAGTTTCCGTGAGCAGTTGCAAGGGTTGGAGCAGCAGGAACCGGCTGACAGCCAACAGAGCGAGCCGTCACAATGAAAGTTTGGGTACTCTTCATTGGATTGCTGGTCACTGGCCTGGTCGAGGCGGCGCCTGGTGTGGATGCCTTCAGTGTCGCCCCCGATGGGGAGGGTGGGCAGACCTATACCCTGACCATTCAGGTGCTGCTCTTCATGACCGCCCTGACCCTGCTACCCGGGGCGTTGATGATGATGACCTCGTTTGCCAGGATCATCATTGTACTGGCGATCTTGAGACAAGCATTAGGTACTCAGAGTACGCCTTCAAATCAGATTCTTATCGGGCTGGCGCTGTTTTTGACTCTGTTCATCATGATGCCGGTCTTCAATGAGGTGAATCAGATCGCACTGCAACCCTATCTGTCTGAAGAGATGGATACCATGCAGGCGCTTCAAGCGGCGGCGGAACCGGTCAAGTCCTTCATGCTGGCGCAGACCAGAGAAGATGATCTGGCGCTGTTCGCCAGGATCGGAAATTTTGGTGAATTCAATGGGCCGGAAGAGGTGCCATTCAGTCTGCTGCTGCCATCCTTTGCCACCAGCGAACTGAAAACCGGATTTCAGATCGGTTTCCTGCTGTTCATTCCTTTCCTGGTGATCGATCTAGTGGTGGCCAGTATTCTGATGTCGATGGGTATGATGATGCTGTCACCGATGATTATCTCTTTACCGTTCAAGATTATGTTGTTTGTACTGATCGATGGCTGGGCCCTGGTGTTCGGTACTTTGGCATCGAGTTTTCAGATATAGGCAGGAGGGAGATCCATGAGTCCTGACATCGTAATGGCCATCGGACAGAACAGCCTCGAGATTATCGGTCTGCTTTCAGGCATGGTGCTGCTGCCCGCCCTCGCTGTCGGTTTGATCATCGCCATGTTTCAGGCGGCAACCCAGATCAATGAGATGACCCTGACCTTCATCCCCAAGCTGGTGGTTTCCGGTCTGGTGCTGATGTGGGCGGGGAACTGGATGTTACAGCTGCTGATGAATTTCTCAATCAACCTGATTGAGAGTATTCCCGAACTGATTCTTTAGGCAGAGAGGGATACGCGGGGAGCTTGGTGAAAAATCATGATCTTCAGTGAAGCTCAACTCAATGCCTTGATCGCCACCTATTTCTGGCCAATGGTGCGTATCAGCGCCATGCTGCTCGCCGCTCCCCTGTTCAGCTCACGCCAGATTCCGGCACGCCTGAGACTGGTGCTGATGATGATGATCGCTTTTCTGGTGGCCCCGACTCTGCCTGAGATGCCGTCGGCGGATGTACTCAGCCACAGTGGCCTGATCATCATGCTTCAGCAACTGTTGATCGGCATTATGATGGGTTTCATTCTGCAGATGGTTTTCGGCGCCCTGGTGTTTGGCGGGCAGGTGATTGCCTACAGCATGGGCCTGGGTTTTGCCTCCATGGTCGACCCAGCCAACGGTGTGCAGGTGCCTGTGGTCTCCCAGTTCTATCTGATCCTGGCTACCCTACTGTTTCTCATCTTCAACGGACATCTGCACGCCATCGAACTGGTGGCGGACAGTTTTGTCACCATGCCGGTGGCGATGGATGGCATCTCACGCAACAACTTGATTGATCTGGTTGCCTGGGGCAGTCGACTTTTTGCCGGCGGCCTGATCATCGCGCTTCCGATTGTCGGCGCCATGCTGATGGTCAACATGGGCATGGGTGTGGTGATGCGTGCCGCACCTCAGTTGAACATCTTTTCGGTCGGTTTTCCCATCACCATGTTACTGGGTTTCGCGTTGATCTGGGTGAGTCTGCCCAACGCGATGTCTGTCTTCACCGATCTGCAGGATGAGGCTTTCCAGCATCTGATGCAGACACTGCGGATTGCGAGGTGAAGCATGGCTGAAAATGAGAATGGCCAGGAAAAAACAGAACAACCCTCGGCGAAAAAACTTACGGACGCAAAACGCAAAGGCCAGGTGCCCCGGTCCCGTGAACTCAACAGCATGGCCGTGACCATGGCCGGTGTTATCAGCCTGGTGGTGATGAGTGGTTCTGTGGGTGATTCGGTATCCGAGATGATGAGCCAAAGTTTCGTCATTACCCGGGAGCAGATGTTCGATATCGGCTCCATGACCACCCGCCTGGGTGAGGGGATAGGCCAGGCCTTTTTTGCTTTGATCCCATTTTTCCTGATGGTGATTCTGGCTGCCATCTTGAGCTCCGTTGCTTTAGGCGGTTTCTCAATCAGCGGGGAATCCATGACCCCTAAATTGAGTAAACTGAGTCCGTTAAAAGGATTGAAGCGGGTGTTTTCCGCCAAAGGCCTGGTGGAGATGTTCAAGGCGATGGCGAAGTTTGTGCTGATCGGCGGTACCACCGTGTTTCTGTTGTATACCTCCCTGGGGCAGTTTCTGGCGTTACACAACATGGAAATATCACCGGCGCTGCAGCATCTCAACTCGCTCATCGGTTGGTCGGTCATTTTGATGAGTACCACGATGATTCTGATTGCGGCGATCGATGTGCCTTTTCAGCTCTGGGATCACAAGCGCCAACTGAAGATGACACGACAGGAAGTCCGGGATGAGATGAAAGAGACCGAAGGTCGGCCGGAAGTGAAAGGCCGGATTCGTCAACTGCAGCGAGAGATGGCGCAGCGACGGATGATGCAGGAAGTGCCGAAGGCGGATGTGATCGTCACCAACCCGACTCACTATGCGGTGGCTTTGAAGTATGATCCGGAAACCATGCATGCGCCGAAACTGGTTGCCAAGGGTGTTGACCTGATCGCGCAGAATATCCGTAAGGTTGGCGGCGAGGCCAATGTGCCGGTTGTTGAATCACCGCTGTTGGCCAGAGCAATCTATTTCCATACAGAATTGGATACCTTCATCCCGGCCGGTCTCTATATGGCGGTAGCCAGGCTGTTGGCTTATGTATTCCAACTCAAAGCCTACAGCACAGAGGGTGGCATCTATCCTGAGATGCCTGACGATATCGATGTGCCGGAAGAGTACCGGCACAGTGAGTGAGATTAACCAGAGTATCGCATAAAGCGGAACAGATAGATGGATAACACAACAATCTTAGACAACGTCAAACAGTTTGGTGCCCGAGGCCTGGGTGCGCCATTGGTCCTGCTGATGTTGCTGGCGATGTTGGTTATCCCATTGCCACCGATCGCCCTGGATCTGTTTTTCACCTTCAACATCACCCTTTCCCTGGTGGTGATGCTGGTTGTCGTCTACACAAAACGCCCGCTGGAGTTTTCAGTTTTTCCCAGCATGTTGTTGATCGCCACACTGCTGCGCCTGGCATTGAATGTGGCGTCGACCCGGGTGGTGCTGCTGGAGGGGCATACCGGTGGCGATGCGGCGGGTAAGGTGATCGAGGCATTCGGCGCATTTGTTATCGGTGGTAACTATGCAGTCGGTCTGGTGGTGTTCCTGATCCTGGTGATCATCAACTTCGTGGTGGTCACCAAGGGTGCGGGCCGGGTATCGGAAGTCAGTGCGCGGTTTACCCTGGATGCCATGCCCGGTAAGCAGATGGCCATCGATGCGGATCTCAACTCGGGTCTGATCGATCAGGATGAAGCCCGCACCCGTCGTGAGGATGTGGCGCGGGAAGCCGACTTTTACGGGGCGATGGATGGTGCCAGTAAGTTCGTTCGTGGTGATGCCATTGCCGGTATTCTGATCCTCTTCATCAACATCATCGGCGGCCTCTCGATCGGTATGGCTCAGCACGATCTGGCCTTCTCCACAGCACTGCAGAACTATGTGCTGCTGACCATTGGTGATGGCTTGGTGGCACAGATCCCCTCGCTGCTGCTCTCTACCTCTGCGGCGATCATCGTTACCCGGGTGGCGAGTACCCAGGATGTGGGTGGGCAGATTATCAGTCAGCTGTTCACCAGCCCCAAGGCGCTGGCGGTCGCTGCAACCGTATTGCTGTTGATGGGTGTGATTCCCGGTATGCCCAATTTTGCTTTTCTTACCCTTGCCGCTGCGGCGGGCGGTGCCGCCTGGCTGATCTGGCAGCGTCAACAGGAGCCGGAAGAGGAGATGTTGATCGAAGAGCCGGTTGAGCAACCTGAGCAGCGGGATCTGAGTTGGGAGGATGTGCAGCCGGTCGACCTGGTGGGGCTCGAAGTGGGCTATCGTCTGATACCTCTGGTTGACCGTAACCAGGGCGGTCAGCTGATGAACCGTATCAAAGGGGTTCGCCGGAAACTCTCCCAGGAGCTCGGTTTCCTGATACCTTCTGTGCACATCCGGGATAACCTGGATCTGTCGCCAAACAGCTACCGGATTTCGCTCAACGGTGTAGTGGTCGCTGAAGTGGAGATCTTTCCGGATCGTGAACTGGCGATCAATCCGGGGCAGGTGTTCGGACAACTGCCGGGAACGCCCACCAAGGATCCCACCTTCGGTCTGGATGCGGTATGGGTCGATCCGGAGCAGAAGGATCATGCACAGACACTGGGCTATACCGTGGTGGACTCAAGTACCGTGGTGGCAACCCATTTGAGTGAAATCCTCCAGTCTCAGGCGAATGAACTGCTCGGTCATGAAGAGACCCAGCAGTTACTCGATATGCTGGCCCGTACTACCCCGAAACTGGTTGAGGACCTGGTGCCGAAGACCCTCTCCTTAAGCGTGGTCACCAAGATCCTGCAGAACCTGTTATCGGAGCATGTGCCCATCCGGGATTTCCGCACCATTGCCGAAACACTGGCTGAACAATCGACCAGAACCCAGGATCCTGGCGCATTGACTGCGTCTGTACGAGTGGCCTTGTCCAGGGGCATAGTCCAGAAGCTGATCGGTACCACCGATGAGATTCCAGTCGCGGTGCTGGATCCAGGCTTGGAGCAGCTGTTACAACGTACATTACAATCATCGGAAGAGGGGCAGGCCGGTTTCGAACCTGGATTGGCGGAAAGGCTGCAAACCGCACTGGCGGAGACTCACGCCTCAATGGAGGCGCAAGGTCAACAGAGTGTGTTGCTGGTGGCCGCACCGATCCGCGCCTGGATGGCCCGTTTTGCCAAGCATACGGCGCCGGGAATGCATATTCTCTCGTATAACGAAGTGCCGGATAATCGGCAGATCAAAGTGATCTCAACCATAGGAAATGGTGAAGCGACGGCAAGTGCTTAGTGTCATGTGAATTTTAAACTGGTATCAGACTATGCCGTATTCTGATGTGGTTGACTTTCAATTTGGGCTTTTACACCATCAATGATGTGCGATTCTCTAATGTGTTCATTAGGAATCATTACCAAGCCGATCAACGCAAGAGTCTTCAATATTGCCGAGATTATAGTGCCTTAAGGTATGCCGAGATCCGTTGGAAATTAGCCGCCATCTTTCATATGTCCTGCCTAGATCTATTGCCTGAATTTCAACAAATTCATCAGAATATGCCCCTAGTGGGCCATGCGGTTAATTCGACGACGCATTTTTAGCGCGATTTACTGAAGCAATTATTTTCTCGGCACTTTTTGTCCAACGAAATGGTTTAGCGCTGTATTTATTGTGGACTTTCACATATCG
>NZ_JBSYOP010000024.1:0-89095 GCF_058244685.1 Candidatus Thiodiazotropha sp. AKAK2 | reverse complement strand
AATCGACTTAAGGAATCCATATCGATGAATCTTCAACGTGTTACCTATGTCTCCGAACACCTGTTACCCTTGACACCGGTCTATACAACGGGAGAGGGGTTGGGGAGAGGGTGTACGCGAAGCGTTTTTGCTGTATCGGTGCAAATCACACCTACCCATCAACAACAACTACAGATTGCTGAACGATAGGATAGCGCTGCTATCGCCCCCTCTCCCACAAGGGGAGAGGGGAGCTATATGACCAAGCTATTCACTACACTGATACTTTCCACTATGTATCGAGCGTTTTTTGTTCGCGGGAGTACATCTCGTTTATCAACAAGGCGCTTTGAAGTGCATCCCTGGCCAGGCATACACAGTTATACATACGGGTAGCATCCCCCCTGGGGACTGATACCGAATCATTAGCCATCCGTAACATAGGTATAGGCCCTGGAGTCGCCACCTTTCTGATCACTGCACTGGGCTCCGGCACCGTGAACATCGAGCCAGCTGTTGTTGATGAAACTCGACTGATCCTTATCGACACTGGAATATCCCGCGATTGATGTGTTATCTCTGTCAGCATATGTCACTACCGGTTACCCTAAACTCACCGGTGACCAGCAGTCCGATGGTGACGTTGTCGATATCGTTCACAGAGAAAGGTTGTAGAGCCGGTGGCGTCATCGTCAAGATTCCAGGCATAACTGAGAATGACACCATTCACGTCGATTTAAGTGGGGCCATCGAACGCAATCAGCGTACCCACATCCCCTGTGTATGAATCGGGATTTCAGCGCTTATCCTTGAACTCAATCTCCAACGACTTGAGCTTGCGATAGAGATGTGTCCGCTCCATGCCCACCTCTTTCGCCATGCGTGAGATATTGCCTTCGTGCTGCTTGAGTTGATACTCCAGGTAGACCTTTTCGAACTCCTCTCTGGCTTGACGCAGAGGCTGATCCAGGGAGACCGGGGATTCCGGACCGACCAGAGAGCCACCCAGCTCCGGTGCACCCATCGACGACTCCACCTCTTCCTGGGAGATCTCGCTGCCGGCACCCAGGATCAACAACCGCTGCACCAGGTTTTTCAGCTCCCGCACATTGCCATGCCAGGGGTGGTTGCGCAGGGTGTTCTGGGCGCCCACGTTGAAGTGCCGGTAGGGCAGTTTCTCATGGGTTACATACCAGTCCACGTAGAAGTTGAGCAGCTCCGGCACATCCTCCGCATGCTCCCGCAGCGGCGGCACATGCAGGGGTACGACATTCAGATGATAGAAGAGATCCTCGCGGAAGGTGCCGCCCTGCACCGCCTCTTCCAGGTTGTGCTGAGTGGCAGCGATGATACGCACATCGATACTCACCGGCTCGCTGCCACCGACCCGCATGAAGCGTCCGGTGTCCAGAGCGCCTACCAGCTGCGACTGGGCCTCCAGATCCATGTCCGTCACTTCATCGAGAAACAGGGTACCGCCCACGGCCTGCTCCAGCCTGCCGTAGTGGATCCGCCCATCCTCTTCGCTGCCGAACAGCTCCTGGGCGGCATTGCCCTTGACGATGGCACTGACATTGACCTCTACGAAGGGACGGTCACGACGCAGACTTTGCGAGTGCAGATAGCGGGCCAGGGTCTCCCGGCCACTGCCCGGCTCACCGGTCACCAGCACCCAGGTATCGTGCTGGGCGATACGCTTCACCTGCTCTCTGAGACGTTGCATCACGGTACTTCTACCGGTCGGTTCATGTACCGCATGGACATGCTTGCGCAGCCCGACGTTCTCCTGTTTGAGCTGCTCAGCCTCCAGCGCCCGCTCCACAGTGAGTAGCAGCTTGGCCAGAGAGAGAGGCTTCTCAAGAAAGTCATAGGCACCGAGCCGGGTCGCTTCCACCGCCGTCTCCACCGTGCCGTGACCGGACATCATGATCACCGGACAGGGCAGCACGTCATCCTCACCCCACTCTTTGAGCAGTGTGATGCCATCCATATCCGGCATCCAGATATCGAGCAAGATCAACTCCGGCCGACGCTCCCGCAGAGCCTGTCGTGCACTCTTGCCATCTTCCGCCATGGAAACCTCATAGGACTCATCCTGCAGAATCTCTTTGACAAGATTGCGAATGTCCGGCTCATCATCCACCACAAGGATGTAGGCCTTACTCATACTTGACTCTCCCAGGGCCTGTTGACACGAATCCAATCGGCACTGCTGGGACTCTTTTTTCGCCCAGCAAGGCAGAATGAGCGTCGTGTAGTTGTTCTACATGAGCGAATGATAACGCCGCTGGGGGGAAAATAGCCCCAGCCCTCCGGGTTGCCCCTGAAAATGCGTCACTTCGCGTTGCTCGTCGTTCATTTGGAACTACCAAACTTCTCTCCTCGCGCCTTGATTGGCGCATTTTCAGGGGCAACAGGGCTAATTGGATTTGTGTCAACAGCCACCAACATTGGCAACTGCATCACCAGGCAGGCACCCTTATCGCAATTCTCAGCCCAGATGATACCGCCATGCTCCTCGACAATCTTCTTGACGATTGCCAACCCCAGCCCGGTACCCTTCTGCTTGGTTGTAACATAGGGTTCGAACAGCTGCTGCATGATCTCCTGGGGAATCCCAGGGCCATTATCCTGTACCCGCAACTCATAGTTGGGATGCTCATCCCGCTTCACCACTTTTGAGATCAGACTCACCTGAGCATCCGGGATACCTTCAAGTGCCTCAACCGCATTCTTCAGCAGATTATGCACCACTTGCCTGATACGCAACGGATCGGCTTCCACACGAGCCTGCTCGGCACTCATCTCCACATCAAACTTGATCTTCTGGTTACCCCGATAGAGATCAAACACCTCGCTAACCAGGTGCTCCAGTTCTACCGGTTTGGCAGCCATCTGCGGCGGCTTGGCGTACTCCGAGAAGTCATTCACCATGCTCTTCATCGCTTCAACCTGCTGCACAATGGTGTGAGTGGCCCGATCCAGGACCTGGGCATCCTGCTCCGGCATACTTTTGAGATACTTATGTCTCAATCGCTCGGCAGACAGCTGTATCGGGGTCAGGGGATTTTTGATTTCATGGGCAAGACGTCTGGCCACCTCACCCCAGGCCGCATCGCGCTGAGCACGGATCAGCGCGGTGACATCATCAAACAGCACAATGTGGCCGATTCGGCCATTCGGTTGAGCAAACGGCGTGGTCCGGCAGATCAGCACTTTACGCCCCTCCCCACCGAACATGGTCAACTCTCCCCGCCACTCGTTTTCCATCTCACCCAAGGGTGCCTCGAGCCCATCGGCAAACTGTCTCAGGATGGGAGAATCCAAGCCCAGGTTGCCGATCGGCTCCCCGGCCACCTGATTCATGTTGACCCCGAGTATCTTGCCTGCCGCCGGGTTGGCGGTACGCAATTTACGCTGCGCATCGAAGGTCAGCACCCCGGAAGAGAGTCGCGCCAACACGGTCTCGAGATAGGCCCGCTGACCTTCCACCTCACGCTGACTTCGATCCGCCTGATCCCGCGCCTGACGGATTCGCCGGGTCATGGCATTGAAGGAGGCGACCAGAAAGGCCAGCTCATCGGCACGCCGGGGAACCGGCAGCTGACGATCATAGTCACCGCCGGCAACCGCCTTGGTACCGGCCGCGATGTTGGCAATCGGCGCAACCAGTCGACGGGCGGAGAAGAAGGCGGCCCAAACCGCAGAGAGTACCGCGAAGATCAATACCAGAGAGAGGGTCAGGGAGAAATTCCGTTTTAGTGACTGGCGCAAAAAGGAGAGCTCCTTGTAGCGGTTGTAGGCCAGCTCCAACTTCTCCGAGAGCACACTGACCCGTTCCGATGCCGGGTAGAGCCCCTGAATGATCAACGGTCTGCCCAGCGGATCGGCCACCGCCACCCGGATCATCAGTTCATCCTTGTCCCGCGCCAGACCCACATAGCTGTTACCCTCGCGCAGGCGCTGCATGATGTAGTCGTCCGGTTTGGCGGGCGCCAGCTCGTCTGCCACTGCATTGGAGTAGGCGATAATCTGTCCACCGGGATCACTCAGTGACAACTCCAGGGCGCCGGACTGCTGACGCAGTCGTGCAATAGTCAGTGAAAGGGCCGACTCGGAGGTATCGGCGATACTCAGCAACTGCTGTTCGGTATATTTCAGCCAGACCCGCTGGTTGAGCGCCAGGGAGGCCTGACC
Organism: Candidatus Thiodiazotropha sp. AKAK2; assembly: GCF_058244685.1. Lineage (NCBI taxonomy): Bacteria > Pseudomonadati > Pseudomonadota > Gammaproteobacteria > Chromatiales > Sedimenticolaceae > Candidatus Thiodiazotropha > Candidatus Thiodiazotropha sp. AKAK2. The sequence continues at coordinate 84,919 of NZ_JBSYOP010000024.1, read as the reverse complement.
CAGCTCCCGGGCATCCTCCATCGCCTGATCGATCTGCACATCGAACCAGCTGTCGATACCCCCCTGCAAAAAGCTGAAGGAGTAGTAGTAGACCACACCGACCGGCGTCAGCGCGATCAGAGTGAAGATCAACACCATGCGCAGGGTAAGTCGGGAGCCTGCACTGTGCCTGAGATATTGGCGTATCAAGCGGATCGAGTTGTAGGTGATCAACACGAACAGCACAAACATACCGGCCAGGTTGAAGATCAGCAGCGGTACGAAATAGCGACTGAGCTCAGCGGAGTTCTGCACAGCGCTGCTCATCAGATGCAGGCTGACCAGCAGCAGGATCAGCAGCAGGCCGACTGAGAGTCCGCCCAGACGTAAACGACTCAGGGTTGAAGGGGCCATTGGGACCATCCGGTTGTTAGTTTCCAGCCACCGCCAAGATAGGCCAATGGCTGCAGCGGTAACGGCAGGGAGTCAATATCCAGATCGGCCCGCAAGCGTAACTGATAGGCCTCACCGGGAATCAGCTGCACCAGGCGCACCAGCGGCAGATTATTGATCTCCCCTAGCGCATAGAGCGCCGCCTCCTGGGTGACAAAGTTCTGTTCATCACCGGACTGCATATCCACCACGCGATAGAGTTCGGTCAAGGCATGGTAGCGAATCTGAAACCAGAGGGTCTTGTGAAACGGACTGGGCTCCCAGAATCCGCGCCAGACCTTTTCCACCACCAGTTGCACCTTCAGGGTCAACGGAACACCGTTGCTCAAAGCCTGATGCGCCTTGTCGCTCAAGGCATAGTCGATGCGCGCATTCAGCCGATAGCCGTTATCCACTTTATTAATCTGCACTTCCTTGACCAAAAAACTGGCGCCGTGAGCCTCGGTAAACCCGATCAACAGCATCAGCAGTAGGAGAGTTGTGCGTTTCATTGCGGCTGTTTTACCAAAGCTGCATAGAAAAACCCATCCATACCATCCACGCCAGGCAGGATCTGCCGCCCCAGGTCGCTGGCCTCTCCCCACTCGACCTCCAGCGACAGAACCTGGGCATCCGGCTGTTCGGCAAGAAAACGACTCAATTGGCGATGATTCTCATCAGCCAGGATCGAACAGGTGACATAGAGCATCCGGCCACCCACCTTCAACAGGGGCCAGACAGCGCTCAAAATCTCTCCCTGCAGTTTCACCAGCGCCGGGATATCCGATGCTCTGCGCAGTTGCTTGATGTCCGGGTGTCGTCGTATCACACCGGTGGCTGAACAGGGCACATCCAGTAGGATCCGATCATATTGCCGCTCTGCCCAATCCCCCTGAGGATGCGCCGCATCACCCACCACGACTTCTGCCTGCTGATCGAGCCGGGTCAGATTCTCCTCCACCCGCTGCAACCGCTCGGCACTGAGGTCGACGGCGGTCAGACGGACTGTTGGCTGCCGCTCCAGAATGTGACAACTCTTGCCACCCGGTGCGGCACAGGCATCCAGCACATGCTCCCCGGGTTGAGGGTCCAGCAACTCCGCTGCTAGCTGGGCAGCACCGTCCTGAACCGACACCCAGCCCTGCTCAAATCCAGGTAATCGGGTGACATCCATGGGTTGCTGCAGCGTCAGGCCTGACTCGATGTAGGGTATGATCTCCGCGACTATACCCATCTCCTGCAGTCTCTGCTGATAGTCCGCCAAACTTGCTTTAGCCAGATTGACCCGCAGACTCATCGGTGGACGTTGGTTCAGTGCCCTAACCCGCGATGGCCATTCGTCCGGCCACTGTTCACGCAGTATGTCCAGCAACCAGAGGGGCATGTCATAGGCCACCTCCGGTTGATCGGCGATCGCTTTCAGCAGACTCTCCTGCTGACGCTGAAAATTTCGTAGAACACCATTGATCAGTCCCACTGCCCATTTTTTTCCCAGCGGCTTGGCTGCGCCGGCCGTTTCATGCACCGCGGCATGATCCGCCACCCTCAGATAGAGAAGTTGGTAGAGCCCGATCAGGATCAGTGCAGCCACGTCCCGGTCCCGGCTCTTCAGGGGTTTGCTGAGCAGACGTCGGCTCAAGGCGTCGAGCTGCATGAAATTACGCATCACCCCATAGGCGATCTCCTGCACCAAGCCACCGTCCCGTGGATCAGTAATTTCAGCACTATGTTTAGGAATCGACTCAGACAGGGAGTGACCGCTCAGCACATCTTCAATCACCCGGGCCGATGCCGACCTGGGATTGGTCATTGGCGGTCGCTTGCGCCCCCCCATCAAGTCAGCACCACACCATCCATGGTGTGGGCATTGAGAAAGTCACCGGCCGCCATCGCCCGTTTGCCGGGCATCTGCAACTGGGTGATACGCAATACTCCTTCCCCGGTAGCCACATCAATTCCCGCTCTTCCGCTTGCCACCACCTGCCCCGGGGTTACAGATCCGTCACCACCGACAACCTCGCTGCTCCAGATCCTCATCACCTTGTCACCATACAGACAGTGAGCCACTGGCCAGGGGCTGAAGGCGCGGACCTGACGATCGATCTGCACAGCCGCCTGGGACCAGTCGATCTTGGCCTCCTCCTTATCGAGCTTGCTGGCATAGTTTGCCAGGGAGTCGTCCTGGGGTACCGCTTCGATCCGGCCTTCACTCAGCCCGGGCAGAACCTCGATCAACGCCTCTGAACCCAATTCAGCCAGTCGGTCATGCAGCGAACCACCGGTCTCGGCCGGATCGATCGGTGTGCTGCGAATACTCAGCATGGGGCCGGTATCCAGTCCGGCCTCCATCTGCATGATGGTCACACCAGAGGTCTCATCACCGGCCAGAATGGCGCGCTGGATGGGGGCCGCCCCCCGCCAGCGGGGCAGCAGTGAAGCGTGGATGTTGATACAGCCCAGCCTGGGTATGTCCAGTACTGCCTGGGGCAGTAGCAGGCCATAGGCCACCACCACCATCAGATCGGCCTGGTGCTGTTCCAGCATCTGCTGCGCTTCAGGATCCTTCAGGGTCTTTGGCTGAAAGACCTCAAGATTGTGCGCCACGGCGAGTTGCTTGACCGGACTGAACTGCACCTTTCGGCCGCGTCCCGCCGGTCGGTCCGGTTGAGTGTAAACCGCGACAACACGATGCTCCGTTGTGAGCAGAGCCTGTAGGGCCGAGGCGGCGAAATCCGGCGTACCGGCGAAGATTATTTTTAGAGGCTGAGCCATGGGATGGATTCCAAAAGGGTCCTTAGCAGTTGTTTTTTAACAAGTTTGGGATGCGGGTCTCAGACAGATCCCGGATCACCGATGAAGATTGTTTCAGGGTCGGCTTCAGATTACTTCGCGAGCACCTGCTACGGAACTGGTCTGCTGTCGGCTCTCCTTCTCCAGCTTTTTACGGATACGCTGACGTTTCAGACTGGAGAGATAGTCGACAAACAATTTACCATCCAGGTGATCCAGCTCATGCTGAACACAGACAGCCAGCAAGCCTTCGGCTTCCTTTTCAAACAGAATCCCGTCCCGGTCCAGGGCTTTGAAGCGGATCCGGTCCGCCCGACTCACGGATTCGAAAATGCCGGGCACCGAGAGGCACCCCTCCTCCATCTGTTCAACCCCATCTTTCTCGATAATCTCGGGATTGATCAGGCAAAGGGGCTCGTTCTTCTCTTCCGAGAGATCGATGACCACAACCCTTTTTGCCACATTGACCTGGGTCGCAGCCAATCCGATACCAGGTGCCTGATACATTGTCTCAAGCATATCGTCAACCAGCCGACGTATAGAGTCGTCGACCTGAGCCACTGGTTTGGCTTTGTTGCGTAGCCTGGGATCGGGAAAATGAAGTATGTCGAGAATCGCCATTGGTTTATCCAAAATCTATAGTACAAATGCAAGAAATTGCGCTAACATAATGATCATACTGGAAACTGGTGTACTGTCCCATAGGGTTTCAACCACTGAAACGAAGACAGTAGCGGCAGTAGCAGGGGAGTTCCCCAGCCTCTACCCTCACCAATTCGAAGCGTTTCCGTATCGCACCCAAGGGAATAGTCATGTTACATTTTAACAACAAACTCATCGGAGTCATCAGCGGCTTGCTGCTCTCCTTCGCTTCGCTGGCCGCTGACCACGTGGCGCTCAACCCAACCCACCCGGAACGCTATACCGTCGTCAAGGGCGATACGTTGTGGGATATCTCCTCGATGTTCCTGCGTGATCCCTGGTTATGGCCGGAGGTGTGGTATGTCAATCCCCAGGTTGAAAACCCCCACTTGATCTATCCGGGTGATGAGTTGGTACTGACTTATCTGGATGGTCGCCCGATCCTGAAATTGGACCGCAAAGGCAAGCTCTCTCCGAGAGTTCGGGCCACACCGCTTGATCAGGCCATCCCGACCATTCCCATCGATGCCATCGCACCGTTTCTGACCCGTCCCTACGTGGTCGATGAAGACCAGCTGGAAAAAGCCCCCTATATCGTCCACTTTTTGGATGACCACATCGTAGGTGGCGCAGGCATCAGCTACTATGCCCGCAGCATCATGGAGGAGCAGCCGAATCAGTACGCCATCGTTAGACCTGAAAAGCCTTACAAAGATCCGGATACCGGGGATACCCTTGGCTATGAAGCGGTCTATGTGGGCAGCTCTGAACTCAAACGCACCGGTGACCCGGCCAAACTGCTGATCACCACTTCCACTCAGGAAGCGATTATCGGCGACCGCTTGATCAAGGTGATGGAAGAAGAGCCGCTGATCGATTTTCAGCCCAGAGTGCCGGATATGCCGATCGAAGGCCGGATCATCTCGGTACTCAACGGTGTCTCCCAAATCGGCCAATACAATGTAGTGGTCATCAATAAGGGCAGCAATGTGGGCCTGGAGGCAGGACACGTATTGGAGATTCTGCAGGGCGGTAATGAGATCCGCGACATCGTCATAGGGCGGGGTGAAAAAGTTAAATTACCACTCGAGAAAGCCGGTCACCTGATGGTTTTTCGCAGCTTTGAGAAGGTGAGCTTCGCACTGGTGATGAATGCCACGAAACCGCTGCATATTCTTGACTGGGTACGACCACCCGTAAATTGATCGGTCGATTGCCGGCGCCTCATCACGCGCCGGCCGCTTAACCTGCTGGAGGATCTCAGGCATCATGGACGATATGCCGCCAAACACATCAGACACACTGGATGCCTGGCTCCAGGTCTCCCATACGCCGGGCATCGGCAATCGCTACTTCAAACGGCTTATCGAACGATTTGGTAGCGCCGAAGCCATACTCACGGCCAGCCCCGATGAGCTGGCCGCCCTGTCGCTACCCCCGGCAACCGTCGAACGGCTCAGCAATCCCGATCCACAGCGTATCGAGACCAGCCTGAAGTGGCTGGAGCAGCCGGGCCACCAGGCGATCACTCTGAACGATCCCGATTACCCCCAGCTGCTTAGAGAGATCGACGATCCACCTGCGATTCTCTATATGATCGGTAACCCGGAACTGCTCCTGCAACCCCAGCTTGCGGTCGTCGGTAGCCGAAACCCGACCTCGTCCGGACGGGACAATGCCCGGGAGTTTGCCCGATTCCTGGCCGGCTCCGGATTCACCATCTGCAGTGGACTGGCCCTGGGAATCGATACCGAGGCCCACCGGGGCGCCCTCTCTGCGGGACGTACCCTGGCCGTCATGGGTACGGGACCGGACCGTATCTACCCGGCGAAAAACCAGGCACTGGCCCATCAGATCGCCGCGGACCATCTGCTGATCACGGAGTTTCCACCGGGAACCCCCGCCAAAGCGGAGAATTTCCCCAGGCGCAACCGGATCATCAGCGGCCTCTCTCTCGGTGTTCTGGTTGTGGAAGCGACGTTAAAGAGTGGCTCACTGATCACCGCCCGGCTCGCCGCAGAACAGGGAAGAGAGGTGTTCGCCATCCCGGGCTCGATCCATAACCCTCAATCAAAGGGCTGCCACGCTCTGATACGTCAGGGTGCAAAGCTGGTGGAATCGGCTCAGGACATCGGTATCGAGTTGGCTCCACTGACCGGTCTGCTTGAACCGCTAACTGACAAGACTCAGCCAGCCACACCACAATCACAACGCCAAACAGATCCGGATTACCAACGATTGGAAGAGGCGCTCGGCTACGACCCGGTCTCAGTTGATGAATTAATCACCCGAACCGGTTTGACCCCGGAGGCAGTTTCGTCCATGCTGCTCTTGCTCGAGCTCGAAGGTCATGTATCATCGGCACCCGGCGGCTACTACAGCCGCGTATTAACTGCATCCCGCCCGAGCGGGAGAGAGAGCAAATGAACGAAAACGTGGTCGACATTCTGATCTACCTCTATGAGAACTACATGGATGGTGAACATGCACCGCCAACGGATCAACATGAACTGCGGGATGAACTGATTCAGGCGGGCTTTCCTTCAATAGAAATCAGCAAAGCATTCGACTGGCTGGACGAACTGGCAGAAAATGCACAGGACCAGCAGCACGACACCCGCCAATCCCACTCACTGAGAATCTTCACCGAAGAAGAGATCAGCCGACTGGATGTGGATTCACGGGGTCTGCTGATGTTTCTGGAACAGAACGAGATTCTCACTCTGGCCGCTCGCGAGCTGGTTATCGACCGGGCACTGGCCCTGGACACCGCAGTCATTATGGAAGAGGAGCTGAAATGGATCATTCTGCTGGTATTGATGAATCAACCCGGCCAGGAGGCCGCTTTTGCCCGCATGGAAGATATGGTCTATAACGAAGCGCCGGTTTTTCTGCACTAAGCGACAAAAACGGATTTTGTGGACACAATTCAGACTGGCCATGCCGGTTTCAGGACAACCAGCAGGGTCGATTCCCCCTCATAGATTTTTATCGAACGACACTCCGCTGAAAGGGATTTTCACAACATCCAAGACCACATTTTGACTGCGGTTTAAAATAAAAAAACTTGATTTCTTCAACGCGGGACGGTTCACTGTGCCGCATTTTTCAGTTGAAACCAACACGAAATACCCTAATGAACCTGGTAATTGTTGAGTCGCCAGCAAAGGCGAAAACCATCAAAAAATACCTCGGAGGTAACTTTGAGGTACTGGCCTCCTATGGCCACGTTCGTGACCTGATACCCAAAGAGGGCGCAGTTGATCCTGATAAGGATTTTGCCATGAAGTACCAGGTCATCGAACGAAACGACCGTCATGTGCAGGCAATTACCAAGGCACTGAAAAAATCTGAAGCGCTCTATCTGGCCACCGATCCGGATCGCGAGGGTGAAGCCATCTCCTGGCATCTGTCGGAGCTGCTCAGAGAGCGCGGCAAACTGAAAAACAAACCGGTCTATCGGGTGGTATTCAACGAAATCACCAAGAAAGCGGTGAACGATGCGATCGCCAACCCCCGGGACCTCTCTCACGATCTGGTGGATGCCCAACAGGCCAGGCGCGCCCTCGACTATCTGGTTGGTTTCAACCTCTCCCCCCTGCTGTGGAAGAAAGTAAGACGGGGTCTCTCGGCGGGCCGGGTACAGAGTCCGGCACTGCGCATGATCGTCGAGCGGGAACTGGAGATCGAGGCGTTCAAGGCCGAGGAGTTCTGGACCATTGAAGCGGACACCGAGAAGCAGAAACAGGCCTTCTCTGCCCGTCTGACCCACTTCCAGGGTGAAAAACTGGAGAAGTTCAGCATCACTGACGAAGCCGCCGCCAAGGCGACAGAAGAGGCGCTGCTGAAAGCGGGCGAACAGGGGCTGCTGGTCGTCAAGGTTGAGAAGAAGCAGCGCAAGCGTAATCCCGCGCCTCCCTTCACCACCTCGACCCTGCAGCAGGAAGCCGCGCGTAAACTCGGTTTCACCACACAGCGCACCATGCGCACCGCCCAGCAACTCTATGAAGGCGTGGATGTTGGCCAGGGCACGGTCGGTCTGATCACCTACATGAGAACCGATTCGGTGAACCTGGCGGACGAGGCGACCGCAGAGATCCGCGAACTGATCACGCAACGCTATGGTGCAGACCAGCTGCCTCCCCAGGTACGCCAGTTTAAAACCAAAGCGAAGAATGCCCAGGAGGCCCATGAGGCGATTCGACCGACTTCTGTGAGCCGGGTACCGGATGAGATTAAGAACCATCTGACCAAGGATCAGGCGAAGCTCTATGAGTTGATCTGGAAGCGCTCGGTGGCCTGCCAGATGATTCATGCCACCATCCACACCGTGGCCGTCGATCTACAGTGCGGCAGCGGCAACCTGTTCCGCGCCAACGGTTCGGTGATCGCCAAACCGGGCTTTATCGCGGTCTACCAGGAGGGACTGGATGACGGCGCCAAGAGCGACAGCGACGAGAAACTGCTGCCCGCCCTGGAAGAGGGAGAGAGCCTGCCGCTGAAGGCGACCCGGCCGGAACAGCACTTTACCGAACCACCACCGCGCTACAGTGAGGCCAGCCTGGTAAAGGCACTGGAGGAGTACGGTATCGGCCGTCCCTCCACCTACGCCTCGATCATCTCCACCCTACAGGACCGGGAGTACGTGGTACTGGAGAAGAAGCGCTTCCAGCCCACCGATGTGGGGCGGGTGGTAAACAAATTTCTCACCGAATACTTCACCCGCTACGTGGACTACGGCTTCACCGCCAATCTGGAGGACGAACTCGACGCGGTCTCCCGTGGGGAAGAGGAGTGGGTTCCCCTGCTGAGCAAGTTCTGGGGACCGTTCAAGGACCGGATCGACCACACCCAGGAGAACGTCAAACGCAGCGACGTCACCCATGAGGCGCTCGACGAGGCCTGCCCGAAATGCGGTGAGCAGCTCTCGATCCGGCTCGGTCGGCACGGTCGCTTTATCGGCTGTAACAACTACCCGACCTGCGACTACACCCGGGACTTGAATGCGGACAGCAGCGAAAAAGAGGAGCCGGAAGTGGTTGAGGGGCGCAAATGCCCTGAATGCGACTCGGATCTGGTGATCAAGCGGGGCCGCTACGGTAAATTCATCGGCTGCTCCAGCTACCCCAAGTGCCGCTTCATCGAGCCACTGGAGAAACCGGAAGATACCGGCGTAACCTGTCCGAAGTGCAACAAGGGCAATCTGCTGAAGCGTAAATCCCGTCGCGGTAAGATCTTCTACTCCTGCTCGACCTATCCCGATTGCGACTATGCGATCTGGAATGAACCGATTGCGGAACCCTGCCCCAATTGCGGCTGGCCGGTGCTGACCATCAAAACCACCAAGCGTAAAGGCAGTGAGAAAGTCTGTCCGCAGAAAGAGTGCTCTTTCTCTGAACCCAACGAAGGCTGATTACCGCCAACCCGGCCTGTTGGGCCGGGTCGATACCGGGGCTTCCCGTACTCGCCTATAAAAACGACTGGTGTATCTGGTAGATGATCGCCACCGCGTCATCCATATGCTCGAAAGTGTGGCTGCCCCCCTCGAAGCAGTGCATGGCCACCCTGTCACCATATACCTCCTGGGCAATCCGGTAGTCGATCAGCTCATCCCCCTTGTCGACAAGCACTGTGGTCGGTATCGCCAGTGCTTCGGGTGGCGTGTGATAGCGACGGGTATCGGAAACCATTTTCGAAGAGAGAAAATAGCCCAGATCCAGAGCTTCATTAAGTTGCCAGCCTACCACCTGTTGCAGCAGCTGCCAGGGTTGCAGCGCCGGATTGATCATCAACAGATGGTGAAAACCGAGACGCTGTGCCAGCCAGGCCCCATAGAAGCCGCCCATCGAGCTGCCGACAAGCAATCGTGGCTCATCGGGCAGGTCCCGCTCGCTCAACACCCGGTTCAGCTCATCGGTCAGCCGGGCAACGGCCAGATCGGCACTATGGGCCGGGTAGGTGGGGCTGATCACATCGATCCCGGGCAACGCCTGACGCAGCAATGCCGCCTTGCCGGAACTGCCGGCACTGTTCAAACCATGAAGATAGACAATCATTCAGAGACTCCGAAAACCCTCGCCACACACCACACAACGAGCACTGTGCAAACGCTTCAACAGCGCACCATCATAAGCCCGGTTTGCTTTTATACAACTCATACAAGAGTTTGATTCACTTGACCAAACCAGCACATCACTGTAGCTTGCTCAGCCTGCTGAAGGTGCCTGCCCGAGAGGGCGGCTCAACCTTGGGGGGTGAACTCCGCCCAAGGGGAAACGGGAAGCAGGTGTAAGACCTGCGCTGCCCCCGCAACGGTAAGTAGAGTGTGACATCGCAACAGCCACTGTGCAGAGCGCATGGGAAGGCGCCGATGTCCGGTGAAACCACCAATCTGCAAGCCCGGATACCGGCCTAAGCACGAGCCGGTGTTGCGGAGGGCGACCGAGGAGATCAGCGCGGATTCCTGCCAACTGTTTCTCTGCAGACACCACACCCCATATCAAGTAGTCGACGCGGGTGTGCGTCTACGGGAGAAACCATGAATCAGCAGTCACATTCCTGGTGGGTGGCACCATTGCTCCTCACCTCACTCTACAGCCCGTCAAGCCAAGCGGAAACGGAGCTGCCCCCCTTGATGGTCAGTGCAACCCGCAGCGAACAGGTAAATCCACTGATCCCGGCCAGCATCCGGGTGATTGACCGTCAACAGATCGAACGCAGCGCAGCCAGTAACCTGCTGCAGCTGCTCAATGGCCAAAGTGGTATCCAGATCTCCAGCCTGGTGGGCGATGGCAGCCAGGCGGTTGTGGATATGCGCGGTTTCGGGCCCACCGCCGGGGCCAATACCCTGATCCTGGTCGATGGACGAAGATTGAATAACTCGGGCGACCGGGCCAACCCCGACCTGAACAGCATCGACCTGAAGCGTGTCGAACGCATCGAGATTGTACAAGGCAGTGCGGGTACACTCTTCGGCAACCAGGCGGTAGGCGGCATGATCAACATCATTACCCGGGTGCCGGAAAAACTCTCCGGCCAGGTGAGCGCAGGTATCGGCAGCGATCACCATACCAACCTCCATGCGGGGATCGGCGATCGGCAGGATAACGGCCTCTCCTATAATCTTTCAGCTCAGCAGAAGAAGAGTGACAACTACCGGGAGCAGAATGAGATCGAACGTACCGACCTCAACCTGCGGGCCGACTACCGGCATCGACTTGGCGAGCTGTTTTTCGAACAGCAGTGGATCGAGGATGAGCAGGAGAATCCCGGCTCCCTGTTTGCCGAGGAACTCGCTGCCGACCGGCGCCAGTCTGCTGGGGTCTACGCCGGGGACTACACGAACACTGAATCGCAAGTCAGTCGACTCGGTGTGACACAGGATCTGAACGCCCACTGGTCACTGGAGGGTGAACTGACCTACCGAAAGAACGAGCGGGAGTTCCAAAGCAGTTTTCGCACCTTTCCCGGTTCATCAGACACTCAGGATCGCACGGTGAAAAGCTTCAACCCCCGTTTGATCGGTAACCTCTCCCTGCCAACCGGTGACGCCCTGGTCACCGCCGGCGCCGACCTGGAGCGGACCGACTACGCGCTGCGCACCAGCTTTGGTCCACAGATCCTCGATCAATCGATCGACGCTGTCTATCTGCAGCTGCTTGCGCCGCTCAATGAAGCGACCACCTTCACCCTGGGCTATCGCCATGCCCGGATAGACAATCAGATCGAGACCGGTAGCAGCAGCGACCGACTCGATGACCAGGTCGATGCTGCCTCCGCCGGCCTTAACTACACCCCAAGCAAGCAGTTGCGACTGTTCCTCAGAGCGGATGAGAACTATCGCTTTGCCACCGTCGATGAACATACCAACGTGGTCTTCGGGCAGCCAGTGGGCATCGACAACCAGACCGGACGCTCCTATGAGAGCGGTATCGAATGGCAACAGGCCCAACTGACAAGCCGGCTGCTGGTCTATCGCCTCGACCTGGAACAGGAGATCAGCTACGACGCCTCAGGCTTCGTCAACACCAATCTGGAGGAGACCCGCCGCAGGGGCGCCAGTCTGCAAGCACAATGGCAGGTCAATGAACAGCTCAGCCTGGACGGCAGCCTGACCTACACCGACCCGGAAATCACCGATGGCCCCTTCAAAGGTAATCGGATACCGATGGTTGCCAGCCGCAGTGCAAAACTGGCCGGCCACTGGCAGTTCACCAGTGCATGGAATCTCTTTCTGGAAGGTGTCTTCAACAGTGAACGGGTGGTCAGCGGTGATTTCAACAACACGCTGGAGACCCTGCCTGGTTATGGCGTGCTGAATACAGGGGCCCATTTCCGCACCGGTCCCTGGCATGCTAGCCTGCGTATCGATAACCTGCTGGATAAACAGTATTCCAACTCAGCAGCTGCAGGCTTTGACAGCACATTCACCCAGAGAGTGGGCTACTTTCCAGCTCCGGAGCGCAACTTTTGGCTAACCGTGAACTATCTGATCGAGTAAACCATGGGGATTAAGAGACTCACCACGCTACTGCTGGGGCTGTTCAGCCTGGCTACGGCTGCAGCGCCGCCCCAGCGGGTAGTCTCTCTGAACCTCTGCAGCGATCAACTGCTGTTGATGCTGGCCTCACCTGACCAGGTGGCTTCAGTGAGTCATCTGGCGATCGAGCCAAGCAGCTCATTTGTTGCTCATCAGGCGGCGGCATACCCGCTCAACCACGCCCGTCTGGAGGAGATCATCCAGCTCCAGCCAGACCTGGTGATCACCGTTCCCTACACCAACCCAAGACTGGTCTCCAGCTTGCATCAGCTCGGTTTCAAGACCTACCAGCTGGCATTGGGCAGTCAGCTGTCAGAGATCAGATCCGAGATCACCGAGCTGGCCAGCCGGCTGGGACAGCAGCACAGAGGAGCGGCGATCATCGCTAACATGCAGCAACAGATCGGGGTTGAGGATGAACAGATCTCGACGGATCGACCCAGCGCCCTCTTCTATCAACCCAGGGGATACACCTCCGCTGCCGGCACACTACAGGATGAAGCAATGCGACTCTCAGGCTGGCGCAATCCCGCTACCGAGGCAGGGTTCAGCGGCTATGTTGCTGCTCCACTGGAGCAGGTAATCGAATGGCAACCGGAGCTGTTGATCACTTCAACCTACGGGGAGCCCGATGTGTCCCGAGCCGAACAGATGCTCCACCACCCGGCGTTGAAAAGCGTCATGCAAAACCGCCCCAGCCTGGAGATCCCCTACAAGTACTGGATCTGTCCCGGCCCCATGCTGGCGGAAGCTGTCACTCTATTGCGCAGCGCACACGAAAAGGCACCTTGATGGTCAGCCTCCCGCAACAGCGCTTGATCTTGATACTCTGCCTGTTGCTGGCCTGCGCAGCGCTGCTGTCGCTACTCACCGGCAGCACAAGTCTGCCCCTCTACGCAGCACTGCAACAGAGCTTCTCGGATACTCAAGGTGTCTATGGAATTATCCTCACCGAGCTTCGCATACCCAGAACCCTGGTGGCCATGCTCGCCGGGGCCTCACTGGGACTCAGCGGCGCGGTAATGCAGTCCCTGCTGCGCAACCCCCTCGCCAGCCCGGGCCTGGTGGGCAGTGCCAGCGGCGCGGCGCTGGGGGCGGTCACCGCCCTCTATTTCGGGCTCAGCGCGAGTTTCAGCCTGGCCCTACCCTTGGGTGGCATTGGTGGCGCACTGCTCGCCACCCTGACCGCCTACCTGCTGGCCGGTCGCGAGGCCGGCCCCTTGACCCTGATACTTGCCGGGGTGGCGGTGAACGCCTTTGCCCTGGCGCTGGTCTCGCTGCTGCTCAACCTGGCGCCCAGTCCCTATGCGGTGCAGGAGATCGCCCTCTGGATGCTGGGTTCACTGGCCAACATCAGCCGCAATGAGCTCTGGGTGATGTTACCGGGCACCCTGATCGGCTGGTTGCTGGTGTGGCGGCGGGGCCATGATCTGGATCTGCTCACTCTGGGAGAGGAGACCGCCGGCTCCATGGGGGTCGAGCTGGAAAAACTGCGCTGGCGGTTGTTCATTGCTATCGGTTTGATCGTCGGTTCGGCGATTTCGGTAACCGGTTCGATCGGCTTCATCGGTCTGATGATCCCGCATATCCTGAGGCCGTTGGTCGGCCACCAACCCAGCCGACTGCTGATGCCCAGCGCCCTGGGCGGCGCCCTACTGCTGCTGCTGGCGGACATTGGAGTTCGCACCATACCACTGGATACGGAGATCAAAGTGGGTGTCATCACCTCCCTGCTCGGAGCACCCTTTTTCCTCTGGCTGATCCTCAAGCAGCGCAGGAGTGGACGATGAGCCATCTGATCGGCAGAGGCCTCTGCTTCAATCGACAGGGTCAGTCGATACTCGGGCAGATCGATGTGCACATCGAAGCGGGTGAAATGCTCGGACTGATCGGCCCCAACGGTGCCGGTAAGAGCTCCCTGTTACGCCTGTTGGCCGGGGTCACCACCGCGGATGCAGGCAGACTGACCCTGGCAGGCAAACCGCTCAATCAACTCCCCCCCAAGCGCAGAGCACAACGGATCGCCTACCTGCCGCAATTGAGCGAGATCGCCTGGCCGATGAGCGTGGAGCACCTGGTCGCACTGGGACGCCTGCCCCATCTGGATGATTGGCAGAAAACCTCTCTGGAAGATAGAGCCATCATCGACAGGATCATCGAACAGACCGATCTGACAGCCTTCAGAAACCGCCCCTACAACACCCTCTCCGGCGGCGAGCAGGCGAGAGTCCAGCTGGCCAGGGCTCTGGTGACCGAGGCAGACATCCTGCTTGCCGATGAGCCGGTATCCGCCCTCGACCCGGCCCACCAGCTGGATGTCATGGCGCTGCTGCAGACCTATGTGCAGGCAGGCCACGGAGTGATCATCGTGCTACACGACCTGGCCTTGGCCGCCCACTACTGCAGCCGGTTGCAGTTACTGCACCAGGGCAGAACCCTGGCCGAGGGGCGGGCCGATGAAGTGCTCACGGACCACCATCTTGAAGCCGCCTACGGGATCGCCATCAACCCGGCAGAGCAGCAACCCCAACATGGCTTCGCGTTGCCCTGGCGACGTATCGAGTCAAAAGATGGAGACCGATAAGTCGCAGCAGACGAGGACTTGTTCGGTTTGACAAATACCCAGTCAGGCTCAATGCTTTCAGGACAAGCCAGTGTAATAAAGCCAAAGGACTGATCATGTTACAACTGCTGCATCTTCCCCTTTTCATCCCCACATTGATCGCTGTTTTGATACGGCCGTTGAGCTTTTTCCGCGACTATCATCAATTGGTGATCAGTCGCGAGACTTCCTTCTGGGACATCAATGCGGAACGCGACGATGATCCCTATCTCAGCCCGGTCAAATTTTCCGCCCTGGCGATTCTGCTCAGCAACCTGATCTTTCCACTGATACTGCAGCTTGGGGTCGAGGTCGGCGCGGTCAGTCCCCACTACGCTGCCTTTGCGGACTGGGCTGAAAAGGAGGGACACCTCGACCCATTCAGCCCAACCGGAATCGGGATAATCGATGACCTGATCCGTGAGGTCATTGTACTGGCCATGTTTTACGCCCTTGGGCATCTGATTGCGCTGCTCTCGGCAAACCGCATACCGGCCAGGTTTGCCGCCGGCTACTACTTCTACTGGAGCGCCTGGGGCTTACTCGGCGCACTGGTCTCTTTTGTGCTGATCCTCATCAGCCTGATCCTGCCACTTTATGAAACGGGAGTGCCGCTGATACTCGACAGTCTGATCAACATCGTCAGCCTGCTCATGTTCTTTCTCTTTCCCATTTTTTTCTGGCCCAGGTTCATCGAGATAAGCCGTATGCGCTGCGCCATGGCTGTGATCGGCGGTTTGCTCATCTGGATCGCTCTGATTGCCATTCTCGCCCCGATGATCGTCGACACGCCCGATTTCAGCATGAGGCATTGATCCACCAGCCAGTAAGGTTAAGCAGGATATTCCTTACAGCCTGTGGATCGCGTGTCACCAATGGTGACTTGACGACAGACAGGCTTGTTTAGAGAATCCTGAGGTTGCCAACGTCAAGGTAGCATAGCGGTACACAGGGATATGTGTACACCAATTACCACAGCGCAAAAGCCACGCTGCTGTTCAAAAACAAGGAGGTCTTATCCATGATGATCAAAGCCAGCTGTTACGCCCTGATCGCGATTTCAGTACTATCCATCACAACGCTTCAATCTCATGCCCGAAACTGCATCAAAGGCAAACCCTGCGGTAATGGCTGCATCGCCAAACAGAAAACCTGCCGGATCGATGGTCCGGCCAACTCAGCCCCCAGCGACAAACCCAACCGATCGGTGATCAGAAGAACGGTGTTAAGACTGCCGAAGGTGTATCAGATCGTCGCTGAAGACGCCTATGCCAGAGAGGCACCGGACTCTGCTGTCTCAACAGGCCACTATAAGCAGGGACAGAGGGTTTTTGTCTATACAACCTCAGACGGATGGGCGCGCATCTCCAATATGCAGCCCGAGGAGTGGCTGGAGCTGAACAAGCTGCAGCCAGTCTATGGCAATGCCAACTAGGGTCTGTTTTTACGCCCAGCGGCGTTATCATTCGCTCATGTAGAATAACGACACCATGCTCATTCCGCCTTGCTGGACACAAAAACAGACCCAGTAGGGCGTATTGGATCCGTGTTAACAGGCCCAACAAGACAACAAGTTTGTTATGTATCAACTGCTGTCGCTGTTCTTCAACAGCGCCTTAAAATCATCAGCCGACAGAGGTCGCGAATAAAAATAGCCTTGATAGTAGTCACAATCCTGATTTCTCAACAACATCAACTGGGTCGCCGTTTCCACACCCTCGGCAGTGACATCCATACTCAGGTTTTTCGCCATCGCGATAATGGTCGAAACAATCACCTGCTGTTCGCCTTCCTCACAGACCCGACTGATAAAACTGCGGTCAATCTTGAGCTTGTCGATAGGAAAACGCGTCAAATAGGAGAGCGATGAAAAACCCGTACCAAAATCGTCGACCGAGATCGTAGCGCCGAGGGATTTCAAACGCATTAACTTTGCAATCGTCTTATCCGCATCATGCATCAAAACCCGTTCGGTCAACTCAATTTCAAGTCGATCGCCTGTAAGCTCGTATCGATTGAGGTAACTGTTGATTTCATCTTCAAGATTGACACTTTGAAACTGGCGGGCCGACATATTGATCGCCACCTTGAAAGCTCCGCCAAGTGTGCCATTCCAATCAGCCAGGTTTTGACAAACCTGCTCAAGAATCACTTCGGTAATCTGCTCAATCAGACCTGAATCTTCAGCAATCGGGATAAAAACCCCCGGCATCACATATTCACTGCCACTGCGATGCCACCTGGCCAATGCTTCAGCACCAACGATCTTATCGTCACTGATACGCACAACCGGCTGATAGAACGCCTCAATCTCACCCTGCTTGATCGCCTGCCTCAGGTCACTCTCCACACGTAAGCGCTTTTTTGCCTTGGTTGTCAGTTGCGGGGTGTAGAACTGGTAGCTGTTGCGCCCTCTCTCCTTTGCCAGATACATTGCGGCATCGGCATTTTTAATCAGATCGGTAACCGTTTTGCCATTATCTGGATAGATTGAAATACCGATGCTGCCCCCCACCGACAGCTCATGATTATCAAGTTTAACCGGCTTGGTCACCTCCTGAATGACGATCTCCGCAAGTTCAGCCACATCGGTTTCATTGGACATATTCTCGATCAGAATAACGAACTCATCGCCACCAATGCGAGCTATGGTATCTTCCGAACGCAAGCGTTGACTGATTTGCTCTGCCAACACCTTCAACAGCCTGTCACCTGTGGGATGACCCAGACTGTCATTCACATTTTTAAAGTTATCCAGATCCAGAAACAGTACAGCCAACTGATATCCATTCCGTTTCGCCCGCTGAATGGCATGTTCAATACGGGAAAACAGCAGGATCCTGTTGGGCAGACCGGTCAACGGATCATAGTGCGCCATTCTTTCAAGCTGGCTCTCGGATTGCTTCAACAGAGATATATCACTGAATACCGCTACATAGTGACTGACCAGCCCACCGTCATCCAACACCGCACTGATATTGAGCCACTCGGGATAGATCTCCCCGCTCTTGCGTCGATTCCAGATCTCACCCTGCCACTTACCGGCCGACGTCAACTCCCGCCACATCGATTCATAAAACACTTCATCATGTCGCCCGGATTTCAGTACACTCGGGTTTTTTCCCAATACTTCCGATTCCTGATAACCGGTAATCTCAGTAAAGGCCCGATTGACTGCAACGATCTTCGGCGATGGGTCTGTGATGGTCACAGCCTCCTGGGTACTTTCGTAAACCGCAGCAGCCTGTTTTAACTTTTCATCGGTACGCTTTTTCTCAATCAGTTGCCAAAGATCGGCAACCAGATACTTTATCTGCTGCACATCCTGTGTTGTGTACTCCTCGAGTTTGTTGCCAACACCGATAACCAGTTTGACCTGCCCTTTGTCAATAACCGGTAACGACATATGACGTTTCAATGGGATATGCCCTTCCGGCAATCCCTTTTTGTCAGCAAGATTCGGATAGTCGTTATGGATCTGGGGTGTTTTCGTCCGCACACAGTCTGCCCAGACGCCTGCCAGAGTGAGTGGATAGTGGGAATCGAATGCGGCACTGCAGTGCTTCAACGTCTGCTTCGACCAGGTAACCAACTCGATCGATTCCTGATCATTGTTGACAAAATGGAGATAACCAACCTCACTCGTGGTTAATCTCACCGCATGCTCCAGGGCTATCTGTATGATCTCCGTTTCGGTTGACCTGTGGGCTCCCTGATTCAGACTCAACATCGCGGCAAGCCTGCTTTCATTGATTACCCGCAACTCCTGTTCCTGCTTCAACTGATTGATATCAATATGCACACCCAGGATACGGATCACTTCGCCCTGCTCATTGAAGATCGCACTGCCTCTGGCCAACAACCAGATATAATTGCCATTTTTGTGGCGTAAACGGAACTCTTCCTGCCAGATGGGCTCGGGGTGTTTCAAGTAGGATTCGAGATGCGCCATAACCCGCGCCGAGTCTGCTGGATGCAGACGTTTGGACCAGGTCTCGAACTCATTCGGCAACTCATCATCCTGATAACCCAGCTGTGCCTTCCACCTGGGTGACAGGTAGAGCTGATTTGCCTGTAGATCCCACTCCCAGATGCCATCCAGACTGGATTCAGTCAAATGCCGGTAGCGACCCTCGCTGTTCTGAAGTGCCTGCTCTGTTTTTAGGCGTTCGGTTACATCTTCATAGACGGCAACCACATAACCATTGGATGTACGATAGACCCGATTAACCCGCCAACCATGGATTCGCTCATCACGATATTCGGTGGCAGGCAACGCCTCAGTTTTGCCTGTTTTCCAGACCCGGCGCATCACATCCAGTAGCCCGAACTCTTCGACTCCGGGAAACACTTTGGTCACCAAATGTCCGACCAGATCACTACGGCATACCGAGTCCATCATCTCAACATGAGGATTGATATCGACAAACAGGAAATCGCGGCCATCATCAACCGGCTGATAGACAGCAACCCCCATCTCAAGCAGGTCAAGTAATTCCCCACTCCAAGTGGCATCAATGCTGTTTTTTATAGACATTATTCAAAAATAGATAGCAACAAAAAGCCAACCTTCAGCTACACCTATGAGTCTAGGATAAAATACTGGAATAATTGTTAAAAAGTCTCAATTACTCACTATGCTACTCATCTTTTACCTGATCAGCCTGAGTGCCATTTTGGCTGTGAACATTTACAATTGACTCGATAAACGATCTACTGCTGGACCCTGTGCCAAATCAGGTAACGACCATCAAAATCATGGAAGAACCAACGAAATACCCAAGACTGCTTCGCAGAGTACAGGCTCTGTTGATCGACTCTCTGATCTTTTTTCTCATCATCTTCAGTTGGTGGATGGCTTTCCCCCTTCTCGAAGAGCAGCCAACCTGGATAAGACTCATCTACCCGGCCTGTGCCTGGCTGATCATCGATCCTGTATTGGTCTCCTTCACCGGCGGTACGCCTGGACACCATCTGCGGCATATCATGGTTCTGAAGCATAGCGGGAATGCAAAGCTTGGAATCCTGCAATCGTTGATACGATCACTGCTCAAGGCGGTCACCGGTTGGTGGTCATTTATTTTTGTGCTGATGACAAAACGTCATCAGGCGCTCCATGATCTGCTCGCCGGATCTGTGGTTGTAATAAAACAACCGGAAAGATTACCTGGATTCGAACAGCTGGAGGCCCGTTTCCAGGATAGCGACAACTATCACTATCCTTCACCAGCCCACAAGCTCTCGATCATTCTGCTCTATCTGACCATTGAGACGCTGGCATACATTGCCGTTCAGGCGTTTCTCCTCTCGGACAGCTGCCTGATCAGCCAAAGCTGCAGCCCGGCTGACAGCCTCATCAGCCTGCTCCTGAGCCTCCTCTGGCTGATCGGAGTGACCGCCAGCCAGGTGCTCGGCTGGCGAGGGTACCTGCCAGGGGCACGCAGGCGCCCGAAAGATTAACCCTCGCCCCGGATGAATGAAACCCGGTTGCGCATTGCGGCGTAGTAGACCACCGGTATGACGACCAACGTCAACACGGTCGAGACAAACAGACCAAAAATCAACGACACTGCCAAACCACTGAAGATCGGATCATCCAGAATGAAGAATCCACCAGCCATCGCGGCTACCGCAGTCAACCCAATGGGTTTGGCGCGTACTGCAGCTGAGTTGATCACCGCTTGCTCAAGCGCCATACCCTCCCGCACCTGTTGATTGACGAAATCCACCAACAGGATGGAGTTTCGAACGATGATGCCCGCCAGCGCAATCATGCCGATCATCGAGGTTGCGGTGAACTGAGCGCCCAGCAGGGCATGCCCCGGCATGATGCCGATGACCGTCAAGGGAATCGGCGCCATGATCACCAGCGGAACCAAATAGGAACGGAACTGGGCCACCACCAGCAGATAGATCATCAACAGACCCACAGAATAGGCGATACCCATGTCGCGAAATGTCTCATAGGTGATCTGCCACTCCCCATCCCATTTCAGGCTGTAGGCATAGGGATTCTCAGGTTGCTGCAGAAACCACTGCTCGATCTTGCCCTGTTTCAACTGGCCGGATATATCGAACAGGCCATACAGGGGGCTGTCCGTCTCGCCTGCCATATCCCCGGTGACATAGACCACCGGCAGCAGATCCTTATGTTGAATCGAGTACTCTCTCACCCGAGGGATAACCTGCACAATTTCCGATAGCGGCACCATCTCACCGGTCTGGGAGCGGACCCTGAGAGCCAGCACCTGATCGAGATCCGCCTTATCCGCCTCGGCGTATTCGATGCGGATCGGCACCGCATATTTCAGGTTCTCCCCATGCAGATAGCTGGCATCCTCACCGCTCAACACAGTGGAGAGCGCCTCGGCCACAGTACTCTGAGCCACCCCAAGGCGGGAGGCCTTGGCCCGATCGACCCGCACCACAAATTTCGCCGAAGGGTACTCCACGCTGTCATCCACATCGATGATGTCCGGTGTGTTTTCGAAGACCTGACGAATCTCCCAGGCCGCTTCGGTCTGACCTTCATAGTCAAGGCCATAGACTTCAGCCACCAGTGGCGACATCACCGGTGGGCCCGGCGGCACTTCCACGACCTTCACATTGCCGTTGTACTCCCTGGCGATGGCCTGCAAAGGTCCTCTGACGGCCAGTGCGATCTCATGACTCTTGCGATCCCGGTGCTGCTTATCCACCAGATTGACCTGGATGTCACCAAGATGAGCCCCTTCCCGCAGATAGTATTGACGCACCAGGCCATTGAAGCCGATTGGAGCAGCGGTGCCGGAGTAGACCTGGTAATCAGTCACCTCGGCAACACGGCCCAGATAGTCTCCCAGCTCATCCAACACCCGGGTCGTCTGCTCAAGGCTGGTTCCCTCCGGCATATCGAGCACCACCTGGAACTCGGATTTGTTATCGAAGGGCAACATCTTCAACACCACGGACTTGGTCGCCACCAGAGAGAGTGACAGAGCAATCAGCAGCAGGATCGATCCCAACAGAATCCAGCGCATGCGGTTACCCCGGCTGCCCACAAGAAAAGGCGTCATGATCGAGCTGAAAAACCTACTCAGACCGGTCGATGACTCTGCCTCGACATGCCCGGCAAACTGCTCGACCCGGCTCGCCAGCACCCGGTTGGTCAACCAGGGGGTAAAGACAAACGCCACCACCAGTGAGATCAACATTCCAGTACTGGCATTAATCGGAATCGGGCTCATGTAAGGACCCATCAGACCGGTGACAAACGCCATCGGCAACAGCGCTGCGATGACGGTGAAAGTCGCCAGGATGGTCGGCCCGCCAACCTCATCCACCGCCTTTGGAATCGCCTCCAGCAGATTTTTTGCCCCCAGATGGAGATGGCGGTGAATGTTCTCCATCACCACGATGGCGTCATCCACCAGAATACCGATAGAGAAGATCAGTGCAAACAGGGAGACCCGGTTGAGGGTAAAGCCCCAGGCCCAGGAGGCGAACAGGGTGATTGCCAGGGTCACCACCACAGCAGCACCGACGATAAAGGCTTCCCGCCACCCGATGGTCAACAGTACCAGCAGCACCACCGACAGGGTGGCAAAGGCCAGCTTGGTGATCAACTTGTTGGCCTTGGCCTCGGCTGTTTCACCATAGTTGCGTGTGATCGTCACCTGCACGCCTTCCGGTATGAATACCCCCTGCAGTTGATCGAACCGCTTGATCACAGACTTGGCGATATCCACCGCATTGGTTCCGGGCTTTTTGGCAACTGCAATGGTCACCGCCGGGTACTTACCCCCATCGGGCAGCCCTTTGATATCCCCCTGAGGTCCGACTCCCATCCAGACATACTGGCTGGGCAGATCGGGTTTATGGATTACCTGGGCCACATCCTGCAGGTAGATCGCCTTGCCGTCACGCACCCCCACCACCAGGCTGCCGATCTCATCGGCCGAGGTGAGAAAAGTCCCTGCCTGAACCAGCAACTCTCGGTTGTCCGCGGTGACGCTGATGTTGTCCCGGATGTGATTGCCTGATTGCAGGGCCAGGCGCAGATCGGCCAGATCGATACCATGCCCCGCCAGAGACTGGGGATCCAACACCACATGCACCACCCGGTCCGGTGTGCCGATGGTGTAGATGTCCCGGGTACCGGGAACCCGCTTCAATTCCGATTCGATGGCGTGTGCCACCTGACTCAGTTCATAGGCGCCCACATCCGGATCTTCAGACCACAGGGTTGCGGTGACGATCGGCACATCGTCGATACCTTTCGGTTTGATAATCGGCTGTCCAACCCCAAGCCCCTGGGGCAACCAGTCCTGGTTGGCGTAGACCTTACTGAACAGGCGGACAATCGCATCCTCCCGATCCTCTCCCACCAGATACTGCACGGTCAGTACCGCCATACCTGGCCTGGAGGTGGAGTAGACATGCTTGATACCGTCGATTTCGGACAATACCTGTTCCGCCGGTGTGGCAACCAGATGCTCGATCTCAGTGGCGGTGGCGCCGGGAAAGGGGATGAAGATATTGGCAAAGGTGACATTGATCTGCGGCTCCTCCTCACGGGGGGTGATCAACACCGCGAAGACGCCAAGCAACAGGCCGACCAGTGCCAGCAAGGGGGTGATTTCAGTGACCAGAAACTGCTTGGCCACTGCACCTGAGATACCCAGCCTACTCATTGTCTCACTCCGCCAGTTGCTGTTTCAGCTCGGTGGCCGCAGCCACCGGATCAAGAATAACCTGCTCTCCGGCAGAGAGACCGGCGATCACAGAGAGTGCATTTTCGGAGACCGGATGACCGGCACGGATATGGCGGAAATGGACCCGCCCGTCCGAACCCAGCACATAGACCGCAGTCACCTCGGAGCGGTAGACCACCGCTTCCCGGGGCACCACCAATTCCTGCTTTACCCCAGTGATGAAGGCGGTTTTGACGAACATGCCGGGGAACAGATCTTTAACCCCTTCCGGAAGATCGACCCGCACCTGGAAGGTACTGCTGCTCTGATCGGCAAAGGGAAAGATCGTCAGCTTCACGCCTTCGATGGATTCACCGGAGGAGAGCAGCACCCGTGCTTTACCCTGCTGCCGGATCACCGGCACCAGACTCTGAGGCAGATCGACGATCACTCTGAGCTGGTCCAGCGAGGTACCGCTCATCAGTTTCTGGCCCGGCGAGGCAATTTCACCTACCTCCACATGACGATGGGTAACGATGCCACTGTAGGGTGCCTTGATGCGGGTATATTCGAACTGCTCCGTGGCCTGGGCCAGTCGGGCATCCGCTGCCTCTTTACGCGCCTTAGCGGATTTCAGTGCCGCCGTCGCCTTATCCAGCTGGGACTGGGAGGCCAGTTTGCGACCGAACAGGTCTTTGGTGCGATTGAAATTGTCCAGCGCCTCCTGTCGACGGGCCACCGCCTCTTTCAGGTCGGCCCGGGCCTGGTTAAGACCGGCGCGCTGTTCGGTATCCTTCAGCTTCACAATCTCCTGTCCCTTCTCCACATAGTCATCTACATCGAAAAGAATCTGTTCCACCTGTCCCCGGGTCTGAGCGGAAAGGGTGGTCTGGTTGATCGCCTCAACCGTACCATCGAGCCAGAACTCTCTGGCGGTTTCCCGTTTCACCACCGCTCCGGTTTCAAGGGCCGTGGTATCAGCGGCTAGATAGCCTGGAAGCAGCACCACGCTGAGCAGTAAAGTTGCCAGAGAACGCCTCATTGAAGGACTCCAATTAGTATATTAGATTATTCTTATATTACTGCTTCCGAGCATTTTTTCAACCGGACAGCTCGATTTATTGTGAAATCAAACACTATTTACGAGGCATTAGGACAGACCCTTACAGTAGGAAAGCAGCTCTGATGGCGTGCCCTCAGTTCAGCATCGCCCTCAGCTTTCGGTCTTACCAGGGTGTAAACGAGTTCATGAAATCCATCGGCCGGCCCATCTGATTGATGTCACGACTCATGAATCCGGTATTAACCGTCATGGTGCGCATGGCCTGATTCATATCCGCAATATTGGCAGTCATCTGTCCGATATTCTGCTTCATACTGCCCACGTCGACCGCCAAGACCCCGATGTTGCCATCCATGGTGGCAATGTGCTGCTCCATACTGTCAACCCGATCCACCATAAAGGTGATCTGTTCCGTCATGACGGAGATATTCTGAGCGAGCTGATCCATATTGGTCGCCATGGCATGGAGATGCTCCTCCATACGGGGGTCGACCTGTTCGGTCAGGGTACGCATGTCGGTCGTGACGTTGTAGATCAGATAGAAGCCGGACAATCCGAGGATCCCAACCACCACCAGCATGGGATAGATCATACGCTCCCATCTGGACATACTCACATCGAAATTCTTAAAAAAATTGGTCAGCGTAATCTCAAGCTTGACCATCGCTTTCTGCTCTGGTGACAGATTCTTGTATTCCGGAGAGAAGGTACGGGGATCTTTTTCAAACATAGAACTCTTCTTTTATGTAATCAGGCTAAACAAGCCTGATGGTCATGCAGACCGGACAGCACACTCGCATGCTTTCTCAACCCGATACCTTGACAGCCCATCCCTGTACAGCCCAAGTTTGCCGGGTTAACAATGCACCAATTTAGGTCACAATACTGACATTATAGGCGTTGAAATAACGCTGTCATTGATGATTCAGATTATTCGTCAAATGAGCGAATTATTGAGTAGACAAAAACAACAGACGCCTGATTAAAAAGGCTGGATTCTGAGGTGCGATAGATGGCGCCGGATACCGGTTGGCCAGGGGTTGAGGTTAAAGCTGAACAGACTTAACTGATCTGCTCAACCGGCTGAGCTCTCACGTTTGCCACGTCATCCCGGGGCTCTCGGGGCAGACGGATGCTGAAGGTTGTGCCTTCACCGACCTTGGTTTGAACATCGATGCTTCCTCTGTGCTGTACCACGATGGTGTGATAGACCACATTCAACCCCTGTCCGATGCCCTTACCCAGGGCCCTGGTGGTAAAAAACGGATCGAAAATCTTCGAACGGATCTCCTCAGGTATGCCTGTGCCAGAGTCACTGACCTTAATCAGCACCGAGTCATCTTCCACTGCTGTGCGAATGGTAATTCTGCCCTTCCCGGCCTGTTCACCCTCCCCAGCGGCGGCTGCGATAGCATCAACCGCATTCACGATAATGTTCAGTAATGCCTGATTCAGCTCCTGGGGAATACAGGATATGGTCGGTAACTGCGGATCCAGCTCGGTCACAATCTCGGCATGATATTTCCAGACATTGGTGGAGACATTAAGCGTGCTGGTAATTGCCAGATTGATGTCGGTTTCCACCTTTTCATACGTTTCCGGACCGGCAAACACCTTCATCGCAGAGACGATGGTAGCGATTTTGTCCACCCCTTCCAGCGACTGATTGATCGCCCCGGGGATCTCTTCAAAAAGATAGTCGGGTTCCATTGCAGCCAGCTGACCTTCCAGGTTGGTGAGCAATCCACTCTCAACCTGACCCTGTTTGGCCGCTGCCAACAAGATTTTATACCCTTCCGACAGACTCTGCAGATCCACGCAGGCTTCCTGCAAAAAGTGTGTGTTGTCTCCGATATACTGAATCGGCGTATTGATCTCGTGGGCGATACCGGCTGAGAGCTGACCGACAGCGGCCATCTTTTCCGACTGCACCAGCTGCTGCCTGGTCTGATTCAGATCATCGATCAGCAAGGTCTGTTTGCGGTTGATCTCCTCAAGCTGTTTGGACCACTGCAGACGCTCAGTTATGTCATTGAAGAGAATGGTGTAGCCAGAGAACTTATGGCTGACATCAAGCATCTGCTCAATCTGGATATGGTAGGTCTTCTCCCCGTCCGGGGTCTGATAAACCTTATCCAGATCCATCTGCTGATTCCCCTCATCCACCATCCGGGCCAGCTCCTGCTGCAATGCAGGAGGATCCAGGTCGGAGCGTCTTTCGGAATAATAGCGACTACCCGGCGTGGTCGTGCCGAGCAGTAAGCGCCCTGCCGCATTGTTGTAGTTGTCCACCTTACCATTGACGTCACACAGAATTACTGGTGATGAGAGGCTTTCGAACAGGGTCAGATACTTGTTTTTCTCATTAGTAAGATGCAGATTGCTGTCACTCAACTCCTTGATTTGATCTTCACTGTCTGTACCGGACCACTCACTGCAATAGGCCAATTCGATTCGATCGTAGACCCGATTGATCAGTAGCTTGATGGTAGCTGGTTGTTGGAATCCACGGACCTCCGCAATCAGATCGAGGTAGGCTTGTCGGTAGTATTTCATCAAACCCAGAAACATCGACAGATTGACCCCTCTGGCCCGATGTCGCTGCGCCTCGATCACGCCGAACTTTGTACTTGAATCTGAAGAGAAATCCTCATCCGGCCCCAGCTCGGGCACCAGATCAGAGGCCTCCAGTGTGGCAATTATGGATTGCGTCAATCCATCGATCGATCGCCGCCAGGCCTCTTTGAGGGTGGAAGTGTATTTTGTATAGTGCTGCCGCTCAGCGTACTTGAGAATCAGCTCGATGAGTTGGTCTTCACTGGAAAGCAGGGTCTCTCTAAGTACATCCTTGTCATGTCTCTCGATCCGCATGACTAAAATGTCCCCTTTGACAAAACCAAGATGTCACAACAGAGGTTAGCGGCGGTTTAAAAGAGCACTTGAGTGGGAAACAGGCAGATGAGCCCCAGTGGTGAGGCTCGACGCCTATTAATCAACCTGATCGACAAACAGTGATCGTCAGCACGGCAGAAAGACTCACTCGGACAGAGAATGAAGAATCAGCTCTTCTGCCTGCCAGCAGCGAGGCAAAACCTCTATTTATCCTCGGCCGCCGCTGTGGCCGACTCATTGGCGGAAGCCGACTCGTCCGATTTACCCTGCTCCTGCTGCTCACCCTTTTCATGGGCTCCTGGCTTACCTTTGGCCTCCTTGAAAGAATCGCTGACCCCTTCAATTACCCCATTGACAAAACCACCGACGTCGAATGCCACTGAGGAGACTGAGTAGAAGACTAAAGGAATGGCTAATAACGTAGTAAGGAGTAGTTTTTTCATAGTGATCGATCGCTGTTTTGGGATTCCGCCCCAGAACCGGCCTGGTGCGGGAAATCCAATTTCTGTTATCCACCCGGCGCAGATCGTATCCCTCGATCTCAAACACAAGCTCTGGCCAGTCAACTCCCTGACGATTGGAATTCTCTTACTGACGATGGGTGGTGTCAACTGGCCCTACCCTCCAAAAAGCGATTTAACTCAGGGCTTTTCTTGGCTTTCGCTTGACCTGTCAAACGCCTCTGGTAATGTCTTGCAGAGGATTTATTAATTTTAGCACCTTGTCATATTTCTGAATGACCCTAACCGGGACTGGATACAAGGACTTGGTACTTCCTCGCGTTTGGGCCTGTAAACAAGAATCCAATCTGCCAGGGCCTGTTAACGTTAATCCAACAACCGAAATAATCGCCGGGTTATCAACCCGAGGCTTACAAGTGCTATGAAGTACAAAGACTTGCGTGATTTCATCCAACAACTTGAATCCCGGGGATTACTCAAGCGGATCCACACCGAGGTTGACCCCAATCTGGAAATCACGGAAATCTGCGACCGTACCCTGCGCCGGGGCGGCCCGGCGTTGCTGTTCGAGAAGGTCAAGGGCTCTGACTATCCACTGCTGGGCAATCTGTTTGGTACCGCAGAACGGGTCGCCCTGGGCATGGGTGAGGAGCAGGTGGACTCGTTACGCGATGTGGGCCGACTGCTGGCCTATCTGAAAGAGCCGGAGCCGCCCAAAGGCATGAAGGATGCTTGGGATAAGCTGCCGGTGTTTCGCAAAGTCCTCGATATGGCGCCCAAAGAGCTGCGTAACGCCCCCTGTCAGGCAGTCTGCCAGGAGGGTGCCGAGGTAGACCTCACGCGACTGCCGATACAGACCTGCTGGCCGGAGGATGCAGCCCCGCTGATAACCTGGGGCCTGGTGATCACCCGGGGACCGAACAAGAGCCGCCAGAACCTGGGCATCTACCGCATGCAGCTGCTCGGACCGGATCGCCTGATCATGCGCTGGCTCGCCCATCGGGGGGGTGCGTTGGACTACCGTGAGTGGCAAGAGAGCCATCCGGGAGAGCCGTTTCCGATCAGTGTCGCTCTGGGTGCGGATCCCGCGACCATCCTGGCAGCCGTAACCCCGGTGCCTGATACCCTTTCAGAGTATGCCTTCGCTGGATTGCTGCGCGGTAGCCGAACCGAAGTGGTGAAATCTATCGGCTCCGATTTACAGGTACCAGCGGCGGCCGAATTTGTCTTGGAGGGTCATCTGCACCCTGGCGAAACAGCCGAAGAGGGTCCGTATGGAGACCATACCGGCTACTACAACGAGGTGGAAACCTTTCCGGTTTTTCGCATCGACCGTGTCACCCGCCGGGAAAATCCCATCTACCACAGCACCTATACCGGACGACCACCGGATGAGCCGGCAGTACTCGGCGTTGCCCTCAACGAGGTCTTCGTGCCGATACTGCAGAAGCAGTTTCCAGAAATTGTCGACTTCTACCTGCCCCCTGAAGGTTGCTCCTACCGTTTAGCGGTGGTGAGCATGAAAAAGCAGTATCCGGGACACGCCAAGCGGGTCATGATGGGCATCTGGTCGTTTCTGCGTCAATTCATGTATACCAAATTCGTGATCGTTGTGGATGAGGATGTGAACACCCGGGATTGGCAGGATGTGATCTGGGCAATGACCACCCGCATGGATCCCGCACGGGATACCACCATGATCGAAAACACCCCCATCGATTATTTGGATTTTGCCTCGCCGGTATCGGGCCTCGGCTCAAAAATCGGCTTCGACGCCACCAATAAGCTGCCCGGGGAAACCAACCGGGAGTGGGGCAAACCAATCGTTATGAGCGATACAGTCAAGCAGCGTGTCGATGAAATTTGGGATCAGCTCGGGATCGACTAAACTATGATCTTAGGGCCTGTTAACACGATCCCAATTAGCCCTGATACTTCTTTAATCCAGGAGCAGTGGGAGTAACCCGCCTCACTAAAAACAACACCTAGAGGACAGGAAAAGAGTAATGCGCACGATCATGTTGATGAACGCCAAAGGGGGTTGTGGCAAAACCACCATCGCCACCAATCTTGCCACCTGGTATGCGGATGAGGGGAATAAAGTTGCGCTGGCTGACTTTGACCCACAGAAATCGACCCTCGACTGGCTTGAAGCGAGACAGGACTATGAGGGCATTCCGGATATCGAGGCCATCGATGCGCTCGCTGGCCCAGTCAAACCGGCCAAAGGCACCGACATACTGATCATGGATGCACCGGCTGGCGTGCACGGCAAGACCATCAACAAAATGCTACTGCGGGTCGATACGCTGGTATTGCCGGTACTGCCATCGCCGATCGACATGCGCGCCTGCAACCGCTTTCTCACCGAGCTGCTGGAGAGCGGCCGGGTATCCAGGCACCAGACCCGCATCGGCATCGTTGCCAATCGGGTCAAAGAGAACACCCGCATCTACCACGACCTAGAATCCTACCTGGGTCATTTGAAGATCCCCTTCATCACCCATTTCCGGGAGAGTCAGAACTACATCCGTTCGGCGGAACGGGGGCTGGCCCTGTTTGAACTGGCGCCCAGCCAGGTCTACAAGGATGTGATCCTCTGGGATCCGTTGTTCAAGTGGCTGAAGGTTAAATAAGCATGCCGCGAAGGACGCGAATCAGCGCAAATTAACACAAACACAGAATCACTCTTTTACCTTCAAGAGAGCGAATGGCTTAAGCGTAAAAATCATTTGCGGCCGGTGGCGGTGCTTTGTCTCCATTGGCGGCCGAGATTTCACTCGAAACAGGCCGGCAGCCCCTGTTCCAGTTCCGGGTAACGCAATACCACACCCAGCTCTTCAAGCAGTTTGCGATTGCTTAATCGGCGGGATTCCGCCAGATAGGAGAGCATCCCCGGGGAGAGCTGCCGCCTGGCCTCCTGCATGGAGATCTGCGGCGCTCTTGGCAGCTGAAGATAGTCCGCCACCCGATCGAAATAGCGGGTCATGCTTTCCGGCCGACCATCACAAACATTGAAGATCGCCCCGTCCCTACCCCTCTCCATCGCTGCTGCAGCGATCTCCACCAGGTCCAGGGAGTGGATATGGTTGGTGATTGGCGAATCCGCTTCCGTCACCATCGGCAAGCCTCTTTTCAGTCGCTCAATCGGCAGCTTTCCCGGACCATAGATACCGGCAACCCGCAGGATAACCAGAGGAACACCAGTTCGCTGACTCCAGGCCTGCCATTGCTGTTCAGCATCCAGACGTCGTTTTGCCCGATCGACTGTCGGATTCGGCTCCCGGGTCTCATCCACCCACCCACCCTGACAGTCTCCATAGACTCCGCTGGTACTCAGATAGACTATTTTTTCTGGCTGCGATGTTTGGTCGATTGATGCGATCAGCCGGCTCACCCGACCATCCACCACACCACTCGGTGGAGGCGCTACAAAATAGAAAAGTAACTCCCCGGCCAGACGAGTGGCTGGCGGCGATTGCCGATCAAGATCGATCTGCTGCACCTTGATACCCTGCTGCATCAATCGCCCGACACTCTCATCGGTAGCGACCCAGCCAGTCACTTCGAGTGCCGATTTCCGATAGGCCAGCGCCAGACGCGTACCGATATCGCCACAGCCAATAATGGTCACACCCATAACCCAATGGACTCCCGGTTTAATTCCTGAGCAAAATAGGCGAGAATTCCGCCTTAATTATTTTTTGGTGTTGCCGTATCGATGGCACCACCTATTGTCCAGACACTTCAATCGGTAGAGTAGCTCATGTCCCATAAAGTGCAGGTTGAACCCAGCGGCCACCAGTTTACTGTGGAGGAGAATGAAACCATCCTCGATGCGGCCATCAGACAGGGAGTCAATCTACCCTATGGCTGCCGCAACGGCTTTTGTGGTGACTGCCGGGCCGCCCTGTCACAGGGTGAAATAAACTATCCCAATGGTCAACCACCGGTAATGAGCGACAATGAGACCGACGTCTGCTACACCTGTCAGGCTGCCGCCAGCTCCGATCTCACCATCGGTGTTGCCGAGATCATCGCATCGACCGACATACAGACCAGGATCATGCCCTGCAAGATCGATTCTATCGACCGCCTCAACGAGGATGTGATTCTGCTCAAATTGAAACTCCCCGAGGGTGAACGGTTACAGTTTCTGGCCGGCCAGTATCTCAATTTCATCCTCAATGACGGCAGCAAGCGCGCCTTCTCCATCGCCAATGCACCCCATGATGATGAGCACATTGAACTACACGTAAGACACGTATCCGGTGGCGCCTTCACCGACCACCTATTCAACGGCATGCAGGAGAAGACCATTCTGCGGATCGAAGCACCTCTCGGCAGCTACTATCTACGTGAGGAGTCTGACAGACCGATCATCCTGATGGGTGGAGGAACCGGATTTGCACCGCTGAAGGGTATCATCGAACACGCCTTTCAGATCGGCGTAAACCGACCCATGCATCTCTATTGGGGTGTTCGCTCCCGAGATGATCTCTATCTGCCAGACCTGCCGGAGCAATGGGCTGCACAATACCCCAATTTCAACTACACCCCCGTACTTTCGGAACCGGATATGGATTGGCAGGGTAGATCGGGCTGGGTACATGAAGCAGTCATCGAAAACTATCCCGACTTGAGCGCCCACGAAGTCTACATGAGCGGACCCCCACCGATGATCCAGGCGGGTAAGGATGCCTTTCTTGCCCACGGCCTCTCTGATGAACAGCTCTATTCAGATTCGTTTGAATATGGAGCAGCGGCTGTGACGGCTAAAAGCGGCTGACCCCCGCAAACAACGGAGAGATCAGTAACTACAGCTTAACTTTCCGTCGGAAGGTCGGCGATGGAATCGTCGTAGACCACAACCCGGTTGCGACCGGTTCGCTTCGCCTGATAGAGCGCCTGATCGGCCCTGATCAGAATCTCATGGTAACTCTTGTCGTCGGGCTCAATGGTGCTAACCCCGATGCTTATGGTGACCGGAATTCTCACATTCTCCTTTTCATAGGCCTTGTCCGAAACCAGTGTGCAGATCCTCGAGGCAAGAAATTTTGCACCCTTTTCATGGGTTTCAGGTAACAGCATCAGAAACTCCTCGCCCCCGTAACGGAACAGAATATCCTGCCCCCGGGTTACTTTAGCGAGGATCTCCACCACATGCCGCAACACCTCATCCCCCATGGTGTGGTTATGGGTATCGTTGATCTCTTTGAAGTGGTCCAGATCGAGCATCATCACTGACAGCTCCCGACCGAACCGTTTGGCGCGGCGAAACTCCCGATCACCAACCTTCTCCAGCTCCCGCCTGTTGGAGAGCCCGGTCAGGGCATCGGTGGTGGCAAACTGTTTGAGCTGACGGTAGGCGATTTTTTTCTGCACCGAATTTCTGGCGAAAAAGAGACTGATCAAGGCGGTAACGAAGAACAGCAACAGGTAGGTAACCGCCGCCACCACGAGACGTTTTAGTGTCAGCTCCTCGATCTTGTCCTTGGATATATGGGAGAGATAGATCCAGTGGCGCTCACCTACCTGACGTTCCCTGGGGCTATCGAGCTGGCTGAATTCAATATTTTCCAGAGTGCCCTGTTTACTCATATCCATTGGATAGGTTCTCTGGAATACAAACAGGCCATCATCGGAAAAAAATGAGCCCTTATCACTGGACTCCATGGCATGCCAGACGTCCGGGTGGTCATCCTTGAAGGTCTCTTCACGGCCGTACATGAATCCCCACAGCTCTTCTTGCGGCTTGCCGATCAACCAGTAACCGTCGCTATTGAGCATCACCGCCTGACCGAGCCTGGAAATAAAGATATCTTCAATCCGCTGCAACAGTTCTTGCGGATCGTAGTTGATGATCAATACACCACGCTTCTCCCCATAACCGTCCACCACCGGGGTCGCAAAACGGATGGTTGGCCTGATCGGCTGTTCGATGACACCCTTCTCCACATTCAGGTCAAGCGGGGATATATAGATCGCCCCCTGGTTGAGCTGAAAGGACTCCTTGAAATAGTAGCGCCCCCCTTTATCCTGCAGTTGAGCGCGCGGAACGATCTCCTGCTCACCCGCAACATTGTTGATCCGGATGACCTCCATGCCATGCTCATTCAGATACCGAATCTGCATATATTTCGGCTTTCGGCGGGCAAACAGGGAAAACTCTCTGGCCACCCTGACCCAGTTTTTCAGGTTCTCTTCATGCAGATAGGTTCTCAGCACCTCCCCCTCTGCCAGCACGAACAGATCGGAGAGCTTCTGCACAAAGATCAAAGAGGTGAGCTGACTGGCATTGCTCAGTGCCGCCTCTTCACGGATCAGTGCCGTCTGCAGTTCATATTTTTGAGTCTGGTTGGAAAAGGCGTAGAAGATGCCGGCCAAAACGAGTGACACCGGGATAAACAGCCACAGAAAACTGATCAACAGCTCCCGCCGCTCAGAGAATTCAGCCTTATCCTCTGTATCAGAATCAGCCTCCACCGAATGAGGCCTCAAGTCGGGGCTGGATGAATCATTCACGTTTGCGATCTTTCCAGGTCATCGAAGTACTTTTATCTTCATCGGTCGCCATGCGGGAGACGTAGTCTGCCAATGCTTGGAAATCCCGCTGTTCAAAATCGCGGATCATTTTCATCATCTGCTTGTTGGCATTTCTGCGTTTGCCATTCTGAATCCACTTCAGTTGACGCAGCAGATAGTGATAGTGCTGCCCCTGAATCAGTGGATAGGCCTTCTCCGCATCACCCTCGCCTCGCTTGCCGTGACACTCGGTACAATTTTCCCGGTAGAGACGTTCGCCATACTCCAAATCCACACCGGGCCCCTTGCCCGTTGCGCGGGTCATCTTGAGGGCCTCGATGTAGACCGCCACATCGGCGATGGCCTGAACTCCACCGATCTCTTCAGGAATCGCAAACGGATACATTGAGGGATTGTCACGGTTGTTGGCGCGGATGTCGGCGAGCTGTTTGATCACCACACTGCGATGCTGACCGGCAATCTGCGGATAGGCGCCGTTGGGAGTCCCCCAACCTTCAGGCATGTGGCAGACTGCACAGCTTTCATAGATCGCGTAACCACGACCATGATCGCCCTCGAGTTGCAGTGCCGCAGCACTTTCATCTACATCATCAGAGGCGTTCCAGCCGGCGAAGCTGGAGAAACTTAAAACAGCAACCAGGTAAGGAAAGAGTAAGACCGGCAGCGGAATTGGATTAGTCAATTTTGACAATGCCCTCGCGGAACTTTGCTCGTTAAAAGACTGACAACTCCTTTTGTGTGATATATCGATTTCGTTAGCCTGCTGACACTCCAATCTAACGAGATTCAGATGCTAATACTAACCCATAAAACCCTATAATTCATAGAACTATTAGTTTACAAAAATTTCACACATTTTCCAGCAGAGTGGGAGGCTGGACAGGCTCCGAACTCTGACTCAGTGCGGGTCGTGCGCTGATTGGCGGCAGTGATTTTTGCGACTCTTGATGCGCCAGACCAAGCCCGGAACGAAAGCACTGCATCGCCTTGTCCGTCTCTCCCAGACGCTCCAGCAGGACGCCCAACTGCTGATAGGACTCGGCAGTTGGCGCAATGGCAATACTTGCCTCCAGATAGCTGCGACCTTTACCCCATAGTTTATTCTGCAGGGAGAGTCTTGCCAGGGTAAGCAGCAGGGTTGGATCCTCGGGATGCTGCTTTAACCAAGCCTCTGCTGTGGCGAGCTGTTGAGAGGGATCAGCCAGCTCGATCTGACCATACAGGGCAACCAGTTCGCCAGACCACTCACGCTGGATTGAGTTGACGATCAACGGCTCCACCCTGGATCCGGCATCCAGTTCCATCATGTAGCGAGAGTAGTCGAGCAGCATCGATTGCTGCTGGCGTACAGCCTTGGGAATGATCTGCCAATAGCTCACCAGCGTGCTCAACTGGGTCGACTCCTGTTTCATGCGTTCACCATAGACGCGCCTCTCCAGGCTCTGAAACTCCTGCTCATTGATCACCCGGCGACGCTTCAGCTCGGGCAGCATCTCCTCCAGCTTTTGCCACTCCCCGAGGTTTTCATAGAGCTTTTTCAACAGGGTCATCACATAGCTGTGTTTGGGGGAGAGGGAGCGCACATGCATCAGGGTAGCCAGTGCCTGCTCATACTGCTGATGCGCCAGTTGCAATTCAGCCTGGGTCAGACCGACCGCCACATCGGCAGAGGGCACACTCTCATGGGCCAGATGCAGGTAGTCATCCCGCCGCTCATGTTCACCCTGTAGCTGTGCGGCTCTGGCCGCCGCAAGATAGTTCAGCAGAGGCGTCTCCGACTGGGTTGCAAAGCGTGTCAGATGCCGCTCTGCCACTTTCCAGCGACCCTCAGCCAACTCGACCAGCCCCCGGGTGAGGGCTTGTTGGGCTTTCAATACCCGTCGCTTCTGCCGCCACCCGGCAATACGAAGCGGCATACTCCAGACATGAATTGCACTTCTGATGATCATGTAGAGCACGACAAACAGGGCAACCGCTGCCAGTACGAACAGGGCCAGACTGCCCTCCACGGTCCATTGGCCATAACCGATCAGGACATACCCGTTATCCTGTTTGATCCAGAGTGACAGCGCTACCGCACCAAACAGAGCAATAAAGGCCGCAATCAGGATTCTCACTGTGCTCCTCCCTGGCTCAGTTGCTGGCGCTGTTTCTGCAGCGCCCGCAGGGAGGCTGAGATATCGGGCATTTGCGGGGCAATATCCCGCGACACCAAGACCTCAAGCTGCCCTTTGAACCCGGAGACACCCGGATCTTCCATCAGAAAGTACGCTTTCAACCACTCCAGCGCCCCGTTAAGACTGTCCTGGTAGAGGCTGGCATCCTGCCCCATCAGAGCGGCCTTTGCGTTCTCCAGCTTCAGACGCAGGTTCTGTATCAGAAAGTAGCGCTGCTCCGGTGGTAACATGGCGCTCACCGGACGATCATGATGACGGATCACCATCATCGATTTAAAACCCTGCCAAAGATCATCGACAATCCGTTCCAGCGCCAAATCCTCGCTGCTCGCCACGGACTCATCCCCAGCCGTCTGCTTCTCATTCGCTATCAGAGCGATTCCCTCGTCGTGCAGCGGCAACCGTTCCACCTGATCGGCCAGGGCTGTCAGCTCGGCGCTGATACCGGCCTGATCGACGATCGGCACCGCTTTCAGCTGGGTGATCTCACGGGCCAGCTGCTCGCGCACGCCGGACCAGACCGGATCACCACTGGCACTGAGCCTCTCATCAGCCGACTTCAGCGCTTCCAGGGCTGTTGAAACATCCCCCATCAGACTGACGCGATGATTCGCCACACGGATCAGATACTCCGCTTCGGCAACCCGCCATTGACCCTCCCGGCCACCCAGTTTGGTCTGTATCTCAGCCAGTGAGCGATAGAGCTGAGTATCCTGCTTTTTGGCCGCCTCTTTGGCCTGTTTGACGCGTTCCGCCTGCTCCACCAGAGCCTGCTGTTGCTCAGCAATCTGCTGCTGTTGCTTGGTGAACGCCTGCTGGGACTGCATAAGACGATCTGCAAACTGACTCTGTTGCTGATTGGCCTCCGCCAGATCGCGGTTCATCTGTTCCAGGGTCGTCTTCATCTCAACCCAGTAGCGATAGCCGAACACCAATGAGGCAATAACGGCCAACAGCGCCACACCGGCCAAAACAAGTGGCAAGCGGGCGGTGTTGGATTGGCCTGATGCTGACTCCAGCACCTCAACTTCAGCTTCGATCGCCTGATCAAAATCCTCGTCCATGTCAGATGATCTGTTATCACCCTGTTGTTGTTCACTCATTGGTTTTTGAATACCTTCTGTTACCTCGATCAAGCATCCCAGCACAGCGGCCGGACTCACTCCACCCAGTGGCAGATTGCCTCCATTAATGAACGGTCATCGGCGCCTGAGGCTTTGATGATGGTGGAGAACCCCATTTGCTGCGCCTCCAGCTCCATCCGCTCACTGATCACGACCAGCGGTGTCTGCGAAAGCTTTGACCAACCCGCTTCACCGACGATTTCCACCAGATTCTGTAATATCTCTCTGCTGGTGGTGGTCACCAGCTGAACATTCTCACTCCAACCTGCCAGTAATGACTCGGTATGGGGGTCGGGTCTCACCCGCCGATAGACCTCAGCATAACGCACTTTAGCGCCTCTCGCCTGCAGCGTATCACCCAGCAGAGCCCGGCCTCCCTCACCTCTGACAATCAGGATTTTCAGTCCATCCACCTGGTTCAGTTCCGCTAATGATAACAGGCCTTCGCTGTCGTAACCCCGATCGGGTATCAAATCCACACTTATCCCGGCCCGCTTCAGCTGCCGGGCCGTCGATGCACCGACAGCACCGATACCCGCATCCGCTAATCCATGCTCAGCCAGCAGTTTCAATCCATTATGCACCGCATTGGGACTGACAAAGATGATCCAGTCCCATCTCGATGTTAATAACTGTTGTGCCTGACTGGGGTCCCGACAGGGCTGGATCTCAATCGCCGGCAGCCGTACCGCACGACCCTCACAAGCCTCGATCATCCGGGCAAGCTGTTCGGACTGATGGGCTGCCCGGGTAACCAGAACACCGCAACCCCTCAGATCACAGTCAACCATAGCTTCAGTGATCAGTTGTTGTTTTCATACAGAGCCTGAAGAATCGAATCCGCACCCCAATCCAGCAGACGCTCGGCCAATCCGACACCCATCGCTTCAGCCTCCTCCACGGTGCCTTCCACTTCACCACGGATGATCTTGCTGCCATCGGGCTCACCAACCAGACCTCGCAGCCACAGATTTCCCGCCTCCAGCATGGCATAGCCGGCGATCGGCACCTGGCAGCCACCATTGAGCCGCTGATTCATCGCCCGCTCAGCCATCACACAGGCAGCGGTCTCCTGGTGATGCAGGGGTGCGATCAGCTCATTGACCCGTTTGTCGTCGACCCGGCACTCGATACCGACCGCGCCCTGACCGATTGCCGGCAGACTCTGCTCCGCTCCGATCAAAGCGGTAATACGCGCTTCGAAGCCGAGGCGAATCAGGCCGGCAGCGGCAAGAATGATGGCGTCATACTCCCCATCATCGAGTTTGCGCAGACGGGTGTTCACATTGCCGCGCAGAGATTTAATCTTTAGATCGGGACGCTGTTCCGCCAGCTGGGACTGACGCCGCAGACTGGAGGTGCCGACGCAAGCCCCCTGAGGTAGCTGATCCAGGTTCTGGTAGTTGTTTGAAACGAAGGCATCCCGTGGATCCTCGCGGGACATGATCACAGCGAGATGCAGGCCAGGCGGCAGCTCCACCGGTACATCCTTCATCGAATGCACGGCGATGTCCGCCTGATCGGCCATCAAACCCTGCTCCAGCTCTTTGATGAACAGCCCCTTGCCACCGATTTTTGCCAATGGGGTATCGAGAATCTTATCCCCCTGTGTACTCATGCCCAGCAGTTCAACCTGCAACCCCGGATGGGCTTTTTTGAGCTCTGCGGCAACATGTTCCGCCTGCCACATGGCCAGGGGTGATTTACGGGTGGCGATTCGAATAGTTTGGGACATCAACAGAAGACCTCGAATGTTGCCGCCTGGCAGCTAACCGCCAAACAGTCGATATGTCATGATTTCAGGAAGCTTGAACCAGCCACCGGCAGCCGTCTGGCAGCGCTCCCGATCTATGTTTCAGTGCTTCTCTAAGGATAATTAGGCGCCTATGCTAAAGCCTGCCGGGATTCGGCGCAATTCCGGTAGCCTGCCAAGCCGGGCCCGAATTAAGCGCAGACAGGAACCCTACAGCCCAGCCCCTCGATCACCGGACTACCGTTCATGGCCTGCCTTTGCCATAGTAATGAATCAAAGCCTCCAGCCCC
This sequence comes from Candidatus Thiodiazotropha sp. AKAK2, assembly GCF_058244685.1. Classification (NCBI taxonomy): domain Bacteria; kingdom Pseudomonadati; phylum Pseudomonadota; class Gammaproteobacteria; order Chromatiales; family Sedimenticolaceae; genus Candidatus Thiodiazotropha; species Candidatus Thiodiazotropha sp. AKAK2. Next base: position 44,957 of record NZ_JBSYOP010000024.1, on the reverse strand, counting down.
GGCTCTCCGTGATTGCGTATCAGACGCGCCAGCTGACGACTCATCTCCTCGTCTCCCTGGTTGATGCCGACCAGATAGTCGCGAATCGTCCAACGTAGATAATCCATCCAACCCCCGATCAGCAGCGGCGCCCCTTTATCGCTCAGCTGCAACCCATCCCCATGACACTCCCTGCAGTAACGACGATGTAACTGTCGCCCTCGATCAGCCAGCTGCCACTTGGCATCCTGTTTGTTAACCCGGTAGGGTTGCCGGCTGAAATAGTCTGCCATGATCGCAACCTGATGTTTGTCGTAGGCGCCCATGATCCGGTCCATAATCGTGCCGAATCGACCCCCGTACCGATAGGCCGCCAGTACGTTCAGCAGATAGTCCCGCGGCAGTCCGGCAATCGAGGGGATCGCGGGAGACTGGCTCTGCCCACGAGGGCCATGACAGGAAAAACAGGTTTGAACCACCATGGGTGGATAGCCGGCATCATCAGAGGGTGCGGAGATGGTCTCGCCCTGCTGGGCAGAAACCGCAAATGACCAGCCAACGGCCAGGCAGTAGAGAGAGAAGTTTTTCAATAGACTCAATAAGGTAAACAGGCAAGCCTGTCAGGTTTTTTTATCTGCGCCCCGAATAATACGCCGTACTTCAGGCAGATGACGTCGACTGATCTCCAATGTTTCTTCACAACCCTGTAAAACAGCCCGGCTGCTACCATCCACACCCTTCTCCAAACCGATCAGGCTGCGCCTGACCACCAGGGCATTGCGATGGATACGCAACAACCAGTCACTGTAGCGCTCCTGCAACGCCTTCAGACTCTCCTCCAGCAACAATTCACCTTCCAGATGGCGCGCGATGACATATTTCGAGTCAGCCCGCAGATAGATCACCTGATCCAATGGAATGGTGGTCAGTCCGCCCCGGTAGCTGGCCTTGAGCTTCGGCACTCCCAGACCTTCCGCAGCGGCATTGATCTGACTGCGGGTCACTCTCTGGCAACGCTGCAACGCCTCCAGCAGACGGGCTCTACGCACCGGCTTGAGCAGATAGTCCTGGGCTGCAGTCTCAAACGCCTGCAGGGCATGCTCCTCGAACGCGGTGGTGAAGACCACGGCCGGTGGAGACTCAGACTGTGCAAGCTGGTTGGCCGCCTCAAGACCATCCATTCCGGGCATGTGGATATCCATTAAAACCACATCTACCCCAAGCTGGTTGAAAAGACTCAGGGCCGCCTCACCATTGGCCGCCTCCCCGACCACCTCATAGGGGGCGCCCAGCTCCTCGATCAGAGACCTCATACGATCTCTTGCCAGGGCTTCGTCATCCACGATCAATATTTTCAAACCACTGCCTCTAAAATAAAAAGAGAGCCAATCCCAGCGATCCACCCATTGGTCCGGCGGTTTTGACTGACTCGGATTGGTACAAAATCCATAACGAGTGAGACTACCCCCACCAGGGATGGGGAATCACCAGCCGCACCTGATAGTCACCATCAACGATGGTTTCCGTCAAACTTGCTTCCAGGTCGTAGACGCCGGACAGTCGGGCACGAATATTCTCCATGGCCAATTGATTGCCCTGCCGTTGACTGGTCTGATGCGCTTGCGGCAGGGTATTGCGAATACTCAGATTGACCCTTTGACGACGATAGTGACCTGAGATGGTGATCCGCCCCCCATCCGGGGCCGGTTCGATACCATGGTAGACCGCATTTTCCAGCAATGGCTGGAGAATCATCGGTGGTATCGACGCCTGTTCAGGAAGATCCTCATCCAGAGACCAGACCACCTCCAACCGCTCATCGAGCCGATAGTGTTCGATACCCAGATATTGTCGCGCCAGTTCGAGCTCCCTGCCGAGGGTGGAGGGGCGCGCCGCATCTCCCAGGGAGACCCGAAACAGATCCGCAAGATCCTCCACCACCTCTTCCGCCAGCTTGGGATCCGAGCGGGTCAGACTGGCAATGGTATTCATACTGTTGAACAGAAAATGGGGGCGAATCCGGGAGTGCAGGGCCTGTAACCGGGCACTGTTTTCTGCCTCTTCCTGACAGCGCCACAGATGTTGCAGATAGAGATAGTGGAGCACCAGAGCACCGACGATCGCACTGATTGCCAGTGCCCGGGGTAACAGCTCAGTGTAGGCGTCTGCGGAGCTATGCTGAGCGCTGTCGAGTCCCAGGTTCAGCCACACGATCAGCTGATAGACGAACAGAGTCATACCCATCAGAATCAAAAATGAGGCCACTCCAGCCCCCCAGTTGCCAAAACTGTTGAGTTGTTTGCGAAACAGGCAGATCAAGCCTGCGCTGCTTAAACCGATCCACTGCACCATCAGTGAGATCCGGCTCAGAGGCATCATGAAATCCTCCAGCCGCTCCACCGCCGCCAGACTCAGGATGATCGCCAGCAGCTCACAGATCACGACCACTGCAAAGACCACCCGGATGGCGCAGAAGTTGGGTAAAAAGAGCACCTTACTCTTTTCTGACGAAACTGTTTTTTTGTTTTCCTGCTGGGTATCCCTAGGCATGTCCACTACCGGTTTATAACTGATCCCAATCCCCGTTTACCAGGCTCCCTGACAACCCTGTTGAGAGAACGACCGGATGCTCGACCTTTAGGCGTATCTGCCCCAGAGCAACAACTTCAGGCTAAGCATCTGTTTTTCTTCACTATACATCAAACCACACCGATATGACTCAGCAATGCGGCCAATCCCGCCCCCTGTTATAATCCGCGCTGTTTTCACCTCAGAACCAATCAGGATTGTTCTTCATGAGCGACAATCACCTCACAGCCAAACCCTGGTCCGGCCGTTTCAACGAGCCCACCGATGCCTTTGTCGAGGCCTTTACCGCCTCGGTGGATTTCGATCGCAGACTCTATCGCTACGATATCCAGGGTTCCATCGCCCACGCCCGCATGCTGGCGCAACAGGGAATTCTCAGCGAACAGGAGCGGGATGACATCATCCAGGGCCTGGAACAGATTCAAAGCCGCATCGCTGCGGGGGAGTTCCAGTGGTCTGTCTCACTGGAAGATGTCCACATGAACATCGAATCGGCGCTTACCGAGGCTATCGGCGATGCCGGCAAAAAACTTCACACCGGCCGCTCGCGCAATGACCAGGTGGCCACCGATATCCGCCTCTGGCTGCGCGATGAGATCGATGCACTGAGAATCGCAATTGGCAAACTGCAAAACGCACTGCTGGATAAAGCGGAGCAGGAGGCAGAGACCATCCTGCCCGGTTTCACCCACCTGCAGACCGCCCAGCCGGTCACCTTTGGCCACCACCTGATGGCCTGGTTCGAGATGCTGGAGCGGGATCGGCAGCGACTGGCCGACTGCCAGCAGCGGGTCAATGTGATGCCGCTTGGGGCGGCCGCGCTGGCCGGCACCACCTATCCCATCGACCGTCAGATGACCGCACAGCTGTTGGGCTTCAGCGCCCCGGCGGAAAACTCCCTGGATGCGGTCTCGGACCGGGACTTTGCCATTGAATTCTGTGCCGCAGCCAGCATTCTGATGATGCACCTCTCCCGCTTTTCGGAAGAGCTGATCATCTGGTCCTCCGCCCAGTTCGGCTTTGTTGAACTCTCAGACAGTTTCTGTACGGGTTCATCGATCATGCCACAGAAGAAGAACCCGGATGTGCCGGAGCTGATCCGCGGCAAGACGGGACGTATCTACGGCCATCTAATCGGTCTGCTGACCCTGATGAAGAGTCAACCCCTGGCCTACAACAAGGATAACCAGGAAGACAAGGAGCCCCTGTTCGACACCGTCGACAACCTGAAGGGCTCGCTCAAAGTCTTCGCTGAAATGATTCCCGCCATCAGTTGCCGCAAACAGGCGATGCGCCAGGCCGCGATGCAGGGTTTTGCCACCGCCACCGATCTGGCCGACTATCTGGTACGCAAGGGTATTCCGTTCCGTGATGCCCATGAGGTGGTTGGCAAGGCGGTAGCCTTCGGTGTCGCCGAAAGCCGGGATCTGTCGGAGATGAGTCTGGCCGAGCTGCAGCAATTCTCCGATCAGATCGATGAGGATGTCTTTGAGATTCTCACCCTGGAGGGGTCAGTCTCGGCCAGGGATCACATCGGCGGCACGGCCCCCGCCCAGGTCCGCCAGGCGATCCAACGCGCCCGTCAGCGATTGGGCAAATGATCAGCCGGCTCCACCATGTCAGTCTGCTGGTCGCCGATACCGGTAGAGCACTCGACTTCTACTGTGGTCTGCTGGGACTGAGCGTCGACGAGCAACGCCCGGAGCTGGGTTTTCCCGGGGCCTGGCTGCAGGTGGGGGAGCAGCAGATCCATCTGCTGGAGCTGCCGAATCCTGACCCGCTCGAGGGACGCCCCGAGCATGGTGGCCGGGATCGCCATACCGCCTTTTTTGTGTCCGATTTCGAGGCACTGAAAGGCAGACTGGAAACAGCCGGGATCCCCTTTACCCTCAGTCGCTCGGGACGCCGCGCACTGTTTTGTCGAGACCCCGATCAGAACGGCATTGAACTGATTGCCATCGACTGACCATCAAACTTCAACGCTTTGTCAACCACCAGGATGGCCGCCATGTCCCAAGACTCCCTGGACAACCTCAACAATCGACTCAAACAGTTTGCCCAAACCCGGGACTGGGAACAGTTCCACAGCCCGAAAAATCTGACCATGGCAATGATTGCGGAGTGTGCCGAGCTGGTCGAACATTTTCAGTGGCTGACTGAGGAACAGAGCATGAATCTGTCCGACGATAAGCATCAGCAGGTCGCCATGGAAATGGCTGACATTCTGATCTATCTGATCCGTTGCGCCGAACGACTGGATATCGACCTGATCGATGCGACGGAACGGAAAATTGCCATTAACGAAGCCCGTTACCCAGCCGACAAGGTGCGTGGTGACGCCCGACGGTCAGATGAGTACGACTGATTCAGACCAAGGCTGCAAACTGCCACGCAAAGGCTGATTTTACTCTTTCCCCAATCTTTGCAGGGTGGAGTGGAGAGGGGTATCAGGCTATCTTTTAGCAAAACCCTTTAATCCACTCAGGAATAGGTTGGGAGAAGTTATGAAGAAGTATCAATGTATCGTCTGTGGCTTTATCTATGACGAAGCCGAAGGATTGCCGGAAGAGGGTATTGCTGCCGGAACCCGCTGGAGCGAAATCCCGGATGACTGGGAGTGCCCGGAGTGTGGTGTGAGCAAAGCTGACTTCGAGATGGTGGAGATGGTAGCCTAGGAGCTGGGACCTCCAAAGCGGATTATTTAAAAACAAGAAGATGGAAAAAATTCTGATTCTCGGTTCCGGCCTGGCCGGCTACAGCCTTGCCCGGGAGATCAGGGCCGTCGATGAGTCAATCGAACTGCAGATGATCACCGCGGATGCGGGAGATTTCTACTCGAAACCGATGCTTTCAAATGGCCTCGCACAGGGCAAGCAGAGCCAGGACCTGGTCAATGCCACGGCAGAGAGCATGTGCGATCGGCTGAAGATGCGCATCGACACCAACTGCCGTGTCACCGCCATCGATACCGAACGCCAACGGGTGATCACCGACCAGGGTGAGCCAAGCTACACTTTTCTGGTACTCGCTCTGGGGGCGAAACCGATCCTTCCCGCCATGCGTGGTGATGCTGAGCAACATCGAGTCACCGTCAACAGTCTCTATGACTACCACCGGTTCAGGCAGCTGCTGCCCCAATCACCCGCCCATGTGGCGATCATCGGACCTGGCCTGATCGGCTGTGAGTTTGCCAACGACCTGTTGGGTCAGGGCTATCAGGTCAGTCTGATCGGACCGGACCCCCACCCGATCAGCACCCTGTTGCCGGCAATCACCGGCAAAACCCTGCAGCAGGCCATGACAGAGGCCGGCGCCCATTGGCATCTGCAGCAGACGGCCGCCATCATGGATCAATTGGGTCAACGCTACCGGCTAACCCTGACGGATGCCTCCATTATCGATTGTGATCTGGTGCTCTCCGCCGTTGGCCTGCTACCGGAGATGCAGCTGGCTGCCGAGGCCGGTCTGGAGACAGCCAGGGGCATCGTTACCGACCGCATGCTGAGAACCAGTCACGAGCGAATCTACGCACTGGGAGACTGTGCCGAAGTCGCCGGTTTCAACCTGCCCTATGTGATGCCGATCATGAACGCCGCGCGTGCGCTGGCCAAGACCCTCACCGGTGAGCCCACCGAAGTGGTCTATCCGGCCATGCCGGTGGTGATCAAGACACCCTTGCATCCAATCGTTATCGCGCCACCACAACGCGGAGCGGCGGGGGACTGGCAAAACCACCAGGACCAGCAGGGCACAGAGTGCCTGTTCCACGATCCACAAGGTCAGCTGAGTGGCTTTGTCCTGAGTGGCAAATATGTGGAGCGCAAACAGTCACTGACCAAGCAGCTACCCCCCCTTCTTCCGGCAACGGGCTAATCGCTGCTCTACGGCCTCCAGACCCATCTCCCGTAATAACTCGATATTTCGCTGTGGGATCAGCTCCGGTTGTGGGTAGTGTTTCAGCGCCTCAGCCAAAGATTCCTCTCGGATGAAGTGAAACATGGGGTAGGGAGAGCGATTGGTATAGTTGGCCGGATCGCTTTCATCACTACCATCAAATTGGTAATCCGGGTGGAAGCTGGCGAGCTGAAACTTGCCTTCCAGGCCCGCTTCGGGAATCACCTCCTCCACCACCTGCAGCAGATCCAGGTAATCATCGAACGCTTCCAGACCTGCCGGCACGATCAGCAGGCTGGCCTCGGCATCCTGCCGCTCGAGCATGGTCTCAAATTCAGCCAGGATCGCCCGGTAGATCCCATCCATATCGGACTCCGGGCAGACCAGATAGCGAATACGCCCCGCCTCTACCGGCACAGCGGCAAAAGGACATAGATTGAGTCCCACCACCGTTCCTTCCACCCAGCATCGGGTTGCTGTCAGTACGGCTTCATTGTTCATCACGATACTCCAGAATTTCCACTGACATCCCCACGCTCAGCTCTCCCGGGTGATCATAGATCAGATTCTGCCCAAAGTAGACCTGTTTTCCCCGTCGTCGGTAAGCGGCCAGGGTGGCCAGCGGTTCAGCGCCCCGTACCCCGGTGGCGGGATCCACGGTTGTAATGCTGCAACGGGAACAGGGCTTCACCAGTCTCAGCTCCATCGTTCCGATACGAATCCGTGACCACTGATCCTCGGCGTAGGGCTGTGTGCCCGAAACCACCAGATTGGGACGAAAGCGTGCCATGGAGAGGGGCGACTCAAGCCGGCTGTTGAGCTCCTCAAGCGAGGCCTCAGAGGCCAGCAGCAGAGGAAAGCCATCGCTGAAGGCCGTGAGATGTCTGGGCTCCGCATAGCGCTGATCCACCTGACGTTTCACATCGTCCATCATATAGACAAGACGGCACTCAACACCGAGAAAACGACTCAACCAGGCATCAGCCTGCTGTTCAACCACACAACCTTCGAGGCGATCCTGCCAAACCTCAACCTCGATTCTGGGCGCAGCAAAGGTTGGTCTGCCAACCCGTAAGCCAGGCATATCCGGAGCTGTCAGCAGCAGCCCATCGGATTCGACCTCGACTCCAATCAGGGTCATCCGGGGGAGTTCCCGCTGAGATAAAAATCCCCCATCGCTATCCACCACCATCCAGCGCCGGTCGTGCACCAGGCCAAACCCATCCACGCTGGACCGATCAACAGCCACGCCTCTCAGGGACTTCACCGGATAGCAGTGAAGAGCCGACAAACAGATCGGGGTAGGCATTAACCCTCCTATATTCGAGTGTTTTAATCATTTTACAAAAAATTAGCTACATTCCTGAGAGGATCTGCCGATATGGAATCTGCTACTTAACAATTCCAGCGAAGGACAAGTGTACATGTCCATCCGCCCAGGAGGAGAACTGTATGGATATCGTGCCCTATCTGAAACTGATGGTGCAAAAAAATGGATCAGACCTATTTTTCAGTACAGGCGCCCCGCCCAATCTGAAGGCAGAAGGTGAGACACGACCGGTAGGCACGGCCCCGCTCCAGTCAGGTCAGGTGAGAAAACTCGCCTATGGCATCATGAGTGATGATCAGATCAAGGAGTTCGAGGCCACTTATGAGTGCAATCTTGCCATTTCGGTCAATGCACTGGGTCGATTCCGGGTCAATGTCTATCGCCAGCGAGGCGATGCAGCGATGGTCATTCGCTACATCAAAGGCGTTATTCCTCCGGTTGAAAAACTCAATCTGCCGATCATTCTGAAGGATCTCATTATGGAGCCCCGGGGGCTGATCCTGGTCGTTGGTGCCACCGGATCGGGTAAATCGACCACCCTCGCAGCGATGATTGAACATCGCAACCAGAACCGCACCGGCCACATTCTGACCATCGAGGATCCGATCGAGTATCTCTACACCCACAAAAAGTCGGTTGTCGACCAGCGGGAAGTCGGACTCGATACCCTCTCCTATGAGAATGCACTGAAGAATGCCATGCGTGAGGCGCCGGATGTGATTCAAATTGGTGAAATCCGGGAAATGTTCACCATGCAGCATGCCATTGCCTATGCGGAAACAGGACACCTCTGTCTCTCAACCCTGCACGCCAACAATGCCAACCAGGCATTGGACCGGATCATCAACTTCTTCCCGGACACGGCCCACCAGCAGCTCTACATGGATCTTTCGCTGAATCTGAGAGCGGTCGTTTCACAACGACTGGTGAAAGGCAAAAATGGCCAACGACTGCCTGCCGTTGAGATACTGTTGTTGACCTCCTATATCTCCGAACTGATCCAGAAAGGCGACATCCATACCATCAAAGAGGTGATGGAACAGGGTAACGAACGGGGTATGCAGACCTTCGACCAATCCCTCTACAAACTCTACCAGGAGGGCAAAATCACTCTGGAAGAGGCTTTGGCGCATGCAGACTCCCGCAACAACCTGTCACTGAAGATCAGACTCTCAGATACCAATGGCGTGGCAGCACCTGGCGGTTTAGGCGTTGCCGAGGACCAGTTCTGATTCAGCCTGCAGGTTGAGTGGCAACGCTCATTCAGACCCCCTCAAGCGGAGGGGGGTGATTGCCACTCAGTTGAAAATCCCCGAAACGGGTATAAAAAAGTGTTAGCCATTAGCCAGATAACACTGCAACGACTACAGATAATAACCTACAATAGTTTAAGGGATTTATGGAAGACCTACTGATCGGTCAATAAATAGAAATCCAAAGGGAAAGAGAAGAGGACTCTCGTGTTGGAACTCATACCAGTCATTCTGCATCAGTCGTGGGTAGATCGAAAGCCTACGATCAGCAGATCCCACATCGAATATCGATCGCAACAGACCCATACCTTCCGCTTATTGATGGCGGCACACTACTGCTTTTTCACTGACCTGCAGCCGGCGTCTGTTGACGCTTACCAGGAGAGGCAGATTGAATTCCGTTAAATTCATAGCGGCTTTGATCTTCCTGATAGGTGCGGAGGCCAGTCTGCTGCTTTTTGACTATTGGCGGGAGATCGATCATCAGCTTGAGCGGGCCGAGGCAACCCGGCAGACAGCCGTTACCACCGCTCTGAAAAGCTATCGGCGGATTATCGAAGTTTTCTATAAAGATCGGTTCAATCAGCCACCGACAGCGTCCCTGCTGGCGGCGGCAAGCAGCGACGACAAACAAAAGAGCGAGTTACGCAGCCGTCTCTTTCAGCGCTTCATCACAAGCTATGAACACCTGCAGCAAGAGGGTATCCATGGCCTGCAATTCATACTCCCAGACGGTCGGGTCTTTCTACGTTTCGATCAACCCGGGAAATTTGGCGACAAGGTTATTGAGCATCGTCCGATGTTGCAGGGGGTATTGAATGGATTCCCCCAGGGCGGAATGCTCGAATATGATCCAGCCAATCCAAGCCACAGATTCGCCTTTCCGATCATACATCAGGATCGGATGGTGGGGATCATCGATTTCGGAGTCGCCTTCGAAGCGATTCGCAAAACTCTCAACCAATTGAGCACTATGCGTGACACCCATTTCCTGCTGGTTTTAAAACAGGATCTGTATGAAACGGTAACCAATCCCCAGCTGTATCCACGCTATCGGACAACAAGAATCAATCCCAGTCTGCTGCTCGAAGTGACAAGGCAGAATCATGACCAGCTCAGCTCACTGAACAAAATCGAGGCTCAGCTGGAGACGAACGCATCACTCCATCTTGCACTGGATCAGAATCAGGATTTCACCGAGGAGGTCTGCATTAAAGCCGATGAGTGTTTCATCGTCAGCCTGCAGGCGCTTTGGGACAACCGGCAGATGGCTAGCGGCTATATTCTCAGTTACTCCGCCGTTACTGAACTGCGCAACCTCCGCAGCAAACACCTGACCCTTTTATTGATCGGCATCATACTCACATCCCTTGCACTCTACGCCTTCAACCATTGGTTACAGACCAACAAACGACTGCAGACAATTTCCGACCATATGGCGGAGGGGATGTACGTAACCGACACCAGGGGCAACATCAACTACGTCAATCCCAAAGCCTGTGCCATTCTAAAGTATAAAAAGCATCAGCTGCTTGGGCAGAACGCCCATCAGCTGTTCCATTGCAACGAGCAAGGCAAATCGCTGGCGAATCAACCCTGTGTGATTCTGCAGCACAATCTCAGCGGCGATCACTGTAACAGTGAAGAGTTACACTTCAAATGCCACAACGGCAGAACCATCCGCACCAGTATCGTCTGCTCGCCGACCTGGACAAACGGTAGCCTAACCGGATCTGTGGTGCTGTTTCGCGACATTACCCGGGAACATGAAACCAAGCGCAGACAATACCGCAGCGATATCGCCTTGAACTCTCTGGCGGAAGGGGTAATGGTCACTGATGCCGATGCAAAGATCGAAGCCGTCAATAAAGCGTTCAGCCAGATCACGGGTTACCAGGAAGAGGAGGTTCTCGGCAAGCGGCCCAACATCCTCAAGTCAGGTCAGCATGATGACCTTTTTTATGAGGAGATGTGGGACCGACTCATTCTTGATGGTCATTGGGAAGGAGAGATCTGGAATCGCCGCAAAAACGGGCAGATCTATCCGGAGTTGTTACGCATCACCAGCGTTCTGGGAAAAGCGGGCAGTATCAACTCCTATGTGGCAACCTTCAGTGATGTGACGGAGAAGCGCCAACATGAGATGGCGTTGCACAATCTGGCCTATACCGATCCACTTACCCAGCTGCATAATCGTGCCGCCTTCCTGGAGATGTTCGATCATGCCTTGGCACACACCGAACGCCGCAACACCCAATGCGCCCTGCTCTATCTCGACCTGGATCGTTTCAAAAAAATCAATGACACCCTGGGCCATGACATGGGGGACAAGGTTCTGCAGATAAGCGCCGAGCGACTCAACCAGGCAGTGCGCAACAATGATGAAGTGGCACGTCTCGGCGGTGATGAGTTCATCGTCTTGTTGGAAGACATTCACCAGGATGACGCACCGGCCAGAGTCGCTCGAAAAATCATCAGTCTGCTGAGCCAGCCGATCAATCTGGAACCTCACACGCTGCATATCACCACCAGCATCGGCATCGCCATCTATCCGGATGACGGCAATGACACCACTACCCTGTTAAAAAATGCCGATGCAGCCATGTATATGGCCAAACGTGAGGGACGAAACGGCTATCACTACTTCACCAAGGCGATGGCGAAAAAAGAGGAAAATCGTTTCAAACTCGAAATCGACCTCCACACCGCACTGATGAATGACGAATTTCTGCTGCGTTATCAACCCAAGGTCGACCTCTACTCAGGTGAGACGACCGGCTTCGAAGCCCTGCTCTACTGGCAACATCCGCAGCGTGGACTATTGTCCGCAGGTGAGTTTCTCAGTGTTGCCCACGATGCGGGCGTGATGCGGGAGATCACCCACTGGGTGATCAATGAAGCCTGCAGTCAGATGCACTCCTGGCTGGATCAGGGTCTGAACCCCGGTCGCATGGCAATCAATATCGACACCCACACCTTCAATAGCAGTGACGCCTATGATCAGATCTGTCGCACCGTTGAAATGAGCGGCGTCAGCCCACACAAAATCGAACTTGAAATTGCCGAAAGCGGTCTGCTGGAAAAGCCCTTCGATGATCCTTTCTGGGATCAACTGGTGGACCTCGGGTTCACCCTCTCGATCGATGATTTCGGCACTGGCGTCTCCTCTCTCTATCGCCTCAAACGCCTGCCGGTCACAACCCTGAAGATCGACCAGTCATTCATCCAGAATATTGAGCATGATGAACAGGACCGCAGCATCATCTGTACAGCGATCGCGATGGGTAAAAGTCTGGGTTTGAACATTCTGGCGGAGGGTGTGGAAAACCACAGACAGCTTCACTTTCTCTGTGAGATCGGCTGTGACGAAGGTCAGGGCCATCTATTCTCCAGACCCCAGCCGCCGCTGGTGATCACTGAACTGCTCTCTTCAAACCACTACAAACAGCTGGTTGAAGTATCAACCGGCCATTGAAAGCGATCGCCTAGCGGAATCCACGCCCAAACTGCACTCCTCGCGCCTTGATTGGCACTTTTTCAGGCACAACAGGGCGTATTGGATTCGTGTTGACAGGCCCTAGTAATCCGGCACCTGAATGGGCCATGTTCAGTCGGAGCGACCATTTGGGGTATAGTAGGACGGAACCGGATAGCATCACCCCGCAGAATATGAGGCAGCATACTGATGAATGAGACCTATATGGTATTGCCAAGCTCAAGACCCGAACAGATTCGCCTGGTCAAGGTTCCCCACGATCTGGATCGTAATGAAGCCTATCGATTTGCCACAGGCATCATCGCCCACGCGGAGGAGAGCAATGCCGACTACGATTGGGAGGAGATCGCCGAAGCGCTGGAGGCACGAGGATTTGAAACGGTTGAGGCCATCATCGGCCCGGCGCTCGACTGATCCCGACCCGGCAGATAAAAAGGCACCCCTGGGTGTCCGGCCACAAGGGATCCCTTGCCAATCGCCGTCAGTGCAAGCTTGAAGTGGCTATCTGTGTGAAGAAGAAGTGAGACACTCAGCGGCTGAGGATCAACGTATCGGATGTTGCTTCAATCACTCTCAGTCGAGATCGTCATATTCATCCAGATCCATCTGCAGTAGTATCGCCTTGCGCAGCAATTTCTGTTCATTTCGCAGGGTCTTCTTCAGAGTACTGAGCTCCTTTTCCAGATCCTGAATACGATAGATGAGCTCTTCTGCATCGGCCATCGGCTGTGCAGCCTGCTGCGACGCAACCGCTTGATTGTTGCTGCCTGCCGCGCCGGGATGCAGTGGTGATACTGATGCCAGCTGGGGACCCTGCTGCTTCTCATCGACCGGCGGATTGAAGCTGACCTCCTGCTCCAGCTCATGCATCACCGAGAGTACAGCATCTTTGTCCAACTCATGCATCTCTTCCAGACAACCGAACAGCATCAGTCGGTCACACATCGCATTGATACGCCGGGGCACACCGCCGGTGAATTCAAAAATCATCTTGAACACCCCGTCAGCGAAGCTTGGATCCTGCTGCCAGCCCACCAGCTGCAGACGATGCACGATATACTTTTCAGTCTCTTCCACACTCAGTGGATCCAGATGATAGGAGGCGATAATCCGTTGTCGGACCTGTTCCATACCCGGACTCTGCAGGGTTCGCTTAAACTCCTCCTGACCGAGCAGAAAGGTCTGCACCAAGGCCCTGTTGTTGACCTGGAAATTGGACAGCATACGCAGTTCTTCAACAGACCTGGCGGGCAGGTTCTGGGCCTCATCCACCACCAGCAGCATCTGCTTGCCTTCCGCGTGTCGGGCACGGGCAATGGCTTCGAGATTATGCAGCAGGGTTGCCTTGTTGAGACCTTCGTGGGCCAGACCGAAAGAGGCACATACCATCCTGAGCATATCTTCCGGGTCAACCTGAGTAGTGACCAATTGAGCCGCCATGACATTCATGCTACTCAGCTCATCGAATAGATTGCGTACCAGGGTCGTCTTGCCTGTTCCGATCCCACCGGTGATGACGATGAAACCCTCACCCTGCTCCAGGCCATAGCGCAAGTAGGCCATGGCACGGTTATGACCCTTACTATTGAAGAAAAACTTGTGATCCGGAGTCAGCTGGAAGGGTTTTCCCTCCAGTTTGTAAAAATCATCGTACATATCTATTTGGCCTTCATGTTGTTTCTTTGCTTTCCTGCTTGAGAGGCAACCAGCCACTGAAAAAACGCCGTCACCAGAGGACAAGATTCATTTTCCGGTGTCCATGGCAGAAGAGATCTCAAATATGGTAATTACATTATGCAACCAATCAGATCATATTCCTACTCTTGCAACTCAATTCAGGCGATACAGGCAAGCTCCACGTCAGGGAAAAACCGCGCAAAAAAATAGCTCAATGGATGGTTGACCGAACTCGTTCAAGTCATCTATCTTGCGTAGTGACAGCTGTGGGCTTTGACCGACTGGGCCGCCACTCAACAAAAAGGCACTGAAGGTTTCTCTCTACAGCTAAAAAATGACCAAAAAACACAATGAAAATAAGCATCTAGGAGACACAATGCTCAACCCTGGAGATCAAGCGCCATCCTTTGAGTTACCCGATTCGGACATGCATATCATCCGCTCCGATCAATTTCTCGGAGAACAGAATCTGGTGATCTACTTCTATCCCAAGGATGACACCACAGGTTGTACCATCGAGGCTGTTGAATTATCTGATTTAACGGATGAGTTTACCGAACTTAACACTCAGGTGATCGGAATCAGCCGGGACAACTGTGTCAGTCATGCTGCCTTTCGTGACAAACATGGCCTTACGGTCCAGCTTCTGGCGGATACCGAGGGTGAAGTTTGCAAGGCCTACGACGTATGGCGGGAGAAAGAGAAAAACGGCGAAAAGCGCATGGGAATACTGCGCTCCACCTTCATTATCGATAAGCAGGGGATCATCCGGCACTCCCTGTACGATGTAAAACCCAAAGGCCACGCCGCACAAGTTATTGACCTGATTAGGGAAATCACCTAAACCATTGTATAAAGCACCCATTGGATCCAAGCAGCAAGGCGGTTGATAGCCAGTGAAACTCCGAACCAAGATTCTGATTGCCCTGTTTCTGTTCGGTTTTGCTCCATTAACCGCCATGGTGCTCACCAACCTGCCGTTTGTACTCGAAAGACTTGAATTCTTTTACCACAAAGCCTATCTGCAGAATCTCAGAGCTGACTTTCGCGACCTGGATGAACATCTGGCCAGTCGAAACGAAATGCTGCGCCTGCTGGCCAAACTGCCGGAGCCCGGCCTGATCCTCGGACAGCAGCAGGATGGGGATAACGGCAAGATCGACGTGGCACGGGTGCGCTACACCGAGTGGATCAACCGGATCCTGCAGGATCACCAGGACATCTTTCAGATTCTGTTTCTCGACCTGCGGGGCAATCCCCGTTACTGGTTGGAACTGAACCATCGCACCCGCCAATGGGAACCGACCATCAAAAAACCCGACATGCCCTCGGAGAGCTTCTTCAAGAGCAATGTCAATCAGGAGTTTGGCCGGGTCGCGGCAAGTAAGATCAGTCTCAACCCCAATGTCGCCCATCTCGACCCCCGCCGCTTCATGACCCTGCGTATGATCAGCCCGATTCTCGGTCCTGACAGTAATGATCGTGTGACCACGCTCGGTGCGGTGGTGATCAATATCGATGTGGGAGGCATGGCAAGGGCCTACCGCAACACCTTGTGGGTAACCAATGACGGCAACTACCTTGAACAACGCCTCAGGGGAATCGACAAGGCACAGGCGTTTGAAGACTTCAGTGGCCTGCAAAGCCAGTTCGAAGAGGGCAACCTGACTCTCTGGGAGGGCCGGGGACGGCAGGTCATCTGGGTGCCGCTCTTCACCACTGAGGGCTCAGGCCCCCTCTGGGTCGGTCGCCCTGTCGACCCCTCTCCGATGGATAAATTCCGCAATGTCCTGGTCGCCAGAGTGATGACTATCGTACTGGTTGCACTGGTCATACTACTCCTGGTGGCACGTTGGATAGCCTTGCGAGGCGAACAGTTTGGCGAACGGCTGAGAGACGGTATGGAGCGGGTGCTCAGGCAGGACGATGCGGTGCGCTTCGATTGGCGCGGCTCCAGTGAGATCAAACAGCTGGGCCAGCAACTGACGGAACTGGCGGAAACCCATGCCCAGCAGGCACGACAGCAGCGACAACACGCTCAACAACTGGAGGAGTCGAATCGCTACAAGTCACAGTTTCTTGCTAATGTGAGCCATGAACTGAGAACCCCCCTCAATTCAATCCTGCTGCTCTCCAAGATGCTCAACGAGACCAATGAACAGCTGAGCAAGGAGCAACAGAAACAGCTGCAAGTGATCCATGAGGCGGGCCAGGATCTACGCACACTGATCGACAATATCCTCGACCTCTCCAGAATCGAGGCCGGACGCGCCAGCTTCACCGTCCAGCAGATCTCCCTGCGTGCGCTGCTGGATGACCTGATCGATCTGGTAAAGCCCCAGTTTGATGATCATGGGCTCTTTCTCAAGCTGGAGATCGATGATCAACTGCCCGAAAACTTCCTCTCTGACCAGGAAAAAGTACGCCAGATCCTGAAGAATTTTCTCTCCAACGCCTTGAAATTCACCCATATCGGTGGCGCCACCCTGAGCGCCCGGCTCAATCAGGACTCGGACCGGCAACCCATCTGCCTGACCGTGGAGGACAGCGGCATCGGTATCGCCAGCGACAAACAGGAGCTGATCTTTGAAGCGTTCAAACAAGCCGACGGCTCCACCAACAGACAGTACGGGGGCAGTGGACTGGGATTGAGTATCAGCCGGGAATTGGCGAGACTTCTGGGCGGCGAGATAACCCTGCAGAGTGACGAGGGCCAAGGCTCCAGATTTACCCTCTGCCTGCCAACGGCATTCGATTACGAAGCGCACCCCAGCTCTCAAGTCGAGCACTACGAAGCCAGCGAAGAGACGGATCTGGTGCGCAGATCGAAACCGACTCCCAGCATCCAGCCGATCGCCGATAAAATATCCGCCCCGTTTCTCGGTCACCGCATCCTGGTGGTCGACGACGACCTGCAGAGTCTGCTGGCGCTGACCCCGCAACTGGAGTCCTGGGGATTCGAGGTGGTGGCTGCCGGGGATGGCCAGGAGGCGATTGAAACGCTCAATGAAGAACAGGATTTCAGCCTGATTTTGATGGACATCATGATGCCTGAACTGGATGGCTATGATACGATCAGACATATCCGTGAGAAGATGGGACTGACTGAATTGGGTATCATCGTTCTCAGCGCCAAGAATGCGGCACAAGACCGCAGTAAAAGCCTGGATGCCGGTGCCAACGAGATACTTGCTAAACCCGTGGATACGGAACACCTCAAATTGGTATTCAGTACCTATCTGGGGTAGCACAAGCAGCCATCTCAAACAGACAACCACACGGCAAGCTTGACCTGGCAATGGCAAATATAAACACAGCGACTTGTTGTTCAGTATGAAAAGATACTCAGGTTTCAAACTGCTCATCGTGGATGACCACGAACATAACCTGTTTACGCTTCGCACCCTGGTGCAGCGTTACATGGATGTGGAGATACTGGAGGCCATCTCCGGTCAGCAGGCGCTCGATATTGCGATCAAGGATCCAGCAATCGATCTCATCATACTCGATGTACAGATGCCTGAGATGGACGGCTTTCAAACCGCATCGATGCTGAAAATCCGCCAGAAGACCAAGCATATTCCCATCATCTTTCTTACCGCTGCATTCAAAACAGAAGAGTTTCAGCAAAAAGGCTATGAAGTCGGCGGTGTCGATTATCTGCTCAAACCGATCGATGACAATCAGCTTCTTAACAAGATCAGTACCTACTTTCGACTGATTGAAAAAGAGCGGGAGCTGAACAAGATTCTCGAGCAGAAAGTCGCTGAACGAACGGAGGAACTCGCCTCTGCCAAACAGCACCTGGAGAACATCATCACCCACATGGGTGAGGCCCTGCTGGTACTCAATCCACAAGGCGAGATCGAATCAGCCAATCCGGCCGCCTGCAGGATGCTCGATTACAATGAGGCTGATCTTTTGCAACTCTCGATTGGTGACGTCTTCGAAGAGGAGGAAGAGGAGCAGGCCGGGGCTTTTTTCGGCACTTGGCTTGAAGCCCTGATCCGCACCGGTGCATTAAGCCGCATCGAGGCCAGATTCATCGCCAAGGACGAACGACGCGTACCGATTCTGTTTTCCCGTACGGCGGTCAAAGACAGCAACGACGAAATCCAGCATATAATATGTATTGCCAAAGACATGACCGGTTATGTGCGTGAAAATGATATAACCAGTTCCGCTTCCCAAGGAGTGTAAAAATGAACGAGCCGCTTGATCCTCGCCCTGCTGAACAGGAAGACACTTCGCTGACAGCCAATGCGCTCAAGGCCATGGCGCATCCGTTAAGATGGAAAATACTCTGCTCACTTGGGGAAAACGAACTCTCAGTCGGAGAGATTGTGGAACGCACCGGCACCTCTCAGAGCAATATATCCCAACACCTGGAGCAGTTGCGCAACAAGAATATCGTCGTCTCCCGCAAGGAGGCGAACCGGATCTACTACCGGATCCGCAATCACCAACTGCTTGAGCTAATCGGTATCATGCGTAATGTGCTGTGTCCGGCAAATCTTGATGACCGCTACCCAAGATAGCGGGCTGAACTGAAATGGATGAACAGATTGTTGAACTGGAGAGTCGAATTGCCTTTCAGGACGAGGCAATCCACTCCCTGAGTGAAACCGTAGCGCTTCAGCAGGAAAAAATTGACCGCCTGACAGCGGCAATTGAAGCGCTCAAAGAGAAACTGAAGGCATTGGAGCCATCACCACTACAATCTTCAGAAGCCGAGCCACCACCACCGCACTATTGATTGTCCCAGCCAGCAACCGGTAAGGTCCATTTACAGACGACAGCACAAAGTCTGTAAAACCCATTCAGCCCCTCCCCGATCCGGACCTACAGATTTCCAACCGAGCCAATAACCTTTGTAAAAACCTCGGATCTCGGTCTCTGAAATAGCCTATATGATTAAACAACCGATCCAACCAGGGGTAATAAATGGCCGAGAATGGTCACTATTCGTTAATGATACATGGCGGCGCGGGAATGCTGGAGAGTCTCAAGGACCCTAAGACCGCAAGCCGATACCGTCAGAGTATTCACCGCATTCTTGAACATGGACGGGAAGTACTTGAATCGGGTGGCTCGGCTCTGCAAACCGTTGCGACCTGCGCAACGCTACTGGAAGATGATCCGCTCTTCAACGCCGGTCGAGGATCGGTACTGAATGAACTCGGCAAGGTCGAGATGGACGCAGCGATCATGGATGGCCGTGACCTCTCTGCCGGTGCAGTGGCTGCCGTGCAAAATATCGCCAATCCGATTCAACTCGCCCATCAAGTGATGTCAAAAAGTGAGCATGTGATGTTGATTGCAGAGGGCGCCCTGCGTTTTGCTGATCAATGCGGCATCGAACAGACCCCAGACAACTATTTCTACACACCGGAGCGAATTGCACAGCTCGAGCAGGCACGACTGAACGATAAAATCGTGCTCGATCACGATGAAACGGATAGTGAGGACGAGGCGCAGAAATATGGCACTATTGGAGCAGTTGCCAGGGATCTCACGGGAAATCTGGCTGCCGCCACATCAACCGGCGGTATGGTCAACAAATCCATGGGACGGGTTGGTGACTCACCGATCGTCGGCGCGGGAGTCTATGCCGACAACGAAACCTGTGCGGTTTCGGCAACCGGTTATGGAGAAGATTTCATGCGCACCCTGATTGGTAAGACGATCTCAGACTTGATGCTGATGAAGACGTTGGATGGTGTGCAGGCCACGGCAGCCGGCATCGACTATTTCAAACGCAAGGTCCAGGGCAGAGGTGGCGTGATTGTGGTCGACAAAAACGGCCAATGCAGTCGTGGTCTGACGACTAAAAAATTGATCCATGGCTGGATCGAAAAGTCTGCTGAATCCATGGTCGGCTTTGATTAGCGCTTACTTTTTTAATCGCTAAATGACTATGGAGTGTGACCAATCCCACAATAATGTTATGGTTAAGCGATTTAACCGACAACTCTTGATCGAAATCAAATCCTAATCTTTCAAGCCCCATTACATCTATCCACGTAATCCAGAGATTAATCCCGATTCGAGGTGGATCCATGTCAAGATGGGAAAGCTTGTGTGCACTATGTCTGACTTTGGCAATCACGGCCTGCGGCGGTGGTGGAGGTGGGGGTGGAGACAGCACCGACACGGACAGCAATACCGACCAGAACAGCCAGGTCACCATGGAGGCGCTGGGCAGAAAGCTCTTCTTTGATACCAACCTCTCAAGCGGCAGCAACCAGGCCTGTGCCAGTTGTCACGATCCGGATAGTGGCTTTGCCGACCCAAGGGTGACCGTTAACGCTCCTGTTTCTGAGGGCTCCGTGGGCGGGACCTTTGGAGATCGCAATGCACCAACGGCTGCCTATGCCGCCTTTACACCCTCATTCACTACCGTTGCGGCCGCAGCCCAGACTCCGGAAACCGATTCAAAGTATGAGGGAGGACAGTTTCTCGACGGCCGGGCCCTCGACCTGGTAACCCAGGCCAAAGGACCATTCCTGAATCCTCTGGAAATGAATAATGCCTCTGCTGAAGAAGTGGTCGGCAAGGTACAGAATTCCGACTATGCCCATGAGTTCACCGCACTCTTCGGTGAAGACGCCTTCAACGATACCGACACCGCCTACCATAATATCGCCACAGCGATCGCGGCTTTTGAGTCATCCGACGAGGTCAATCCCTTCAGTTCGAAATTCGATGCCTTTCTGAACGGGGACTACAGCTTCACTGCATCGGAACAGCGTGGCTTCGAGCTGTTCCAGGATGCCACGAAATCCAAATGCGCCAACTGCCACCCCCTGGGGACAACCTCCGAGGAGTCCTTGTTCACCAATTTCCGCTACTACAACATTGGCACACCAAGTAATCCGCAAAATCCCGCCAACATTGCAGACAACAGTTTTGTCGATGAAGGTTTGGGCGCCAGCAGCGCCATTGAGAGCGGTGACGAGGCGGCGGAGCGGGGTAAATTCAGAGTCCCGACACTGCGCAATGTCGAGTTAACCGCCCCCTATATGCACAATGGGGTCTATGAGACACTGGAAGAGGTAGTCCTGCACTACGATATTCAAGTGGCCAATCTGTTCATCACCCCGGAAGTGAATGATCCGAATATCGCTGCAGAGATGAATGCAGGGACCTTCGAAGGCTTGAATCTCAGCGATCAGGAGCGAGCGGATCTGGTCAATTTCATGCTCACCCTGACGGATGGCTATTTTTAACCTGAATCCGTGGGTTCAGGTTTAACCTTGACGGGAAAGGGTCGGCTCCGGGCGCTGCCAGAGCCAGATTGCAACCAGGGTCAGAAGCAGTAGCACCGCCAGTGAGAGCTGCCAACCCGGACCGCCGACCAACTGAAAGATGACATAACCGAGGCTCATGCCCAGCACCGCCATCCATTTGCCCATACGCGAGATCTGTCCATAAGTGATAAAGAGATAGACCGGCTGCCCAAACCGTGGGTGCGCCAAAATGCGCTTTGTCAGATGCGGCGCACTTCTCGACCAGCACCAGACCGCACCGATCCAGAATATGGTGGTAGGTAACAGGGGAAGCACAATACCGACAGCACCGAGTATGAACAGACCCCAGCCGGCTATCTGCATCCAAGCTCTCGACACTGGATGTATAGCCTGTCTGCTGTTGTCAGCCTGTTTGACTTCACTCATAGACTCATCCAAGACCAATCCTCAAATACAAAATGGACTCCCAAGCGGAAATCTAAGATCCACACTATAGACCATGACATGCAGTAGTTAGTTTGCAGCAACGCTCTACTTTATCTAGCATAGCCATTGGTTGCTCATTGATACAATCAACAGCCCCATTTAGCACGATAGTTTCCATCAATAGCTTTCCATAAAACCCCACCAAACCGAGTGACTTCATAGGGCAAATCCCGGGCAACCCATGAATGATTCGATTTGAGATTTCCATCAAACAGTCAGTATGCTGTTACTTTTATAGCGGTTGTTGGAACACAGATTGCGTACGGCAATGCGATAGTTATGGAGGATTAATTGAACAGGCTATAATTAAGCTAAAAAACAAGCCTCGCGCATGGGAATAATGATGCTGGTTCGATTCTTCCTGGATAGAGTGCCAAACGGCTTCTCTCGAGTTCCATCTCTGCTCAACGGACTGACCCTCACTCGTCCGATCTTCCGGCTACTGCCCGCTCACGGCAATTCACCAGTGGATGCTTACACCCTGATCCCGATTGCAGAGACGGCATCGAGTTATTGGCCGGGCGTGAATCACAATCTTGGTTTTCAGCATCGGGATCAGCAAACCACCATCGAATTTCCGGATCAGAGTTTCAAAATCACGCCAGACATGGTGCCACCAGCCACAAATAAGGAGCGGGTTGTTGATTAACCTACTACTTATTATTTTACTGACCTGCTTACTGACCGCATCGCCCGACTTAAGAGCGACCGATAAGCCTTCGCCAATAAAGCTTGGCGGCACTATTGGTGCGCTGAACGATCGCTCAATAACCGATGCGGAGATTGCATTCCAGGTAATCTTCAACGAGCTGCTTGCTGAAGCAAATGAAAGCTTCTCACTGAAAATCTATAAGGATCAAAATCTACTGTTCGACAGATTCAGACGAGGAGAGTTACAAGGAATTCTCACCGGCTCTCTACACTTCATCGAGTTGGATTCGTTGATACACGATAGTGCACGATATTCAGTTCAGTTTGGTGACAAGCTCAAACAAAACTACCTGCTATTGGTACGCCATGACGACAATCTGACCAGTCTCAGACAACTGAAAGAGAAAACCCTCAGTATGGGTGCAAGCCACCAGGTAGGAAAGCTGTTTCTTGATGTGGAACTGTTGCAGCAACAACTTCCGGTAAGCGATCAATTTTTCAAAGACATCCATATCGTCAAGGGTGACAACACATCAATTATCGATCTCTACTTTGGCAAGGTGGATGCTGCGGTTGTGCCAAAGTTTACCTTTGAAACCAGTCAGACACTGAATCCTCAAATCAAGAACAAAATTGAAGTACTGGTCTCTTCAGAACCCATGATTCACCAGGCTGTAGGTTTGCGGCACGATTTTCCACAACATCGAATTGATAATTTTGAACCCCACATTCTGACAGATCAACCAAGCAAAAGACTGATAAATGTATTCGAGACTTTTGGAATCGAACGCATACACAGGGTTACGGAAGAGAGTTTCAAGGAGGTTAAATCACTACAAAATCGTTATAACAAACTAAACGGGCTTTCCCAGTGAAAATCAGAACTACGATTTTCAGGCATCTCTACATACGTATGGCGATCATTCTTTTGTGTATCAGTCTGGCATTCTCCTTTGCTCTGATACCCGTTTACAATGATAAACTGTCACGTATGCTCGCTGCCCAGGGCAGCACATTTACCAACACAACCATTGCCGCTTGCGGCGAAGCACTCTACACAGCGGACTACAGCTTTGTTATCAACTACACGAAAAAGGTCTTGAAAGAGACCCCTGACGTCACTTTTGTCAACTTCATATCAAGCGACGGCATGAGGCTCAATATCAGCCAGTCAGGTTGGGGGGTTGAGACAGTTGGAAAAGACCAAACCCAAGTAAAACGGCCAAGCGAGCAACCTTATAGTCTAAAACACTATACCGAAATACCTGAAACCGGGATCAGGGATGCCTTTTTATTCAACAAACCTTTAGTGATTTCAGGACTCTTGTGGGGAGATATCGAAATCGGCATTTCCGACAGCGAATATAATTCACTGATGCTGAGCTATTTTCGCAATGTCATTCTATATAGTTTTGTACTACTGGCCATATCACTTCTAATCCTACATGGCGTTTCAATCAAACTCTCATCCCAACTGTCAAAATTACGCCAGACCGCGAGCTTACTCTCCAATGGCGATCTATCCGCACGCGCCCCCACTGATGCGATTGGCGAAATAAGCCTGCTTGCAACTACCCTGAACAATATGGCGTTCAACCTGGAGACAAAAACCAATCGTGTCGAACAATTGGCAAGACTGGTTGAAGATACCGATGACGCCATTGCTATATTTGACAAATCACACCAAATTTCTTTTATCAATAACGCCTTTGCCAATATTACTGGACAGAATATCGACAACTATCAAGGTATGACACTGCAGGAACTGTTTCAGAACCTGGATATCGATAAACGCAAACAACATGAAATTGCGTTAGGGTTTGAGCATGTCAAGCAACTCAACTGGTCTACCGACATCACCATCTCTAAGTTGAGCAATCCACCAACTCATCTGACATTACGCATTGAACGGTTCGATAGTGCAAACCAAGAGGAGAGTAGTTTTTTTGTTGTATTGAGCGACATCACTCAACGCAAACAACTCGAGCAGGAACTTGAAACCCTTGCTTATATCGACAAACTGACAAAACTGCCGAACAGACGCTATTTCATGGATGCACTGACAGCCAATGTCAAGGATGCAACCCTTTCCGATACTTCACTCGCTGTATTCTTTCTTGATCTCGATAATTTCAAACTGATTAATGATTCACTCGGCCATGAGGTGGGAGATCACGTACTCAATGAAGCCGCCTGGAAACTGCAGGATTCACTTCGATCCGATGATATAGTTTGCAGGCTTGGTGGCGATGAATTCACGGTCATCCTCAAGAATGTAACCGAAACAGAAAAGCTTGCAACCATTGCAGACTCCATCCTCGCCAGCTTCTCAACCCCCATACTCTGCAACAAGAGAGAGTTGAGAATCACCACAAGTATCGGCATAGTGCAGTTTCCGCAACATGGCAATGATGAGATGGAGTTGATTAAAAACGCCGATACGGCGATGTATGCCGCAAAGCATAGCGGTAAAAACAGCTACCGCTTTTTCACTTCCGATATGCATCGGGACATGAAGGACTACCTTGAACTTGAAAGCGCACTACGCAGCGCCATCATTGACTCCAATCTGGAGATTGTCTATCAGCCGTTCATCGATATTGAAACCAACCGCATCACCAATTGCGAAGCTTTACTTCGCTGGAATCACCCACAACGTGGCCTGATTCCACCAGGACGCTTCATCCCCATTGCCGAGCAATCCGGCTTAATCTCTGAAGTTGGCAACTGGGTATTTACCGAAGTCTGTCGTCAAATAAAAACTTGGGACAACGGCATCAACGTATCGATCAATGTCTCTGGCAATGAACTTGCAGACAAAACATTCATCAACCGACTTGAGAAAACGCTTGTCGAATACGACATAGACCCCTACCGCATACAACTGGAATTCACCGAGCACGTTCTGGTCAGTAAAGATGGCAGTAATCTACCGATTCTGAATGCACTCAAACGCGCTGGTTTCGCAATTGCGATCGACGACTTTGGCACCGGGTTTTCCTCTCTCAGCTATATTAGTGAGCTACCCATCGATACCATCAAGATCGACAAAACATTCATCAATAAACTCCCTTATGACCGCAGAACCATTGCTGTCGTGAACTCGATCATCTCTCTCGCCAAAAACCTGGACTTGAAAACCGTCGGTGAAGGTGTGGAGAAAAAAGAGCAGGTCGATTGGCTACAAGCAAACGGCTGCAACACCATTCAGGGCTACTATTATCACCGTCCCATGTCTGCCCAGGACCTTCAAGCACTGATAAAGCCTGACAACCTGAGGCTCATGCCAACCATAAGCAATCAATACAGCAAACCAGGCAAATAAAAACCGGCCTGAAAATCAAGGCCGGCATAACTCAGTTCAACTGAAACATTGCGCTCTCAGAAAGAACTATTATCACTCCATTGGCAATGCATTAACCTACATCTTTTATACGTTAACTCTACGACTGTATGAGACAAAGCCGATCAGTGCAGCTGCAAATAACCAGCCAGCAGCCGGAAGCGGCACTGCACTCATGGTTAAATCGTAGTCGGATCCTATCTTCGGATCCAAGGCATTCAATGCAAACCCGGACAGGGTAAAAATATAATCCCCAGCACCCAAAATGAAGGTCTCCGAAAATACATTTCCAAGGTGTAACTGCTCATTGGTTGTCAGGTTGGTCAACAACAGATCATCCTGAAACATACCTTCATGGGACCCAGAAATATTGACCTCCAATGATGGCACGTCGATTGTCAGACTGTATGAGTCAAGAAAATTGCCAATAGGTTGAGGGGTGGCATAGCTATCACCTTGTGCAGAAAAAACACCGGCATCATAGGAGGCCGCCTGAATCCCAACTGAGCCAGTCATTAGTATCGCCATCAGCGCGATTGAGCGTAAGATTAGCTTTTTCATAATTTCATCCTTAAAAGCGTTTATGAGGTCCGATCACTCCTAACAAATCGGTACAGCCACAAAAAAGCTAACACCAAAACAGTGTTTATAACAAAAGCTTATCCCTAAAAATTGAAATTCTTTACAAAAAGTTCACATATCTACGAAAATCAGCGTGCATGAACAATGTAATTTTAGTGCATTGAGCCCTTCATCTTCTAGAGAGAGACAGATCCGAGCTCCGATCAAGCTGCCGGGCTAGCACTGCCTGAAGCAGACGGGACGGTAAATATTCGGGTTCACCCTTGAATGGTCAATCACCACGATACAGCTCAACATCCATCTTGGGCGGTAGCTGCAGATGAAAACCCTGTGTTGTCAGGTTTTGCATCACGACAGCCACCTCCTCCCGGGCCAGTTTACGAGAACGGTTCAAGGTCAGCTCCATGACTTTTTCCGGTCTGCCAAATCTTTTCAAAAGCGCTTCAGGCACATTCGAAAAATCCCCTTCAGCTGGAACATAGAGATACATCTCATCCTTTTTGGAACTGCGGTAGATCCAGCAACTCACCTCCATCATCCGCTCTCCAGTCACAGCCCATTGATCTCTGGTGCCGGGGCAACGGAGAGTTTCCAGATATCCCGGTTATATTCGGCGATTGTCCGGTCGGTGGAGAAGCGTCCGCATCTGGCGCTGTTGATAATACTCATACGAGTCCAACGTGGCTGATCACGATAGGCCTGCGCAGCCTGTTCCTGGGCATCAATATAGCTGCGAAAATCGGCCGCTGTCATCCAGTGATCATAGGGACTGCGAATCGACTCCACGATCTCATCAAAAATTCCCGGCTCAAACTGGTTGAAGTAACCACTCTCCAGCAATTTCATCACCCGTTTAAAGTCAGCATCGTTCTCAATGATTTCATTAGGCGCATAGTGACTGCGGCTACTCTCGACCTCATCACTTGTCAGCCCGAACAGGAAGAAATTCTCTTCTCCCACTTCTTCCAGAATTTCAATATTTGCACCGTCAAGGGTACCTATGGTGACAGCACCGTTCATCATGAATTTCATGTTGCCAGTCCCTGACGCCTCTTTGCCTGCCGTTGAGATCTGTTCTGACAGGTCGGTTCCCGGTGCAATGACCTCCATTGCTGTGACCCGGTAATTGGGCAGGAAAGCGACCTTCAACAGCCCGCCGACCTTCTCGTCCCGATTGATCACACGGGCCACAGAATTAATCAACTTGATAATCAGCTTCGCCATCTGGTACCCGGGAGCGGCCTTACCACCAATCAACACACAACGGGGCGTCCAGTTTTCCGTATCCCCGGCCCGGATGCGGCAGTAGAGATGAATCACATGCAGAATGTTAAGTAGCTGACGCTTGTATTCATGGATTCGTTTGACCTGCACATCGAACATGGCCTCAGGGTCAAAATCGACATCACAATCGATCTTCACCAACTCAGCCAGTCGCTGCTTGTTCTCAAGTTTTACCTGGCGCCACTTCTTTTGAAAACTTCGACTATCAGACAGGGATTGCAACTGCTCCAGTTTTTGAAGATCTGAAATCCAGCCATTACCCACCTTTTCATCGATCAACTGACGCAAACCACCATTCGAGGCAGCCAGCCAGCGCCGTGGTGTCACACCATTGGTCTTGTTATTGAAGCGCTCCGGCCAGAGCTCAAAAAAGTCAAGGAAAAGACCCTGCTTCAGCAGCTCGGTATGCAGTGCGGCCACACCATTGACCGAAAAACTCCCGACAATTGCAAGATAGGCCATTCTGACCATTGGCTCTGGTCCCTCTTCGATGATCGACATGCGCCGCAGACGATCGGTATCCCCCGGCCAATCCAGCGCCACCTCACTGAGAAACCTGGCATTGATCTCATAGATGATCTCCAACAGCCGTGGCAGCAGGCACTCAAACAACTTCACCGACCAGCGCTCAAGCGCCTCCGGCAACAGTGTGTGGTTGGTGTAGGCCATGGTTTTCGAGGTGATCTCCCAGGCACGATCCCAGGAGAGCCCCTGCTCATCCATTAACTGCCTCATCAACTCGGCGACTGAAACACTGGGGTGTGTATCATTCAATTGGAAGCAGTTTTTCTCCGCGAAATCACTGAAATCGGAATGGTGCTCATTCCACTCCCGGATCACATCTTTGAGACTGGCTGAAGCTAAAAAGTATTGTTGCCGCAGACGCAGCTCTTTACCATTTTCACTGGCGTCATTCGGATAGAGCACCATGGTGATATGTTCTGCATCGTTTTTCGCCTCCACCGATTCGGTGTAACTGCCCGCATTGAATTCGTCCAGATTGAACTCATCGGTTGCCGCCGCCTTCCAAAGACGCAGCGTGTTTACCGTACCGTTACGATAACCGGGTACCGGCAGATCGTAGGGCACCGCCAGCACATCCTGGGTATCCACCCAGCGGACTCTGCCGTTGATGTGTTCAGTCCGCCCACAGAATTTGATCTGTTGAGTATATTCAGGCCGCTCCAGCTCCCAGGGATTACCATCCCTCAGCCAATGGTCCGGATCCTCGATCTGCTGGCCATTCGCAATATGCTGACGAAACATGCCGTATTCATAGCGCAGGCCATATCCTCGAACCGGCAGCTGCAGGGTTGCACAGCTGTCGAGAAAACAGGCCGCCAGACGTCCCAGTCCCCCATTACCCAAACCCGCATCCGGCTCGCTCTCTCGGATGTGATCCAGGTTGATTCCAAGTTCCATGAAGGCCTGGTCGACTTCTTTGCTGATATCCAGATTCAAAATGGCATTGCTCAGGGTGCGCCCCATGAGAAACTCAAGCGAGAGGTAGAAGGTGCGCTTGCAGTCGGACTCTTCGTAGTGTGAACGGGTCAGTTTCCATCTCTCGATCAGCCGGTCCCGAACGGTCAGAGCCAGCGCCTTATAGGGGTAGTGGCTCGAAGTACAGTGATCATCTCTACCCAGGGTATGGGCAAAGTAACGACGAAAATCAAACGAGATGGCCTCAGAGTCCATCCCCAAAGGAGGCAGAGGAGCCAGGGGATTACAGATATGCTCTACTTTCTTTCTGGAGCCGGCTTGGTCTTTCGACATGGTTACTGTCCTGTTCTTACTCTCAGCTTGAGATTTGTTACTGGTGCGGATGAATAGACGAAAAACAGACGCCGCTCCCAGCCACACACCTGATATGGGATCGGTATCGTTAGGGCCTGTTAATATGAAACCTTAATGGGTTTCGGGTTATTCTAAACAATCAATCTTACAAGTTACACTGGCCAGACCGAAAGCTTCCCCGTCAATAAGCCCCTTGAAGCTTGTCAGTAAACCCGCTAAACGGCAATTTCGCAATTGATTTCACCTAAAAATCAGCGCGATAACAAAATAGCCTAAAATGACTACTCGTTATGTAAGGTTTTAGAGTCCTACCCATTCCAACCCTTCAGCAATCACGGCAAGATTGCGTTGAATCCTCTGTGAGTAGACCTAACTCGTTGAGAATCACCCGCTGTCAGGTACTGATCAGAAGCCGGGCAATCCACAAGCTCAACACAGAACTTTTGGCACACTCAACGGCAGCCTCTTACAAAAACCGGTTGATACTGACAGTCTGACAAAAACCACACTGACGTAAGGGTAGGATCAGCATCGACTCACACAACCCTGGATAAAAGGGTTAAAGCTATCTATCTTTTACTAAGTGCAGCTCGACTGAGACAAGCGAGGCTGTACTAAAATCATCAAGGAATCCGTGCCCCATAAAGAGATTCCAACACTATAAAACAATCAGGCATCAGCTAACCCGACAGCCATTCAGGCAGTTCTCAAGGTGTGTCCTGGTGCCGATTTCGGAGGAGAGGAAATGGAGAGTACAGCGTATACAGGCAGCACTCGCTGGGATGAACTGGTGGTTAACCGGATTGCAATCAATCAACCCCTGCAATGGTTATCCAAAGGTTGGAAGGACATGAGGGATGCGGGCAGATACAGTCTCGCCTATGGCGCCGCCATCGTATTGATCAGCGCTTTGATAACCTACCTTCTCTACGCAACGGAGAGTCAGTTTTTACTGCCTTTTCTGGTGGCCGGCTTTTTTCTCATTGCACCATTCCTGGGCATTGGCCTGTATCAGATGAGCGCCCATCTGGAACGGGGAGAGCCACTGAAAACCTGTAATGCGCTGGAAGCCTGGAAAAGCAACCATACCCATATCAGCATGATCACCGGCGGTTTCCTGATCATCATGCAGCTCTGGATTGCCTCCAATTATGTGCTTTTCTCGCTGCTCTATGAGGGCATCTCTCCACCGCTGGACAACTTCTTTGCAAATGTGTTCCTTTCGGAAAAAGGCAGATACTTCACCATAGCAAGTATCATGGTGGGTTTTTTCTTTGCCTGGTGGGCCTACATGATCAGTGTTATCACCGTACCCATCTTGATTGACCGCAAGATCGATGGCTTCACCGCAATCCGCCTGAGCGTCAAATCCGTCCTGAAGAACATGCCGGCCATGATGCTGTGGGCTTTTCTGATCGTCGTGATCGTTGGGCTCGGGCTGATCACCTACTATGTAGGATTACTAATCGCCCTGCCGCTGATTGGACATGCCAGCTGGCACGCCTATCGGTCCTTGGTGCCACCATCCTAGGGCCTGTTAACACTAATCCAATAGGCCCTGCTGGGTCGGTCTTTGTGGACGTAGGCCGGGATCCAGGAATTAAGCATCATCAATCCCGGCTTTCGCCGGGATGACAACCAGTGACTTGAACAGCAGCGGCTTAGGTAACCACCGTGAGGAACCGCTCATTCAGTTTCTGATCATGGTAGAAGATCGCCCCACCCAGTTCATCGGCTGTCCAGGTGATCGGTTCATGATCCGGATACCAGTCGTAAGAGCCGTGAAAGACTTCGTTACGGTTTCCGGAGGGATCGAAGAAGTAGATCGTACGCCCTCGGGTAATCCCATGACGGGTCGGACCGATGTCGATGGAGATTTTGTTTTTACCGATGATGTCGGCGGCACGCAGCACCTCTTCCCAGGAGCCAAGCAGAAATGAGGCGTGGTGCAATTTGCCCTTCTCCTCATGACGGATGATCGCCAGGTCGTGGGCCTTCATGCCACAGGTCAGAAAGGAGGCGAGTTGCAGATCACCATCCACCACTTTTTCCGTCTCATCGAAACCCAATACCTCTTTGAACAGTTTGACACTGCCGTCCAGGTCATCTCCATACAGCAGGCAGTGGTCGAAACGCTGCACCTGCATGCCTTTCAGATTGTCGGGCCAGGGCTCCGGATTGACCCGCCCCATATCGGTTCCTTTCACATCCTTGTCTGCATAGAGCTCGAACATGTGACCGGTGGGTGAATCGAAACGGACACGTTCACCACAGTGATTCAGCTCACCGGCGGGTATGCGCTCCACATTGCATCCAAAATCCTTCAGTTTCTGTTCCAGCTCATTCATGGTTTCCGTGCTGTCAACTTTGAAACCCATGAAATCCATACCGGTGGAGTCTGCTTCCCGCAGCACCACCGAAAACCAGTCCTGCTCATCCCAACCTTTAAGGTAGACCCGCCCCTGGTCATCCCGGTCGGTCTCGAGCAGGCCGAGCCGCTCTTTGTAGTGAACCAGGGATTCGTCCAGATCGAGTACCCGCAGGGACACATGTCCCGGGCGTAAAACACCTCTAATAGCCATCAGTGAAGCCTCCTATAGTTGCCGCATCTCGGTGCGGCCGGTAACTAAACAATCAATCCAACCGGTCTGCTATTGCCGGTTTTTCGTTATGAACAAGAACCCCGATAACCGTTGAGTCCAGGCGTACGGAAACAGATCAGCGACTTGTGTCCGACACCGTTCTCCGCCAGGCTTTTACTCATATCTGGGGTTGACGGCTTACCATCGATCTTCCACTCCACCTGCTCCCAGTTGAGCGATTGATAGTCCGGATGCATGCCGTAGTAGGTGGGGATCAACTCTTCGATCAGTGCACCGAATGGCATATCAGGGGGTAAAGGAAAAGCGATCGCTGAGCAGAAACTCAGGTGCTCCTCCCAATGCAGGTAGACCACCTGGTTGCCGTGGAAATTCTCATGTTTGTCGCGGAAATCAACCGCCTCTTCATAACCGGGTTTAAGCGCTACAACGGCCATCTCAACCTCCTCTCTCTTGATCTCATTGGTGCCACCCACCATCACAACCTGACAGCGGGCGGGTTAAGGCCTTAACCGGCCACTTTCTTGCGGGCCGCCTGCCAGGCATCCCACTGCTGTTGGTCCGGTGAGCCGCTGTAGTCCAGGTTGTCGGTGCCGTTTTCCATGTGATACCACTTCAACACATCGCCCAGATCCGCTCCGCCGCAATTGCCTTGGAAAATCTGGTGTACCGGTAGCCAGGCCTGGGCAAACTTTTCCGGCTCGTTCTCGAAGATGTCCTTACAACCGTCGGAACAGAAGTGGTAACGATCACCTTTGTATTCGGTACTACGGAAACCGATCTTGGTGGGATCACCGGGCTCGGTGTAACCCATGGGAATCTGACAGGTCTGACAGAGCTGCGGCAGGGCGTTGTTGTAGAAACGTTCACCTTTGGCCTCCATCTCCCGCCACATCTCGAAGCGTGGACGGTAGTATTTGTCGAAGGTGTTGGGATACTTCTCCGACAGCCAGGCCATCTCTTCATCGGTTGGCAACCAGGTATGGAAACCGGCTGCCTGGGTGTATTGATAGAAGATCGCCCAGTTCTGATGGGAGATGTGCTCCGCTTCTTCGGTGGCGATATCCGCATACTTGGGAACCCGCAGGCCGTAGCGGGAGAGATCTTCAAACAGAGCGCCTCCCGCCTCGGTGAAGTAGATCTCCCAGGCCTCCTTCCAGGACATGATCCGTTTCGGCAGCATGTAGTCCATCATCATTGCCACCAATCCGAGCATCTTGTGGCCGCGCCAGAACCATTTATCCACCCACTTCTGCACAATCGGCAGATTGTCCGGATGCTGTTCCAGCATGAACTTGATCACTTCGATACCCAGGGTCATGTGGCGCGCTTCATCGGACTGGGCGGAGAAGCCGAAGGTCACCGTGGCCAGATCGCCGTTGTAGGCGGCGCCGGACATAAAGGGCACAAACAGCAGGTTGGTCAACACATACTCGAAGGCGAAAGAGATTGCGGTGAAGAACTCGAAAGGTCCGGCGGTACAGGCATCGTCGAAAAAGGACTTCGGCACCGACAGATACCAGACCCGGTCGTGCATGTGAGGGAATTC
Source organism: Candidatus Thiodiazotropha sp. AKAK2 (assembly GCF_058244685.1). Taxonomy (NCBI): domain Bacteria; kingdom Pseudomonadati; phylum Pseudomonadota; class Gammaproteobacteria; order Chromatiales; family Sedimenticolaceae; genus Candidatus Thiodiazotropha; species Candidatus Thiodiazotropha sp. AKAK2. The sequence goes on along the minus strand of NZ_JBSYOP010000024.1, from coordinate 11,200 downwards.
GGCGAAGCCATCGAAGTACTTGTTGTAGTGACTGATGGTGTGAATCTGGGTCTGCGCATGACGCAGTTCATCCAGGGACTGCATCTGCGCCGCCACCCGGGGACCGGCACCGCGGATATGCCGACCCAGATGGGCAAAATGTCGATGCGCCTGATACTCCAGTGGTGTCACACCGGTGAGAAACAGCTTGATCGCATTCACATAGCGGGCATCGGAGATGCCGAGCTGACCGTTATTCTGAGCGAAGGAGTCGAGTACCGCATAGAGCTTACGCTCTTTCTCACCCTGGTATTTCCAGTAGGCATCCATGGTCAGGCGAAAGGGATCTTCCCATTTCGACCAGTCGGTAATCTTGATCCCTTCGAAGGTATCGTAGGGAAAGACGTCGTCCATCTTCTGGTAGCTGGTTTCCCAGTCGAGACCTCGGGTCATCAGCGCATAGCGCTGCTTCAGGTTCATCTTTTTCTTGCGTGGGGGTGTCATTGATTAGCTCCTCCGGTGTTAACCCGAATGTTTCATCGCGTTCAGCGATTGCCGGTAACACATTGTGTGTTTACTGATATCTGAAAAAATCATTTTCAAAAACCATGAGTTAATTTGAATTAGAAGCGGCCGGGTGAAACATTCGGGTTAAGCGCCCCAGGAGAGGACCAGCTCGTCATCGTCCTCATCCAGGCTGCCGCCCATGGATACGATGGTGAGATGGATCTCCTGAGGATCCCAGTCGCGACCGATACGCTCGGATACAGACTCCGCCTTGACCACCAGGCGCTCCGGGCAGTCGATCTTGACCGCGCCGGGCATGTAGTTGGCGTTGGCGCTGGGGTTGTCTTGCAGAATCGACTCGATCACGGGACGAGCCTCATCATTGTTTTGCAGGGTTATGGATACGATGCCAGCCATCTCGGCCTCCTGTTATAGGTTCAAACCGAGCTTGCCGGCCCGCTTATCAAGTTGTTCTTTGACATCGGCGAGAGCACTGTCGGCACCATCACCCAGCACCATGGCAGCCAGGGGCTGTAAGGCCTTATGGGTCTCATCCCGCCACTGGCTATACCAGCTGGAGAGCAACGCCTGGTTCTCCTCCGACTCCTTGGCCGCCACCTTGATCACCGCGTCGACCCAGCGATTGTGCTCCGCACTCCAGTCGACCATAAATTCGCAGAGTATCGAGATCGCCGCCGCACCATGCTTCTGCCCTTCGGTATCGATGTGGTTGTAGACCAGGGGATAGACCAGACCATCCATCACCAGGAACTGGGCCACCAGCGCCTCGAACCAATCCTTCAACACCAGGCTGTCCTCCACACACTTGCGCATGCCCTGCCAGGCCGGGCCATTCATCCACTGTGCTTTGGCATCGTCCAGCAGGTCGCCCGTGCCATTACCCAGAGAGATACCGACACGGGAGAGGATCTGTGCGATACCCAGACGATCACCGGCGGTGAAGATCGCCGCCGATGTGATGGCGGTGCCATAACCTGTATCGCTGATCGAACAGGCATTCATATTGGCGCCCCATTCATAGTGGCGCAGCGGAATCAGATAGTTGACAATCATCTCCCGCCATTCAGGATCGATGTTGGCCAGCATCTCCCGCTTCTCTTCAAAGGCGAAGTTGCGATCGGTGGTCTGATGCATGTTGGCCCGGGCAATGGTGTAGGTGCCGTAGTAGTACTGACGGGGATCCTTGAACTTGTACCAGTCGGACATTTTGACCTGGGTACGGCCCTCGTCGAAATGCCAGTGCTCCGGACCCCACAGGGGGCGATAGTGAAAATGGGTGGTGGCCTGCAGATCGTAAACTCCCTCCTCATAACGTGAGGCCGGGGCGTCTGAACCAAGGCGCCTTGCCACGTGGGCGAAGGTGTGGCGCTTAGGCTCCACGTTCATGGTTTTGATATCGATACTCATGGTTACTCTATTCCTCCTGGGATAGCGGATCTTCCACTAAAGGCTTGGCGACTCCCGGTAGAGACCGGGGCGTTTGGTCTGGCCGTCTTCGGTTCCGATCTCATCGGAACTGCGGACCAGCCTGGCCTGGTGCTTGTCGCAGAAGATCTTGAAAGCTTTATGGGGGAGGATCAGCTCAACCGTCAGGTCCTCATCATCGATGGAGAACTCAAACTCGACGAACTTGCCGAGCCGCTCGCCGGTGACTCTGATGTAGGCCTGGCCAATTTTCGGGACATATTCCCGCATGACATCCTCCTGTTATCACAAGTGGAGACCTCTAAAGCGGTCTCTCTCAATTTCTGGTCAAAAAGAGATTGCAGAAGCTATGCCAAAAACAGTAAGTAATTGTTTTATATGTATTTCTTGATCTTTTACTAGATCCAGGGCGGGAAAAAAATTGATGATACAGTGAAACTTGTTTGATCATTTGGCAAATTTCACCAAATCATTCAATCTTCAGCAGTAAAATATGCTGCAACCGCACAATCGGAATGCCCGCCCCCTATCTAATATGCTCAACCCGCCGTAAACGACCCGAAAATTTATTATTTGATTAAAATCTCAGTTGGCACTATAAAAATAGAAGCGTATGGGGGAAGCCATCGAGTTTCCAACAAACAGAAATAGAACCCGTACGCTTTCAGGGATGATTTTTACTACCAACTGCTACTCCCCGGAGATCAGGACAGGCGGGGCGGAGGATAGATGTCATCTCAATTGAGTATTTCCGGTCTTCCCATGGAAGAGCGGAACCTGCACCTGACTTTCGACGCAGGACAGATCCTGCTCAACGACCACCGCATGGTTTTGATGCATACCCACGCCATGGGGGCTCTACGAAAAGAGCTGATGGACACTCTGGGCCACGACCGGGCACGGGGCGTACTGACCCGCATGGGCTATGCCTCCGGAGCCAAGGATGCGGACCTGGCGCGCAAACTGCTACCGGAGGCCAATGACGAGGATCTGCTACTGATGGGGCCGCGACTGCATACCCTGGAGGGGGTGGTGCATGTCAAACCGATCAAAATCGATATCGATATCCGTCAACGGCATTTCTATGGCGAGTTCCTGTGGGAAAACTCCCATGAGGCCTCGGAGCATCTGAAGCTATTTGGCATCCATCCGGAGCCGGTCTGCTGGACCCAGATCGGATACGCATCGGGCTACACCAGCGAGATCATGGGACGCTTCATCGCCTATCGTGAGGTGGAGTGCCATGCCAAGGGAGACAAACACTGCCGTATCATCGGCAAGCCGATCGAGGAGTGGGAGGATGCGGACGAAGAGCGACGTCACTACCGCCCCGATCCCATGGCGGAACAGCTGCTGGCGCTGCAGGATGAGGTAAGCCATCTGCGGGACTCCCTGCAGGAACAGACTGGCATCGGCGATATGGTGGGCAGCTCCCAGGCCTTCAAGGATGCCTGTGACATGCTGCGGAAAGTGGCGGAGAGCCATGTCACGGTGCTGCTGCTCGGGGAGACCGGAGTGGGCAAGGAGATGTTTGCCAGGGCGCTGCACAGTATCAGTCCCCAGGAGAAAAATCCCTTCATCGCCATCAACTGCACCACCATCCCGGAAGAGCTGATCGAATCCGAACTGTTCGGGGTGGAGAAAGGGGCCTATACCGGCGCCCTGCAATCCCGACCCGGACGCTTCGAGCGGGCCCATGGGGGGACCCTGTTCCTGGATGAGGTCGGCGATCTGTCGATGAACGCCCAGGCCAAACTGCTGCGGGTCTTGCAGGAGGGGGAGATCGAGCGTGTCGGTGACACCAGAACCCGCAAGGTGGATGTACGGGTGATTGCCGCCACCAATGTGGATCTGCAGGAGGCGGTCGCTGAAGGACGCTTCCGCTCCGACCTCTACTATCGCCTGAACATCTACCCGGTGATCATTCCACCGCTGAGAGAGCGTAAGGATGACATCGAACTGCTGGTTGAGCGATTTCTGGAGAAGTACACCGCCAGACACGGCAAACGGGTCAGCGGGGTGACTGAGCCCGCACTGCAATCGCTGTACGATTACAACTGGCCGGGCAACATCCGTGAACTGGAAAACATGATCGAGCGAGGTGTGATCATCGTGCCGAATGGTCAGGCCATCGATCTCAAGGATCTTTTCCCCTGTCTCAACATGAGTAAGGACGCACCCAGCATCATGCCCACCAACCCACAGGAACCCCTGCCTTTGGACTCGCTGGTTGCACAGGTGCTGGATCAATCCGGCAGCATGGAGGCCGTCGAGACACTGATCCTGGAGTCCGCCGTGGAGAAGGCCAACGGCAATCTCAGCCAGGCCGCCAGGCTGCTCGGCATGACCCGCCCGCAACTGGCCTACCGCCTGAAGAAACGGGATGGGGATTAGACATATTTCGTTTTTTATGTCTGCCAATGAACGCGAGTAAACACAAATGCTACGTGATGTGTCTGATAAACCTTGGCGGCCAACTGCAACACTCGTCATTCCAGCTTCTCTTCTTCGATTGTAAGAACACCCAACCACTAACGAGATAGAAGAGATGTAAAGTGTATAGAAAGGCTGAAGATAGGCACGAAGGGCGAGGAAAAGCAGTTAATCAATTTGTATTGTCGCGTCCTTTTAAGGATCAGGAATGAGATCGATAATACTCAGAACTCCGATGCCATCTCCTCTTGTTCCCGTCCCGGCACGAGCAAGAAGCGCAGTCAAAAACCGATCAGCGGGCCTGACTGTTTGAGCGCAGCGAGTTTCAGGCACGCCGGTTTTTGCCGAGCATCGCAGCGGACCCGTCGGGGCGTGACGGCTGGGCGCCCTTTCTTTTGGTTACTTTTCTTTTGGCGCAAAAGAACAGTGACTCGCCCAGGAGGGCGAAACAGGGAGTATCCGATACGAGGGCAATAACGAGTGGCTACAGACTTGATTATTGGTTTTTTAATCGAAGAGTGAACCATAGCACAACAACGTGAACATTCTGGATACATCGCCATAATGCATTTATTCCAGACATGAATAGGCATGGGTCAGAGTGGCAGGGCTGGTTCTACCAGCCAAAACAATAGAGGTGCAACAACGGCTTGCCCTTCCCGATTGCAACAGCACAGAAGCGTGCCTGAATCTTAACGAGATAGCCTAAATGTTCAGCCAGATACTCGAAGTCACCCTGCCTGTATTTGGCATTGCCCTGCTCGGCTACCTCTATGGCCGGCTCAACGGCAGCGATATGGACTCGGCCAATCGCATCAACATGAATCTGTTTGTGCCGGCACTGCTGTTCTATGTCCTGTCGGAGAAGATACCCGACTCCCCTGAGTGGCGCTCCATCGCCCTTGGCACCGTGGTCATCGTGCTGGGCTCCGGACTGCTCAGCTGGCCTCTGGCCCGGCTGCTGAATTTCCGGTCACGGGTGATTCTTCCCCCCATGATGTTCAACAACTCAGGCAACCTGGGCCTGCCGCTGGCGGCGCTGGCCTTTGGTGAGGAGATGCTGCCCTTTGCGGTGGTCGCCTTCGTGGTCTCCACCAGTCTCCATTTCAGCCTCGGCATCTGGCTGGTCAGTGGTCGCCTGCACCCCATGATCCTGCTGAAGAATCCGGTCTTTCTTGCAACGCTGGCCGGCATTACCGCCCATATCGGCGACTGGCACACCCCGGCAATACTGTTACCGGGCCTGGAGATGATCTCCCAGGTAGCGATTCCATTGATGCTGGTCGCCCTGGGGGTCCGCTTGATCCATGTGGATCTCAGCCACTGGCGGGCCGGACTGGCCGGCGCCCTGCTCTGTCCGGCTACCGGCGTGATCAGCGCCATCGCTGCCATTGCACTGCTGCAGCCCTCCGAACAGATGGGCAAGATCCTGCTGCTGTTCTCAGTCTTGCCCCCGGCGGTGATGAATTTTCTGCTTGCGGAACGTTATCAGCGTTCGGCGGACGAAGTGGCCGCCATGGTGGCTTTCGGTAATCTCGCCAGTCTGGCGGTGATTCCCCTCGCGCTGGCCTTCATCCTGTGAGTCGTCGCGCAGTGGCTGGCTGGCTGCTTTCTGCTGCAATCGTGGCAGCAGTGATCCATACCCTGGTTCCCACCCTACCAAAAACCGTGATCGGCCTGCTCACCTGGGGCGCCGGATTGCTGCTGATAGCGGACATCTCACCCCAGTCCCGAAGGCAAATCCTGATTCTGCTGGCGGTTGGTGCGGTCGGTATCGGCTGGGGGCTTTTGCACCGGATCCAACCCGATTGGCGGATGATGCTGTCGGGCAACGCCCTGCTGTTGAGCATGCTGGCCGCGGTCAGCTTTCTCCGATTGATCACCAGACCCGACACCCAGGCCGAAGAGCGACTGCCATCCGGAAGACGGGCTGTCTGGTCGACCCTGCTCGGGATACACCTGTTCGGTGCTGTGATCAATCTCTCATCGGTCTTCATCATGGGCGACCGGATCAGCCGAAAGGGACGACTCAATCAGGCACAAACCGTAATACTGACTCGCGGTTTTACCGCCGCGGCGTTCTGGTCTCCCTTCTTCGCCGCGATGGCGGCTGCATTGACCTATGCCCCCGGGGCGTCACTGCCACAGATCTGGTTGATGGGGATTCCTCTGGCCCTCTGCGCTCTGCTGTTCACTGCCCTGGGGTGTCAGCACAACCAACAATTCACTGGCTATCCGATGCATCCGGAGGCACTGCTGTTACCCGGCATTCTGGCCATCTGTGTGCTATTGCTGCACCAGTGGCACAGTGACTGGCATATCCTGGGGATCATCGCCTTGCTGGCGCCCGGACTATCGCTGACCGTTCTCTTTCTGCGCCATCCGCAACCCCGGGCAAGGGCACAGCAACATATCACCACCGATCTTCCCGGCATGCAGAATGAACTGACCCTGTTTCTCGCAGCCGGCGTCATGGCGGCCGGGCTGAATGCAGTCTTCGCCATGTCTGGCGGTTGGCTTCCGTTCGATCAATTCAGCGGAACCGAAGCCGCACTGGTGCTGCTGTTCATGGTCGCGACCTCAATTCTGGGTGTCCATCCGGTGATCAATATTGCGGCCCTGGGGACACTGCTGGCGCCATTGAACCCAGAACCCTCCCTACTGGCCATGACCTTCATCGCCTCCTGGGCGATTGGTACCGGCACCAGTCCCTTCTCCGGCATCAACCTGGCGATGCAGGGCCGCTATGCTCAACAGAGCGGAGACAGCCTGAAGTGGAACGGGCTCTATGGGGCAGTGATGGTGTTGTTATCCATTCTGGTTCTGAATCTATACGACACAACCATGCTGCATTAGCCGTTGTTACACTGAATGATGATTGATGCAGCAAAGCGGAGATACCGATGAACAAGGCCATCCTGATCAGCGAGCATGGTGACAGCGACAAACTTCACTATGATGATGTGCCGCTTCAAAAACCCACCGACGGCGAGGTGCGTATCACTCACCAGGCAATCGGCTTGAACTTCATCGATGTCTATCATCGTACCGGCCTCTACCCGCCTCCCTCACTGCCATTCGTACCCGGAATGGAAGGAGCCGGAGTCATTGAAGAGGTTGGCCCCAAGGTGGAAGGCTTCGCGGTCGGTGACCGGGTTGCCTACGGTGCAGGTCCGTTGGGCGCCTATGCACAGGCCCGGAACATACCCGCTGAACGCCTGGTAAAGATTCCCGACGAGATTAACGACAGGGAAGCGGCCGCCATGATGCTGAAAGGCATGACCGCTGAATATCTGATCTGCCGCACCTACCAGGTCAAAGCGGGTGAGACGATCCTGGTGCATGCCGCATCCGGAGGTGTCGGACAGATTCTCTGCCAATGGGCATCCGCGATCGGCGCCACTGTGATCGGTACGGTAGGCAGTGCAGAGAAAGCGGCTATGGCGGAACAACTCGGCTGCAGTTACACCATCAACTACCGCAGTGAAAACATCGAACAACGGGTGATGGAGATTACCGAAGGTAGAGGCCTACCCGTTGTCTACGATTCAGTCGGCCAGGATACCTTCGAAGCTTCATTGAACTGCCTCGCACCCAGAGGCCTGCTGGTCTCTTTCGGTCAATCCTCTGGTAAAGTACCAGCTTTCGACATCACCAGACTGAGCCAGCAGGGCTCACTCTACATCACCCGTCCGACCCTGATGGATTATGTGAAAAGCAGCGATCAGCTTCAGCGCAGCGCTCGATCACTCTTCGAACTCTATAAAAGCGGCAAAGTGAAAATCAATATTGGCCAGTCTTACCCTTTAAGCGAGGCACGCCAGGCACATGACGATCTGGAAAACAGATTGACAACCGGTAGTACGGTTCTGATTCCTGATTATTAATGACGCAAGGAGCTGCATCAAAAAGCAAATGAAAGCCTATTAATTAGGAATAATGAACAACTCAGAACTTACACATTACTATAAAATTCTAGAGCGCTCTGTGTAAATAGTTGACCTGTGTTAATCCCAAAGAGTTATCTGATGAATATCAATAATAGAATCTTCTTTTTCACTCTTACGAGAACTTGTAGATTTAGCAAGACTAGCTTCAGCACGCCTGAAGCCTTCCTTAAAAGTAGATAGCATATAAAGCTTTTTTTCTATTTCGAGCCTAGGAATATCTTGAGTATCAATAACTCTTAGAACTCGATGAGTTTTGGCATTCTTAGCACTAAAATCAAGGATTTCAAATTTTGCTAACTCAAGATCAGGGTCTTGAAGTAGCATTTCATCAACTAACGTAACAAACAAACTTAATTGCTCATTATCAAGGGGGTTAGATCGCCAAAAACTAAACCAAGGAAAATATATCTGCCCACCAACACCATATATAAATGTTGGCTTAAAAGGGATTTTTAAGTCTCTATCTATAGAGTAGAATCTATGAGAAACCTCATGAACGAAGTCAGGACTAATATCTTTGAAATATCTACACAATATTGGCAATACTTCTAGCAAAACACTTCGTACATTTTCTCTTTTTTCTTTTCTTCTTATACCATCAGCTATTTATTCCTCTGGCACACCAAGCAAGAGGAGATCTCTAGCGGAATCAATCAGTGCATTATAATTAAAAATTGGGGGATTTAACGCTATTCGCACTAAATGCTTTTCTATTTCCGCAGGGGAATCAGCCCAGTTTCTAGCTAAATGTTGTATTGTAGGAACTCTAAGCTTTGGCATTCAAACCTCATTATTGAAGATTATAAGGTTGTTGATCTGATGTATAAAAGTTCAAAATATCTTCATCACTAATATGCATTCCTGGATTTATTATTGATTCATAATTCCAAGCCTTGTGCCATGGCCCATTTCTGATATGCGACAATTCGACTAATTGTCTAGCACTAAGCCGTGAATAAAATATAACTATCTCTTTGAGTAGCTTTTCATCTTCTCTACTAATATTTAGTTTAGCTGCGATTAGTTCACCAGTTTCAGGATCAATTTTAGTTGCTCTATTCGTTAGAGCGGCATCAGAAAATTTACTAAAAAATCTATATAAGTATGGTAATACAGGACCGAAATCCCATGCTTCAAATTTATGCCTAACTAAAGGTTTTCTCGTGAAAACCAAAAACCAAACATGACAGAAATAAACGATTTTTTGAAGGCTCATATTCGTGACAGTAATTCCATTTTCATCTGCATAATCAAGTACGTAATTAGCTATTTCTCTACCATCATACACTGACTTTACTCTCACATGTTAGCGCAGTCATGATCATTTATTACTCCTCAAGTTATTGCTTGGAAATATCAAAACTTGTTTTTAGCTTATTTAAAGCAGTGTTATAATTAATACTGCCATCATATTGCAGCCTACCGACTACAATTCCTGGATGCACTGAAACTCTATTCGAAAAGTCAAGTATCTCTGTTTTATATTTAAGACATTTAAGATCCAACTCGTAAGATTCTGGAATTAAGATATTTCTAGCCCATTCATTTGCCTCTTCTTCTTCCCGAGAATTCTGATTGAAATCCATATCATCGAGAAATATTGCCTTCTTCTCGGCTGAGTGAAAAAGAATATGAGCTGCCTCATGAAAAAAAGTAAACCAAAATTTATCGTTGGTCTTTCCATAAAGTGACAACTGTATTATTGGGCTATGATTATTTAACCATCTTGCTACACCACTAACATGTGCTTTTTTTATTGAATCAACGAGTATTAATTTCACACCAGAATGTAAACATAGTTCATCTATTATTGGGCCAAATTCATCAGAGCGAAGAACTGTTAACTCACGTATCTTATAAACAGCCTTCTCAAATTTTGCTCGATTATATTTTGGCGCAAAAATATTCTCTGCTACTTTCTCACCCAGCCTTAACCATGAAGCTATAGCTCCAACATCTGCCTGATTTTCTTTAGATCGTCTAAAAGAGAGATTCATAGAACCATAGTGATTTACCCAATCGTCTGGGGAAGCGACGCCAAAGAATGTCAGTAATTGCTCTACCAACAAAGGCTTGGATTTTTCCGAAATTCTTTTATCTTCGATAACACCAAGTCTTTTAAAATCCGAAAGAGGCAACTTATCCAACCAATCTACCCATTTAGAGTACATTTCTTGGGCTTCAAGCTTAGCCATTTGCTGACGATACTTCGACTCGCGATTCATCCAAAACGAAACTGTAGAACCAAACACTCTTTCGAGCTTTAGTGCGGCTTCATAGGTTAATGACACCTTACCTTTAATAAGCTGATTTAAATGCTTAGAACTGAACCCCAAACGATTGGCTAGCTCTGTTTGACTCCAATCTCGCTCTTCCATTAGATCGAGTATTGTGTCACCAGGTGGAGACACCCAATCAGGAGAAAAGGCTTCCACTTTACTATTCATGATAATCTCCGATGAAGACAACAATTACATTCTCAACATTTGACCAATCTATACCACCATCTTCCTTAATAGGTGGAGGCTGCCTTTCGGGCCTAAATACCAATCGATATCCTCCCGCCAAGTCTAGAGAAAATTCACCTAAGCGATCTCCAATCAATGGATGCGGTCTACCTGCAATAAGCTCTTCAACATTTTGTGCTGCATCAATTTCAGCTAGCCTAGTGCGAAGCTTTCGAGCACAGCTAAAGCCCAAGGTTTTATCTGCTTCCTTGCTAGTAAGGCAGAGCTTCTTGAGCTTTTTATTTTTGAAAGGTAGTGTCAAAAGTCTTTCGCACTTTTCATTGGCGGTGTCTCGTTGATCAAGCAGTCAATTGATTTTCCAGTTGCTGTTTTTCCAGTGGCACCATATTCAGATACCTGCGCAGTCCCCACTTGGTA
>NZ_JBSYOP010000006.1:0-178202 GCF_058244685.1 Candidatus Thiodiazotropha sp. AKAK2 | reverse complement strand
CATTTCACCAAGAATCGATATGATAATAAATGAAGGATAAAAGCGGCTTTATCTTTCGCTCTCATGAAACGCTTCGCGTACACCCTCTCCCCAACCCCTCTCCCGTAAAGGGAGAGGGGCTTTAAGACTTGCACGGGTTAGACTGAATGGTAATGGGTTCGCAATGATCTAGACCATAAAATTCAATCTGCCAATGGACGTCAATCAGGGCAAAAAACGTGATTTTCTCTCAGCAATGCACCCTGCCGCAGCAATAACGCCTGATTCGCAAATCTGATTTGTGTTGATGCGCGAACAAAGATCATTCACTCTTCCTCAGACGATGGTAACGAAGCCTTGCGGAATACCGGCAGGTCGGGGCTCTCCTCTTCATCCAGCTCCACCTTTTCGATCTTTTCGAAGCGGTTGCTGATCTTGCGTGCGGAGATATTCACATCACTGACATCCTGATGGGCCTGTCCGATATGCCGGGCCAGATTGTCCATACGGGTCTGGAAGCGGCCGAAATCCTTCGACAGGGCGCGTAGATGGTCCTGAATGATATGCACCTGCTCGCGGGTGGCTGCATCTTTCATCACCGCCCTCGCCGTGGTCAGTATCGCCATCATGGTGGTTGGCGAGACCAGCCAGACCCGTTTGCGGAAGGCCTCTTCCACCAGGTCCGGGAAACGGGCGTGGATCTCAGCGAACACCGCCTCGGCCGGGATGAACATCACCGCACCGTCGGAGGTTTCACCCGGAATGATATAGCGGGAGGCGATATCCTCCATGTGCTTGCGGATATCGATGCGGAACTGACGCTGTGCCTGATTACGATCCGACTCGGGCAGCTCGTCATCGAGCATCCGCTGATAGGACTCCAGCGGAAACTTCGCATCGATCGCCACATTGCCGGTGGGATCGGGCAGAAACAGCACACAGTCGGCGCGCCGGCCGTTGCTCAGGGTATGTTGCAGCGAGAAGCCGCTCTCCGGCATCACATTGCGTACCAGCGCACTTAACTGCACTTCGCCAAAGGCCCCTCTGGAGCGTTTGTCCGAGAGCACCTCCTGCAGTGAGACCACATTGGTGGAGAGCTCGGTGATCTTCTTCTGCGCCTCGTCGATACGGGTCAGATGGGTGAGCACCTGATTGAAAGTCTCTGTGGTCTTCTCGAAGCCCTCGCTGAGACGCTTCTCGACCTGGCCACTGATCTCCTTCAGGCGCTGATCGGTGGTCTCGGTCAGCCCCTCGACCCGCTTGCCCAGGTTGTCCGCATGCTGGGTCAGTGCTTCAGCAACCTGCTTGCGCACCTCCCCCATACCCGACTGCAGAGTCTCATGCTGTTTGCTCATGCTCTGGGTCTGACGCTCGTCGAAAGCCTCACGCTGGTGAGCCAGTGAGCGGGTCATCGACTCCCGCAGCTCGGCAAGCTTCTCCTGCTGCTGCAGGCGGCCGTCGGCCAGATTGTCGGTCACTACCTTCTTCAGGTTTTCAAACTGGGCCAGCAGATCCAGTCGCAGACGTCCCGCATCACCCCCCAGATGCTCCTTGATATCGGCAAATCGCCGGTCAAGCAGCTGGCTGAGCTTATCCGCGCGCTCAAGCTGGGTCTGCTGCATGCCGTGAATCAACCTCTGCTGGGCCAACATGCCCTTGGCGATCCGTTCCGACAGCAGCTCGCGCAGTTCACTCTGCTCCTTGGCATTACGCCGCTCCATCTCATGCAACTGCTCCTGAAGCTGCTGCTGGTGGTGGACCCGGACCTGCTGCTCCCGCTGCTGGGTATCGAGTAGCCGGGCCAGCCAGTAGAGCACCCAGCCGAGCAACAGCAGCCCTGACAGGCCGAGAATCAACAGTACCTGAAGCGGTGAAGATATCTGTGTAAACCATTCCATGACCGAACTATAACCGATACTGAGACTCAAAACGCGAGTCTCAAAGCAACTTTTATGACGGATTGGAGTTGCAATACCCCAGCATCCTCATTACCTTTGCCCATCGTTCAAAGAATCCAGTTGATCATGCGCATTCATCTCAAAACACTGGGCTGCCGTCTCAACGAGGCGGAGCTCGAAACCTGGAGCCGGGAATTTCAGGCTCGGGGCTTTCGCATCACCGGTCAGGCCGAAGAGGCGGATCTGCTGGTGGTGAACACCTGCGCGGTGACCCAGGAGGCGGTGCGTAAATCGAGGAAGCTGATGAGTCGCAGCGGCCGGCTGAATCCCAATGCCCGGCTGGTGGTGAGTGGCTGCTACGCCTCCCTGGAGCCGGACCAGGCGATGAAGATGGAAGGGGTCGATCTGCTGGTGGACAACCGGGACAAGGCCCGGTTGGTGGAGATCGTCAGCGACAAACTCGACCTGAAGCTGATGCCGGAAGCCGCCATGGAGGCGGAAGTCGGCGGCATCCTGGCGCGGGGACGCCAACGTGCCTTCATCAAGGTACAGGATGGCTGTCGCTACCGCTGCACCTTCTGCATCGTGACCCTGGCCAGAGGCGAAGAACGCAGCCGTCCGATCGACGATATCGTCGATGAGATCAATCGCCTGCATGGTGAAGGTATCCAGGAGGTTGTGGTAACCGGGGTTCACATCGGCGGCTATGGCGCAGACATCGACACCAATCTGGTCCAGTTGATTGAAGCAATACTGGCCGATACCGAAATCCCCCGCCTGCGCATCGGTTCCATCGAACCCTGGGATCTGCAGGCGGGATTCTGGGACCTGTTTAAAAACCCCCGTCTGATGCCCCACCTGCATCTGCCCCTGCAGAGTGGCGCCGACACTGTCTTGAGACGTATGGCGAGACGCTGCCGCAGTGATGAGTACCGTTCACTGATCACCCAGGCCAGGGAAAGCGTCGAAGATTTCAATGTCACCACAGACATCATTGTCGGTTTCCCCGGAGAGAGCGAAGCGGAGTGGCAACAAACCCTGGGGTTTGCCGAAGAGATCGGCTTCGGCCATCTCCACATATTCGCCTACTCCCCCCGCCAGGGAACCAAGGCCGCCAGTCTGCCCGACCCGGTCAGTCGCGAACTCAAACGCCAGCGCAGCGAAGCCCTGCATCTGCTTGGTGAAAGGATGAAACGCCAAACCCTGGAGGATTATCTGGGCAAGACCCTGCCGATCCTGGTAGAGGGTTCAGTGGAACGGGGTTTCGCTGGATACACCCCAAACTACCTGCGCGTGGAGATCGACTCAGCGACCGACAGCAAACTGGTCAACCGGATCGTACCGGTGAAACTCACCGCCCTAACTGACGATGGCAGTGCCCTGGTTGGATCTGTTGTCTAGAACTGGTTTTTAAGAACTGCAGTCCATCAATGAACACGAATTCACAGCTACCGAGATAGCCCCTCTCCCTTGAGGGGAGAGGGGTTGGGGAGAGGGTGAGCTTCAAGCATTTGAGTCTTGAAGTGTAAGCCACGCTCATCCAACAGTTCTTGGTTTTCGGAGTGTGTATTCAGATGCGGGGGTTGTTGGATACTCCCCCTCTCCCCCGACCCCTCTCCCGCAAGGGGAGAGGGGAGCTACTCTCTCTGCCGATTTGACAGGTTGATGGTGTGTGCTTTGCTGATCCGCATAATTTGATGCACCAGGCTTTTCCATCTCTCAAATCCAAATCAGCTGAGATATCAACTGTAACCAGCCTTTCATTGCCATTAAGATCGAAGTCAATGGAAAAGCAGTTATCTCAACAAATTAAAAGTTTATCCCTGTGCCATTCATATCCCTAAGGCCAACGATACGTCTCAGCCAGCCCATTGAAAGTCACGACATACTGAGTGCAACTGATGAATTCGATTACGGCAGTGACCCCAATTGCGGCCTCGATCTGGATACGACCGGCACTGGGACGTCCTGTTTCACAATCGAAGGTCAGGGGCACTACAGTGGTCACATGGATATAACCATGTTCGGGATCGTAGACCCGCACCGATACCAGGTACCCGGACGATCCGCTGCCAGAGACGCTGACTTCAGTCACCCGATAGGTCCGGTTATCGTAGCCCTGGTAGTCCGAGTAGTATTCGCAGCTAACATCCGAACCGTCCTGATTGGCGGCGGTACAGGTCATCTGCATGTTGAAGGTGTCGCTGTAACTGCCCCCCGGGTTGTTGATGGAGACACTGAAGTTTATGTAGTTGAGGGTGAGTCGATAGCCGATACCGACCTTGGTGTAAGTCCCTTCCACCGTGCCGTGAAATACGGTTGAGTAGCTACCGTTGTCGTAAGTGGTATCACGGCTGCATTGAGTAAAAACAATACGCCACTCCCCTTCCAGGCTGAAGTCCGGGAAATCGACCTCCACCGAGCCGCTGTTGCAGATTGAACTGGAAAGATCTTCGGTTCTGGCCGCCGTTTCACCCCGCCCCGCCAGCTGAGGTCCGCGGCTCAGGAGCTCCCCCACCAACCGGGCCATGGCTTGATTGATCTGATCCTGGCTGAGCGGTGAATCAGGGCGCTGGCTCACCACCGGAACACTGTCGGTGCTGACCGCCTGTTTCGAGCCGGAAGCAGCCGCAGTCGCCAGCTGATTGACATTTTCACTGGTCATCGAAGCCTGTTTGGTCTCACCGCTGTAGTTCAGGGAGGCGCTGGCGGTATCTCCGCCATCGTTATCGGTGTTAGCGTCATCCCCACCACAGGCCAGCAGAGTGAATGAGAGTACAAGTAAAGGGATCCAACTCTTGGCCACGAAGTTCATGATTGTTACTCCCTAAAGATCCAGCATCCACAAACATAATAGCCGTAGAAGCGTGGAGAGTGCAGATTATTGCTGCAGTAATATACGCTCGGAGATATCAATTTTGACAGCAGTCACACTGCCGAGTGCCTGGGATCAGCAAGACTGTTACGACTACACATCGCCAGCCTGACGGTTACCGACAACCAGCCCGGCAATCGTTTTCAGCAGTTTACTGTAGTGACTGCCCTGCCAATAGATTTTCTGGCAGTCCTGACAACGCCAGAATTGATCATGTTGGCGAATAACCTGACCTGGCAGCTGTTGCACGATGAGGTCTTTCTGTGCGGCGACGATGGCGCCATTACAGACCATGCAGCGACTGAAAGGCCGAACCTGATCCACAAGATCCAAACGCGCCACCACTTCGGTCAACTGCAGCCAGGGCTCGATGGCATGCACATAGCAGCCATGAGTGATCGTTCGGCGCATCAGCAGCGCTCGGTCCCGGGTCAGCAGGATCCGTCTCTCAGAGACTGAAGTCTCCACCAGTCTCTGGTCGCCGATGTCATTGAAGAATAGGGTATCGAAGCCCAACAGCCTCAGATAGCGGGCCAGTTTCCCCAGGTGGGCATCGGTGACAAACTTGGGCGTTCTTAACGGCTGCTCCCGCAGACGTAGTAAAGGGGTGACATCC
This sequence comes from Candidatus Thiodiazotropha sp. AKAK2, assembly GCF_058244685.1. Lineage (NCBI taxonomy): Bacteria > Pseudomonadati > Pseudomonadota > Gammaproteobacteria > Chromatiales > Sedimenticolaceae > Candidatus Thiodiazotropha > Candidatus Thiodiazotropha sp. AKAK2. The sequence goes on along the minus strand of NZ_JBSYOP010000006.1, from coordinate 172,834 downwards.
AGGGACTCAAACATGGGATAGACACTGATCCTCTCCCCGCCCTGAAGTTGTTGATCAAGGTCCACCGAGATCCCATTCACTAGCACCACCTCGACCTCCGTATGGGGCACCCCCAAGGCTTCGATCAGATGCTTCAAACTCTCCCCGGACTGGATCTCCCGTTTGATGTCACGCTTGCGCAGAGGGCCGGGTAAGAAATCGTTCAGCTCCTCATAGAATCGCAGCGTGACAGTCAGCACTAGAAGTCGAACTCGGCCCACACCGGACAGTGATCAGAGGGTTTCTCCATCCCGCGGATGTCGTAGGCGATTCCCACGTCGGTACAACACGCCATCAGAGGTTGGGTCACCAGCATCAGGTCGATACGCAAGCCGCGCCTGGGCTCCCGGTCGAATCCCCGACTGCGGTAATCGAACCAGCTGAAGCGGTCATCCACTTGCGGTTTGAGTTGGCGATAGCTGTCCACCAGCCCCCAATCGAGAAGCGCCTGCAACCATTCCCGCTCTTCCGGCAGAAAGCTGCACTTGCCGGTCTTCAGCCAGCGTTTGGCATTGTCGGGCCCGATGCCGATATCCAGATCCAGCGGCGCCACGTTCATGTCGCCGATCACCATCAGTGGCTCGGATGGATCGTGCTGGTTGTTCAGGTAGTCGAGCAGATCGGCGTAAAACTTCCGCTTGGCCGGAAATTTCACCTCATGGTCACGGCTCTCACCCTGGGGAAAATAGCCGTTGAGCAGGGTGAATTCCTGTCCCTTGGGAGACTGATAGCGGCCGATGATCATACGCCGCTGCGCATCCTCTTCATCACCGGGGAATCCCTTGCTAACCTCCATGGGAGCCAACTTGGAGAGCAGCGCCACCCCATAGTGGGTCTTCTGACCGTGATAGGCCGCCTGGTAGTCGAGAGCATCGATCATCCCATGCGGGAAATCCGCATCCTGTACCTTGGACTCCTGAATCCCGATCACATCCGGATCGTAGTTGGCCTTGAGTTGCGTCAGTTGGTGCTCTCTGGCACGTATGCCGTTGGTATTAAATGAGACGATCTTCACCCGTTTTTCTCCCCCAGAACCTCAATAGTCTCGCGCTCACCCACCTCGAAGCCGTGCCGATAGGCCTTGCCCCAGGGCAGGAAGCGCTGCTCCTCGCTGATTGTCTCTCCCACCGGACCCAAGGCCTCAGTCACCTGCCTGGCGTAACCCAGATCGCTGATCTGACGGATCATGCCATCCGCGTAACCCCGGTTGTACCAGAGCTGCAGCTCACTCTCGGTTTCCGAGAGTTCAGCGGTTTCCGCATACAGATCCTGCGCCAGTTGCAGCAGTCGCCCGAGCAGATCCTGGTTTTTCTGGGTCATAGTATGAGCCATTCGGCTGGAAAGAGATCGAAGCCTATCATGGGCGGCAGGCAAGATTAAGGAATAAACCTGCTCAGAAACGGTTGTAATTCCCTCAGGGTATGGCGATGATTGAGCCGTTATCCACACCAGCCGACTGGAACCCGTGCAGCTTAAAGAGATTCAGAGATGTTGATTGCTATTTCACCCGCCAAAACCCTTGATTACGAGACACCATCGGTCACCAAAACCCATACCAAGCCCCGATTTCTCAAGCAGTCAAAAGTGTTGATCGACAACCTGCGCAACTACTCGGCCCTGGATCTGGCGGAGCTGATGAATCTGAGCATCAAGCTCTCGGAGCTCAACTTCGATCGTTATCACGACTGGAAAACCCCCTTCAATATGAAGAATGCCAAGCAAGCGGCACTGGCGATGAAGGGGGATGTCTACACCGGGCTCGATGCCGAGACCCTGGACGAACAGGGCTTCGAATTCGCGCAACGCCACCTGCGCATACTCTCAGGCCTCTACGGGGTACTCAAACCCCTCGATCTGATGCAGCCCTACCGGTTGGAGATGGGCACCAGGCTGCCCAATGAGGAGGGCAAGGATCTGTACGCTTTCTGGGGCGAGCAGATCACCCAGTCGATCAACAAGGACCTGAAGGCTCAGGGGGACGACATCCTGGTCAACCTGGCCTCCAACGAATATTTCAAATCGATCAAACCCAAACTGGTGAACGGCCGCATCATCACCCCCCAGTTCAAGGAACGAAAGAACGGCAGCTACCGCATGATCGGTGTATTCGCGAAAAAGGCCCGGGGCTTGATGAGCCGTTACATCATCGACAATCAACTCAGCGATCCGGAGGATATCAAGGGTTTCGATGTGGATGGTTACCGCTTCAACAAAAAGCTCTCGAAGGACGATCAATGGGTCTTCACCCGCAGCTGATCGACGCCCACAGCCACTTCGACGACGCCAGTTTCGACGTCGACCGGCAGCAAGCCCTGAGCCGCGCCGAGCAGGCCGGGGTAACACAACAGATCATCCCGGCCGTCAAAGCGGCCTGGTGGCCGCGAATCAAACAACTCTGCCTGGACCACCCGGGACTCCATCCCAGCTACGGTCTGCATCCGATGTTTCTGACCGATCATCAGGATGATCATATCGATCAGCTGAGTGAGTGGCTGGCCGCTGAACAGCCGGTGGCGGTAGGCGAGTGCGGACTCGATTTCTACATTGAGGATCCCCAGCCCGAGCGCCAGCAAAGGCTGTTCGAAGCCCAGCTGGAACTGGCCGGCAAGTTCGACCTGCCGGTGATCATCCACGCCCGTCGTTCGGTGGAGGAGGTGATCAATACCCTGCGACGCTTCCCGGGCCTGCGCGGCATGCTGCACAGCTACTCGGGTAGTGAGCAACAGGCCCATCGACTGATCGAGATGGGGTTCTACCTCAGCTTCGGTGGACCGGTAACCTATGAGCGGGCAAAACGTCTGAGGCATCTGGTGAAATCCTTGCCTCTGGAGTCCCTGCTGATCGAGACCGACTCACCGGATCAACCCGACACACAGCACCGAGGCGAACGCAACGAGCCCGCCTATCTGCCACTGATTCTTGAACTGTTCAGCCAACTGCGCAGTCAGCCTGCCCAAGAGATCGCCGCACAAACCCGGCTTAATACCCAGAGGCTGTTCAGACTCCAGTAACAGAGCTTGTCCCAATGCTGTTGTTCGGCCCTAACGTGTAAAGATGAGAATAAAATAAGCCGCGAATGGAAGCCAATCACCGCCAATGGCCGCAAAATGCTCTTAGTGCATATCACTATAAGGCGCCTACTCAAACCCTATTTGGTGGGGCATGGCCCCACCCAACACCCGGAAATCAATAGTAGGGTGGGGCCATGCCCCACCAAAACCGCTTTAGATTAAGCACAATGAGACGCCTCGGTGCGTACTGAGCCACCATCCGGTTTAATTCTGATGGTCAGATTAGTAATAAGGCGAAGCGTCGCCATAATCATCATATGAACACAGACTCACTGATTTTTCCGGACAGCAGTGTTTGGCGAGAAAAGAAAAGTGCCTCGCCCAGGAGGGCGAAACAGGGACTTTCCGACAAGAGGCCAATAACGAGTGGATCCACCCAGGTTTCAAGACTCTGCTTGAGTCGACCATTATGAGGCTGTAACCGGACTGATGCATCCTAAACAGATCACCCATCCCTGAAACTGGGCATGACTCACGCTTCATCCATCGTTATCATGTACCCCAACAAAACTCTGCCCACCCTGAATTAAGTCTCAACGGCTTTTTAGGTTATTGATCTCATCTGATTTGTGACTGGCGGAATACCACTTGAACATGGGGAATTATTGATGTCGAAAAAAGGGATTCTGGTGACCGGCGGCGCCGGCTACATTGGCAGTCATACCGCACGTCAGCTTGGCGAAGCGGGCGAAAGGCTGGTAACCCTGGACAACCTCTGCACCGGTTTCCGCCAGGCGGTCCTGTATGGTGATCTGGTGGTGGGTGATACCGGCGACCGGGAGCTGGTCAGCCGCATCCTGGAGGAGCATGAGATCGATACGGTGATGCACTTTGCCGCCCACACCATCGTCCCGGAGTCGGTGGAGAACCCCCTCAAGTACTACGCCAACAACACCTGCAATACCCGCAGTCTGCTGCAGTGCTGCGCCGAAGCGGGGGTGAAGAACTTTGTCTTCTCCTCCACCGCGGCGGTCTACGGTATTCCCGAGAAAGAGGTTGCCTATGAGGACACCCCCACCAGCCCGATCAATCCTTATGGTACCTCCAAGCTGATGTCGGAGATGATGCTGCACGATCTGTCACAGGCCAGCGACATGAACTATATCGCCCTGCGCTATTTCAATGTGGCCGGTTGCGATCTGGAGGGCCGAATCGGCCAGTCGACCCCGAAGGCCACCCTGCTGACCAAGGTCGCCTGCGAGGCTGCGGTGGGCAAACGGGATGCGGTCTATATCTTCGGTACCGACTACCCCACAGCGGACGGCACCGGTGTACGCGACTACATCCATGTGGAAGACCTGGCCACCGCCCACGTCAAGGCCCTGGACTATCTGCGCAATGGTGGTGATTCCGCCATTCTCAACTGCGGATACGGTCACGGCTTCTCGGTCCGCGAACTGCTGAAATCGGTGGAGGCGGCCAACGGTTCACCGCTCAACATCATCGAGGCAGAGCGCCGTGCCGGTGATCCGCCGGAGCTTGTTGCCGGTGCCGAGAAGGTGCGTGAGGTACTGGGCTGGTCGCCCAAATATGACGATCTCTCCGTAATCGCCAGCTCTGCACTGGCCTGGGAGCGGAAACAGCTTAACGACCCATGGTCCAATCAGGACTGACTGGATTCGTGTTGACCGCCCCCAACCGTTAGGCGTCGACTAGCAGGAAAGATCGACATGGAACTCCTACAAATCATCATCCTGGCCGCGGTTCAGGGACTGACCGAATTTCTGCCGATTTCCAGTTCGGCTCATCTGATCCTGGCGCCCAAGGTGGCCGGCTATACCGATCAGGGGCTGGCCTTCGACGTGGCCGTGCATGTGGGAACCCTGGCGGCGGTAATCGGCTATTTCCGTCACCAGGTGATCTCCATAACCCGGGATTTTTTTCTCTCCTGGGTCAACCCGTCTGCCCGCTCCAAGGAGTCCCGGCTTGGCTGGATGATCGTCATCGCCACCATTCCGGTTGGCCTGTTCGGATTGCTGATGAAATCCCTGGTGGAGACCGATCTGCGCTCGCCACTGGTCATCGCCATCACCACCATCGGTTTTGGCGTGCTACTGCTGCTGGCAGACCAGTTCGGCAAACGCCATCGGGATGAATACTCCCTGCGCTGGAGCGATGCCGTGGTGATCGGCCTGTTCCAGGCGATGGCGATCATTCCGGGCACCTCCCGCTCCGGTTCCACCATGACCGCCGGGCTGTTCCTCGGCCTGACCCGTGAAGCGGCATCCCGTTTCTCTTTTCTGATCTCCATCCCCACCATCCTGATGTCCGGCGGACTGCTGGGACTCGATCTGCTGCAAAGCGAAGCGGAGGTGGACTGGCTCTCGATCAGCCTCGGCGCAGGCCTGGCCTTCATTACCGCCTACCTCTGTATCCACTACTTTCTGCGCTTCATCGAAAACATCGGTATGACCCCGTTCGTCATCTACCGTTTCATCCTGGGTGCTTTGATTCTGCTGTTTATGCTGTAACGGGCAAGCTGGGTTGAACCGGTCAGTCACTGGCCGCGCAACGGCACCATCAGGCGTGGGGTCGTTGTGCAAACCATGCAATTTAAGTCGCCGAATTCGAAAGTGATTTTAAGGACTACTGCTACAAATCGATACAATATGCGCCTTGACGCCCATAATCACTGAATGGGATAGTTTGCTATAACACTATTTTTGTCATTGCTAACCATGGAAGGAGGGACATATTATGCTCAAAAATCTTATTCTTGCCGTCATGGCCACATTCTCACTCCTCATTGCCGGCTGTAACGGAGGCGGTGATGATGTGGAGGTCGAAGAGTTCAGAATCAACGGCTCTTCATCTGAACTGGAAGATGGCCGGGTAACCATCGACTCGGCGATCAACAACGGTGAGTTCGAGTTGGTCTGGGAAGTCGACGATGACAACGCCAGCGGCTACAACGCCTATTTCTGGCTCAGCGTAAACAGCAACCTGGACGAAGACAACGACATTCGTTTCTACTACGTCTGGTGTGGCGAGTACGGTCGCTGCGATCATGATGACCGCAACGATGAGGAGTGCTGGTTCGACAACAATCTGGAGATGGTCTGTGAAGACGACGATAACTACGAATATGACGTGGACGAGTTGATCGACAGCCTTCCCGAAGACCTCTACATCATCATCGAGGCCTGTAACGGTGCGGATTGTGATACCGAAGTGGTTCCGGTGCGTTTAAGGTAAATTCAGATCCCCCCACCCAGCTACAGCAGATGGATGAGGGGTTGTACAAACAGGGGGTTGCGGATCACCCTGGCTAAGGAGAGCCAACCCCTGTTTACCCTCTCCCTCATCAACTATCCCAACCTGCTCGTATGAGCGACTAGCTCCCCATGTAGCGCTTGCGTTTGCTTGCTTTGACCTTGGAGATCTCAACCAGGATCATGCCATCCGTACATCCGGCGAACTCCGGATCCACGCCAAAATCGAGAAACCGCACACCGCCGGGTTCACACAGATCGGTGTACTGCTTGAACAGAGTGGGAATGGTCAGGTCGAACAGCGCCAGCTGGTTCTTCAGCTCCTGCCGATCGGCCTCATCGTCATCACCACTGAACACCTGACCAAACTCATCCCTGGTCGACTGGCTGATCTGATAAGGCACCCTGGCCTGCCCCAGATACTCATTGCTTGCGTAGTAACGCTGAAAAAAGTCCACCATCAGATCCCTGGCCGGTTTCGGGTAGTGGGCGCTGATGCTCACCGGCCCATACATATATTTGATTTCAGGGTGGTGCTTCAGATAGGCCCCTACCCCCTGCCACAGGTAATCCAGGGCCCGGCTGCCCCAGTAGCGGGGTTGCACGAAGCTGCGTCCCAGTTCGATCGACTGACGGGCGTAGCGATCGAAGTGATCGTCAAACTTGAACAACGAGTTGGTGTAGAGACCTTCACTACCCTGATTGACCAGGATCGAGCCCACTTCACCGATACGATAGGAGCCGACCACTTCCAGCTCAGACTCATCCCACAGTACCAGATGGCGGTAGTGCAGATCGTAGTTGTCCGTATCCCGTCGCTTGCCGGTACCCTCTCCCACCTTGCGAAAGCTCAACTCCCTTAGCCGCCCAATCTCCCGCATCAAGACGCTGCCCGGCTGCCAATCCATCAGCAGTATCTGTTTGCCATCTCGGGTCTGGCCGAGGATCTCACCCTTGCTCAGCTCCTTCTTCAGCGCCTGGCGGGATTCCGGATGGGCAATACTCTTCTCAGTGGTGAACACACCCGGTTTGCGCTGGGAGATCCGATAGAGATGCTTGCGCACCATCTTCACCCGGGCCTTCAGCCTGATCCCCTCCACATTCAGATGGGTAAAAGGGATCAGTTCGCCTACCCGGAAGGCGATGGTGTTGGAGCGCTGCATGAACATCTCCTGCACCAGCAACAGAGCGGCGATCGGCTTGTAGAGCATGGAGACGCCATAGAACAGGGGCGAATTACGGGCATCGATGTAGATCGGCAGCAGCGGTGAGCCGGTACGCCGGGCAAACTGCATGAAGCCGCTCTTCCAGCGCACATCCCGGACCCCGTTGGGGCGTAACCGGGAGACCTCACCGGCCGGGAAGATGATCACCAGCTCCTCCCGTTGCAGGGCGGCATGGATCTGTTTGACTCCCCGGCGACTCGAACCGCCACCCAGGTTGTCCACCGGCAGCAGCAGATCCTTCAGCGGTTCGATGGAGGCGAGCAGATCGTTGGCCACCACCCGGATATCCCGGCGCACCCGGCTGATCATCAGGATCAGGCTGAGGGCGTCCAGCGCCCCCAGGGGGTGGTTGGCCACCACGATGACCCGACCGCTGGAGGGGATGTTCTCCAGATCCTTGTTCGACACCAGATAGTCCAAATCGAAGTACTCAAGGACCTTTTCGATCAGCTCGAGGCCTCGCAGCGCATGGTGCTCTTCCAGAAACCGGTTGATCTCCCGCTCGCGAAACAGCAGACGCAGAGCCTTCAACATGGGTTTGGTCAGCAGAGAGGGCTGCTTTTCGAAAAATCCCGGAAAACGATTGGTCAAGACCTGTTCAACATTCAGCACATGCGGGCTCCTGCAAATAAAACAGGCAGAGCTTAGAAGAGCCGCATGACAGGTGGTTTTCATCAGGATTAGGATTAGATTGCACCAAGATGACCATCCTGTGAAACCGGTTTAGCGATGAAACCAACCGGTGACTTACCTATTTCCGAACCGATATGTGATAATCCCGGTTTTTCCGGGCAAACGCCCTGCTGCAACCTGAAAACCAGACTCGACATGAACAACACACCGCGAAAGATCCTCGTCACCAGCGCCCTGCCCTATGCCAACGGGCCGATCCACATTGGTCATCTGGTGGAATACATACAGACCGACATCTGGGTGCGTTTTCAGAAGATGCGGGGACACGAGTGCTACTACGTCTGTGCCGATGATGCCCATGGCACCCCGATCATGCTCAGAGCCCGCCAGGAGGGGATCGAACCCGAAACCCTGATCGAACGGGTGGCCGAGGAGCATACTGCGGACTTCGCCGAGTTCCGCATCGGTTTCGACAACTACCACTCCACCCACTCGCCGGAGAATCAGGCCTGCGCCAACACCATCTACGAACGCAACCGGGATGGGGGTCATATCGCCAAGCGCACCATCACCCAGGCCTACGACCCGGTGGAGCATATGTTCCTGCCCGATCGCTTCATCAAGGGCACCTGCCCCAAATGCGGCTCAGAGGATCAGTATGGTGACAACTGTGAAGTCTGCGGCGCCAGCTACTCCCCGGCGGAGTTGAAGAATCCGGTCTCTGCGGTATCCGGTGCTGTACCGGAGCAGCGGGAGTCGGACCACTATTTCTTCAAACTGGCCGACTTCGAGAGCATGCTCAAAGAGTGGACGGGTGGCGGCCATGTACAGAGTGAAGTCTCCAACAAACTGGGGGAATGGTTCGAGGCAGGCCTGCAGGAGTGGGATATCTCCCGAGACGCCCCCTACTTCGGCTTCGAGATCCCCGACCACCCGGGTAAATATTTCTATGTCTGGCTCGACGCGCCGATCGGCTACATGGCCAGCTTCCGCAACCTCTGCGACAAGACCGAAGGCCTCGACTTCGACAGCTACTGGGCGGAAGGCAGCGACACCGAGCTCTACCACTTCATCGGAAAGGACATCATCTATTTCCACACCCTGTTCTGGCCGGCGATGCTCCACGGTGCGGGCTTCCGTACACCCAATGCGGTCTACGCTCACGGCTTTCTCACTGTGGACGGCGCGAAGATGTCCAAATCCCGTGGCACCTTCATCAAGGCGCGCACCTACCTGGACCATCTCAATCCGGAATACCTGCGCTACTACTTCGCCGCCAAGCTGGGCTCCGGGGTCGACGACATCGACCTCAACCTGGAAGACTTCGCCCAGCGGGTCAACAGCGACCTGGTGGGCAAGGTGGTCAACATCGCCAGTCGCTGCGCCGGATTCATCAGCAAACGCTTCGAAGGCAAGCTGGCCGAGCATGTAAGCGAGCAGGCCCTGTTCGATGAGTTCGTTGCCGCCGGCGAGACCATTGCCCAACACTATGAGAAGCGGGAGTTCAGCCGCGCCGTGCGTGAGATCATGGCCCTGGCGGATCGCGCCAATCAGTACATCGATGAACAGAAGCCCTGGGTGGTTGCCAAGGAGGAAGGCAAAGAAGCCGAGCTGCAGGCGATCTGCAGCGACGGTCTCAACCTGTTCCGTCTGCTGATCGGCTACCTGCGACCGATCCTCCCGAGCACCGCAGAGATGGCCGAGTCCTTCCTGCAGATCGAACGCCTCACCTGGGAGCAGCTGGCCACCCCGCTGAGTGGCCACACCATCAGCAAGTTCAAGCCGCTGATGACCCGGGTCGACCCGAAACATATCGAGGCCATGTTGGAACATTCCAAAGAGGATCTGGCGGCTCAGCAGCAGACCGCGCCGGCAAAGCCGGCCGCCGACTCGCCCCTGGCCAAGGATCCAATCGCTGACACCATCCAGTTCGACGATTTCGCCAAGCTCGATCTGCGGATCGCCAGGATCGCCAGGGCGGAGCATGTGGATGGCGCCGACAAACTGCTGCAACTCACCCTCGACTTGGGTGGCGAGAGCCGCAACGTCTTCGCCGGCATCAAATCCGCCTATGCGCCGGAGGATCTGGAAGGCAAGCTTACCGTGATGGTCGCCAATCTGGCGCCACGTAAGATGCGTTTCGGGCTATCCGAGGGTATGGTGCTGGCCGCCGGGCCTGGGGGTAAGGATCTGTTCATCCTCAATCCGGATGAAGGTGCAGAGCCGGGGATGCGGGTTAAGTAAAACCGGCCATTTTCGACTCACTTACAGCCTGGATAAATTTTATTGGCACTGATTGATCGATATTCGGTCAATTGTGAAGGTGTCATGGCAGGCGTTTAATTTCACTCTGTTCAGATTAGAATTTAACCAAGTTTATAAACAACCCGTCAAACCATTCTGAATCTGTTAGAAATTCGAATCGAGAGACACAAAGAGAGCCTTTGCCTTAGAACAGGTTTATAGGACGCGCTCTGATTGTCACGTGCAGAAGAGCGGAAACGGAGAAGGAAAACAGTCTTTTCCGAATACCTTATCAGGTAACAGGCTGACTGACCGGGCTCACTCCTTGAGCCCGGGTACAACACCGAGTCGTTTAGAGCGGGACAACCTTGTCTGCCTGAGGACCTTTCTGACCAGCCACTTCAGTAAACTCGACTTTCTGTCCATCGACCAGAGAACGGTGCCCCTCCCCTTCGATTGAACGGAAATGAACGAAGAGATCTTTACCGTTTGGACGCTCAATAAAGCCGTAACCTTTGCCGCTGTCGAACCATTTGACGGTTCCAGTTTGTCTTTCTGACATGGTATGAATACCTCAATAATAAAAAAAAGATTACCCCTTAGGAGGTAGAATCACCACAAATCTTGATGAACTCTTTGAAATTAGATTTCGGTGTAACGATTGAGGAAACATCGAAAAGCAGGATTCGAGATATTATTAAGACTATGCGGAACTGCAAAATTACCCTTTTATCGGCTAAAAAGCAAACACTTACAAGGAAAAATCAATAGAATGGTGATTACAATAATTGCCCGGAAAACGGTTCATTACTGACTGTTAAGTACCTAAAATCACTCCAATATCACGATCAAATTGCGAATCGCACTCATCACCGAAATCACCACAACAACCCTGGCGGCATGACCCCAGTATTTCTGCTCTACATTGTAGGCACACGCCCAGACTGACCAGCTTGCCCAGATTACATAGGGCAAAAAGAGTAATACAGCTGCAATAATCTGTGCTGTTTCACTGGGTATAAATACCAAAAAAGCACCAATCAAGAGTGCAAGACCAAGCTGCCCAGAGATGTAGTAGCCCCAAAAAACCAGAGAGAGTTTTTCCTTACCGGTCCATGCACTTTTTATAAACAGTAACATTTGGTACAAAACTAAATAAGTGAGTGGTCCGTTAGGCTGGTGTGTAGGTAAGGCAGATAAACCAAGAATAACTTAACACAAGCAAATTTGAAGATACTTATGGATTTATATGGTGACAAAGAGTAAAGCCACGATGAGTGCAACCGCTGCCAAAAGCAACTTCTTACCGAGTTGCCTGCTGGCAATTCTCCCTGCTCTAATGACTCTTTTCAATTCAACCAATTCCTGTTCAGAAAGACCTGTGCAGTGCGGACACTCTGCATAATCAATCGTGTAACGTAAACCACAGCGCTTGCACTTAGCACTGGGCTTTTTGTTCCGCATATTGTAATAGAGCATTCCTATGCCCATTGATAGCCTACCTGAATTACCGAAGTATCAATCAAAGTGGCACAAGCTTAATAGTGAGCAGCATAACTTTCTTGTTCGGCTTATAAGTCATAGTCTACTTCGATGCTGCTAAAGTGGAATTCTTCAGCTTTGCCTGGGTAGCCACTGCCTGTAAATCCTAGTCTTATCGTAACTTCATCGGTTGCTATTTCTGCACGATAGTCAGGGAGCCCAAGCTCGTAAGAAAGAGATCTATTTAAATTATGGAAAGAGCTACCTGATAGCTTTACACCGTCAAGCGATATTGGTTCTTTAGAGTACTTAGAATTGATTGAAACAGACATTTGATACAGTGCTCTGCAACAAGCCTCGTAATACCTGAAACCCTTTAACTTTCCGCGCTTAAAGAGTAGCACAACAGATTTACCGTAGAAGACTAGCTTTTTGTGCTTTGTTGCATGGAAGTAACCGTTAGGCGACCCCAATATTTTCATCGCCTCCGCTTCTGAACTATTCCAAGGCACGCCCAGAACGGATTTAGCTGGTTCCAAATCCAAGCAGAATGCATGACCAGACCATATTAGGAAGAGTATAAATATTACGTTTTTCATTCTGTAAGTCCTTTTTTAGCTGACGTAGCCTTCATTGGTACAGGTGTGGTAGTGATTGTGTTCACTAAAAGGCCTGGTTAGCCCCTATATATATAAAATGCATAAAACAACATTGCTGATAAAAACAAAACATACCCCGCAGTAATTGTGAACGACTCAAAGGCTGTCCTATACCCCTTCCTGTCAACAAATTCTTTGAACATAGGCATGCTTTAATATGTAAGATCGAATAGCGAACTCTCAGTTATATATTTCACAGTAAAGAAAAACCAGAAAAAACCATATGCTATAAATAACAGTCCCAATTCCATGATTAATTGAACTAAATCTGAATCATGCAATGCCTCTAAAATAGATTCAAAAAAGAATGCACCTAGAAATACAAATGTAGAAGCCAATATTCCTAAATAACCCACAAAAGAGTGTCTCCAAGAAGACAAAGCCGCCAAAATCACAGTTGCAGTCAGAGATATAAGTAAGATATTTGTCATACTATCGCTAACGCCCCAACTCACCTGGATTTCGCGTTGTGTAGCGGAACAGATTGTTCATGTGCAGTTGATCGTTATGTGTATAATCTAGATAATTTATACACATTTTGTAATTACACATAGTGAGGGAAAACATGCGAACCAACATCGATATAGACGATAAGCTAATGGACGACGTCTTGAAGGCAACTGGCCTAAGAACCAAGAAGGATGCCGTGGAGCTTGGGCTTAAGACGCTGATTAGGTTAAAAAAACAAGAAAATATACGAAATTTTCGTGGCAAGTTGAAATGGGTTGGTGACCTAGATGACATGAGATCTAACTCATGATCGTAGTGGACTCCAGCGTATGGATTGATTATTTCTCTGGTCTTGAAAATGCTCAAACTGATAAGCTCGATGAAATCCTCGGGATTAAACCGGTTGCTATCGGTGATTTGATATTGACTGATGTATTGCAGGGATTTAGGCACGATAAAGACTATAATGCCGCCCGCAAGCTATTTGGGGACGTAACGGTTTTAGATATGCTTGGCAAAGCAATGGCGATTCGAAGCGCAGAAAATTTTAGAGCCCTTCGAAAAAAAGGGCTTACGGTTCGTAAGACAGCCGATGTCATCATCGCAACATTTTGCATTGACCAGAAACTCCCTCTCCTTTTTTCAGATAAAGATTTTAAACCTTTCGTTGAGCATCTTGGACTAGTCAGAGTTTGAGATACACATAACGCTGCAATTCACCGGAGGCAAAAAGCATAGTGAGGAACGAACGGTACTTTTTGCCGTCCGAGTTAAATTACTTTGTTAGAGCATTTTAGATACACGGTCTTTTCTCGCGAACCACATCCCAATTAATACGTAACTAAGGGCATCTGTAATAAGGCCTGGAATTAGAATAAGCGCCCATGCAGCCGTATGAAAAACACCCTGAGCTGTAAGTACACCCCACTCTTTGGCACCTTCTGTTGCCTCGCCGCCGTCTAGTTGTTTTTGCAGTTCATCATGAAGATCATCCCCCTTGGCACGTTTCTTTGCTTCTTTAGCTATTCTTTTCATGAAGCCTGATTGAGTAAGTAATATCGCCGCACCTAGACAGGTAGTAATAAAATAGAGAACAACTAGATCCACAATACCCAACCAATCATATAAAAGCCCTGTTGTTGCTACTTCTGATAGGGCTAATACAAGTAGGGCTACAGGTAGCAGGCTTCTTTCCATTTTTTGCTCTAGCAGCTGATTATCTTACTGCCACTGATATTGCGATATTTTGCAAGCAGAATGGTTATCAATTGTAATTTCCACTAAATAAAAATCCGTTCAAATAGAAATAACGATCCACCACAAAAAGGGTGTCGTTTCTCATTACAGGTAATTGCTTGAAGTTTGAGGAGGGGTTCCATTACTGATAAATACCTCCCTGTAACTTAAGCTTAAATCCTAAGCATCGATGACTTAAACTTAATCCTGTTAAATTATCTTGTCTAGTCCCTTAAATCCGAAAGCGTGGTTTTCAACCTGGCTCTTACTATGTTCGTAGCAGTTTTCCATTGCAGTCGGCCAGCCTCCCTAACGCTCATCTAACCTGACTGACGTGACGCCATAGCTGGTTGGAATTGCCGCTCTACTCCTTGAGCTTGATCTTCAGTTCACCCTCTACCACACGAATATGCTCGACACCTTCTGCAAAACCGGCCCAGAAACCCTGCTGATCGCCGAACTCACTGACCAGATCGATGTTCTTCAGGCCGCCCAGCCAGGCGTTGGGGATGGGTACGCCCATAATGCTGACACCCTTCAGGATCACTACCGGTCTGGCATCCCGGAATGCCAGCTCCATTCCAGTTGATACCCGCAGGGTCTTTCCACCAAGGATCGGAAAATCCGGATCCACTGGCACCAGGATTCTGGCGCTGACCAGGTCGTCGCTGAGATCGATGGCGAGTTTCTTTGCCATCTCCGGATTGTTGGCCACCATGCCGTTGAGCTCCCGCTCGGTGAAGAAGACTTCCCGTCGGGCATTTTTCTCACTGTACCGCTCCGCTCTCAGCCAGGCCTCATCGGTCTCCTTTTCAGCGGGTTGCCTATTCGGGGCGATGGCTGGTGCGGGTTGGTAACCCAGGCTCTCCAGCTTTTCATTCAGCACCTGTTGCTCGGTCTGTGAGAGTTGCACCGGGGTAAAATCCTTGGCGTAGATGTAGGTGCGCACCACCCAGTAGGTGACGGC
Source organism: Candidatus Thiodiazotropha sp. AKAK2 (assembly GCF_058244685.1). Classification (NCBI taxonomy): domain Bacteria; kingdom Pseudomonadati; phylum Pseudomonadota; class Gammaproteobacteria; order Chromatiales; family Sedimenticolaceae; genus Candidatus Thiodiazotropha; species Candidatus Thiodiazotropha sp. AKAK2. The sequence goes on along the minus strand of NZ_JBSYOP010000006.1, from coordinate 157,615 downwards.
GGCGGTTACCAGGATGGTTGCCAACACGATCCACAGGATATGGATACCACGAAGCCCTTTTTTGTTCTCCGGTGCCTCGAGTTGTTCGATTTCTGTTGTCATGATGGCCACTCCGTTTTCGATCCAAGACGTTGCCGACAGGCTCATTCAATGATTATATCCCTTTGAAGAGACTGTGAATGTTTATTTTTGTGGCTATCTCCAGTCGCAACGGCTGTTTTACCCGGCTTCATGCTATGCTGCAGATAGGCCTTCGATGACTAACCAAAAAGATCCTCTAAAGGACAGTGACTATGCAGATTGAATTCTACGGTGCAACCAGCGGTATCACCGGTTCCTGCCATATCCTCCGCGCCAATGGTGAGACCATCCTGCTCGATTGCGGGCTGATCCAGGGACGTCGCGAGGAGATGGAGAAGAACCGACGCCCTTTCCCCTTCTCCCCGGATGAGATCAGTGCGGTGGTGTTGAGTCACGGCCACATCGACCACTCCGGGCGGATTCCGCTGCTGGTGAAGCAGGGCTATCAGGGACCGATCTACGCTCAGAACGCCACCATGGAGCTGTGCGACATCATGCTGCAGGACTCCGCCTTTCTGCAGGAGAAGGATGCTCAATACGAGAACAAATGGCGCAAGCGCAAAGGCAAACCGTTCATCGATCCCCTTTATACCGTGGCCGATGCCCAGGAGGCGCTGGACAAACTCGTCGGCCTGAAATATCGGGAGAAGCGTGAAATTCTGCCGGGGATCTCGATCCGCTTTCAGGATGCGGGGCACATCCTGGGCTCCTCCAGCGTGGAGGTCTGGCTGACTGAGAACGGTAAGCAGCACAAGGTGGTCTTCAGCGGTGATCTGGGACAGTACGACACCCCCATCATCAACGACCCGACGGCGATCGAAGAGGCGGACCATGTCATCATCGAAAGCACCTACGGCAATCGCCGTCACCGGGATCGGCAGAAAACCATCGAGGAGATCGGTGAGATCATTCGTGAAGCGACTCATCAAAAGGGTAATCTGCTGATTCCAGCCTTCTCCATTGGCCGTAGTCAGGAGATCCTCTACTACCTGGGTAAGTATTACGATGAGTGGGGCCTTAACCGCTGGCAGGTGTTTCTCGACAGCCCGATGGCGATCCGCGCCAGTAAGGTCTATTGGGACTACCCCCACCTCTATGACGAGGAGGCGACCAAACTGCGTAAGAAGATCCATGAGATGCCCCATCTGCAGAATCTCAAACTGACCGCATCACCCCAGGAGTCGATGGGGATCAACCGGATCAAGAGCGGCGCCATCATCATCTCTGCCAGCGGTATGATGACCGGTGGCCGGATCATCCACCACCTGAAGCACAACATCTCCCGCAGCGGTTCCCATGTGATGATTGTCGGTTACCAGGCCAATGGCACCATGGGTCGGGCCCTGGTGGAGGGTAAACCCACTGTGCGCATCCATGGCGATGAGTACCGGGTAAAGGCGAAGGTGCATACCGTCGGTGGCCTCTCGGCCCATGGGGATGTGGATGACCTGACCCGCTGGCTGAGCAGTTACCGTAACAGCTCGCCTCATGTGCATGTGGTGCATGGTGAACCTGAATCGAAAAGCGATTTGCGTGATCACATTGAGTCGGAGTTGGGGTTCAAGGCTTCGGTGCCGGATATGGGGGATTTGTTGGATATCTAAAAGTGTTTTATTTAACCGCATCATTGCAGGTCTCTCTAAAGGCCATCTGATGTTTGCGAGTTTTTGCGATTCTTTGCCGCCAATAAACTCACTCAGCACATTTCATAAGCCATTTTTAACTGGTCTATACTGCCTAAAATGTTGTTTGGATTCTGATCCATAGAAACAGGGTAACGCTACGAACAGTAATCGGTGATCATCAAACACAGATCTTCTGTATGGATATACCAAAAACGACCTCACCCTCCACATCGCGCTGGCAGCCCTCTGCTCCGCTGTGGCAGCGCGCACCGAACAAACAGGCCGATGGTGCCCCGCTGGCCGATCTGATGATGCTGATCCCGCGACTGAAACACTACTCTGAAGTACAGATCAACCATTTGCAGAGGATGCTCGAAGAGGTGCTGAAGGAGTTTGATGAAAAGATCGTGTTCACCGACATCAATCTGAAACTCAATGTCATCTGGGTAACGGTTCTACCCGAACCGGGGCTCTGCAGAGAAGTGGCACTTGCGATCCGCAAGCGTGTACCTGAAGCGGTGATGGTTGGTAACCAGTTGAAATCAACCACGACAGAGCTGCAAGCGGGTGGCTGGCGAAACTGGGCCATGCTGATCAAGCGGGCTGTCTTGAAGCGATCGGTTAAAACCCTGCCTCAGGAGCCTAAGCGTTAAGCCTCTGCCTCATTGATATCGAATTCAGGTAGCACCACGATCAATCGACAACCACGCTTGTAAATCCAAACGGTAGATCCGCACAGGCCGACCATAGAACTCCCTATTCGTATAGTCAGTAAACCCCACTTTCTCGGCCACTTTGAGGGATGCCAGATGATCCGGTTCGATAATAACCGCCACCGACTCAATCGCCCGTTGCCTGAACACATACTCTAAAACCCCTTTCGCCGCTTCCGTGGCGAACCTGAGATTCCAGTACTCCCTGGCCAGACGATAGCCTAAGTTCATCAGTTCAGTGCCATCAACAGGCTCAGGACCCACCCCACTAAAGCCAATCAGATTACCCGACTTTTTCTCGATCAAAGCCCAGAACCCAATACCTGATTCCTCGTAGCAGGCGATAGACCAATCGATAAACTTTCGGGTTGCTCTTTCATCACAAACACCATGGACCGAGTATTTCATTACTTCAGGGTCACTCAGGATCTGAGTGAGCCTGGTCGTATCCTGAGTGGTGAACTCACGTCCATATAACCTTTCCGTTTCAAACAGCTTCACTGGCACAACGATTCAATCCAATACAATGCAACTTTCCAACTGGTTTCCACAGACGCACTAAGAGATAAAACGTTGCCACTCTTGAGCGGAATGACGCTCCCTCACCTGCACGCTGATCTTTGGAAAACTTTTCTTATTCTCCACCTCGATAGAAGCTTCGAACAGCGCTTTTGATTGACCCCTTCGCACGACATCAACACGATATTGAATCTCTTTGAGACGCAGCGTTCCAGTATGGGTTGATGTGACAGTTGTTAACCATAAATCCACATCGTCCGCTTTCAGTTTATAAAGTTCTTGAATGAACTTCTCTATACCCAACCGCTGAAAATGCTGGTTTACTTCTCTCGGCGCGTAACGGATTCCATGGGGGCTTTCGTGTCCTGTTATATTTCCCTGACTATGAGCCCTCTCCCATCCCTGAAGACCAACCTCCACACCGGGCCAGTACATCTTCTCATACCCTAAACGACCAGGCGGCGATTTAACCTTGCTTCGAATTACAATATCCCCAAGCGCATCGCGGCTTGTTCCTTCTATGAAGGCCATCACTCCCTCCTTTGAATCAATCCTATTTTAGTTTGACAGTAACCACGATGCATCGTGATGTTGTTCAATAAGAGTGAACTGTCGCAATATGGACAACACCCACAGGTATTGTAGAAAAAAATACGATTTTTGTTGATCAGCACCGCAGTTGACGATCAATCCTTGAAGGCCGGTTATTGAGTTTACACTCTGAAGTCACCTATAGATATTTTCAAAACAGTGGTGGCTTCAAAACTATTATTGTTCAGCCTCGCTCATCTTCAAGCTGGGTACATAGGATTATATTAAAAGAACCGCTGGTTAATCGATCGTTCCAGATCAGCATTCATTTGCAGGAGATTGTCGAATAATGGATTGTACCGGAATGGTTATATGTGACTTCATTTGAGTTCATCAGCACCAAAAAAACCACTGAATATCTGATTTCGACTCGATAGGGCCCGGCTATAAAAGACAGGTTGTAAAGTTGATTATATTAATTTGAGATATTCAGAATTTACTTATACATAACTATTGATGGCCAAAAGTTTGTTGGTCAGATGCAATATCTTTTCATCACTGTTAAGCATCGATCAGGGAGAGGGATCATGAAAAAAATTGCATTAACTACAGCTGCGGTAGCTTTGGTTATCTTCTCCACCACCGCTTCTGCATGGTGGGGTCATGGACCCGGCTGGGAACATCGGGGCTGGGATAACGACTGGTTAGGTGATGGCTGGGGCTGGGGTGACGGCTATTTCAGCTTTGGCTTCAGTGGCAGCGCCAGGGGATCCGGCTATGGACGGGGCTGGAATCGTTATCGGGACTACTATGGTCCCTGGTGGGGCGCCCCCTATGGTTACGCTTATCCCTACCACGCTTACTCCTATGCAACGCCGGCCGCACCAACCACGGGTGTCGATAAGTAGAACTGAGTGACTCCGCAGCAGGGAATGGGTGGGGCTAGGCCCCACCCTACACGCTAAATATTTGCGTTTTTAGCGTTCATTTGCAGACTAAATATCTCAACCCTTAGCCGCTTCCAATGCCTGACTGATGTCGGCGATAATATCGTCCACATGTTCGATACCAATCGATAGGCGAACCATATCCCCACTGACACCGGCGGTCGCCAGCTCATCCTCATTCAATTGACGATGGGTGGTGGTGGCTGGATGACAGGCCAGGGATTTGGCATCACCGATATTCACCAGCCTCAGAATCATCTGCAGGGCATCGATAAAGCGGGCCCCAGCTTCCCGGCCCCCTTCGATACCGAAACTGAGGATACCCGAGGCCTGCCCCTTGGTGATCTTCTGGCAGCGTTCGTAGTGCGGGCTCTCCGGTAATGCTGCGTAGTTGACCCACTTCACCTGGGGTTGCTGCTTCAGAAATTCGGCCACCGCGAGACTGTTTTCACAATGCCGCTCCATCCGCAGACCCAGGGTCTCAAGACCCTGCATGATCAGGAAGGCGCTGTGCGGTGAGAGTGCGGCGCCGGTGTTTCTCAATGGCACCACCCGGCAGCGGCCGATGAAAGCGGCTGGACCCAGGGCTTCGGTATAGACCACTCCGTGGTAGGAGGGGTCCGGTTCGTTCAGCATTGGAAAACGCGCTTTGTTTCCAGCCCAGTCAAACTTGCCGGAATCGATGATCACACCTCCAACCGTGGTGCCGTGACCCCCGATATACTTGGTCAGCGAATGGATGATGATATCGGCGCCATGATCGAAGGCCCGACAGAGGTAGGGCGTAGCGACCGTGTTATCCACAATCAGCGGTACCCCATGGCGATGGGCGATCTCTGCCAGCCGCTCCAGATCGACAATATTCCCGGCCGGGTTGCCGATCGACTCGCAGAACAGGGCCCGGGTCTTGTCGTCGATCAGGCTCTCCAGCTTCTCATAATCATCGAACGAGGCCATCCGCACATCGATTCCCTGACGGGGAAAGGTGTGGGCGAACAGATTGTAGGTGCCGCCATACAGCTGACTGGTACTGACGATATTGTCGCCACTGCTGGCGATACACTGGATCGCATAGGTGATCGCGGCCATACCGGACGCCAGGGCCAGGGCACCCACCCCTCCTTCCATCTCGGTCATCCGCTGCTCGAGCACCGCTGTAGTCGGATTCATGATCCGGGTATAGATATTCCCCACCACTTTGAGATCGAACAGATCCGCACCATGCTGGGTGTCGTCAAAGGTGTAGGAGGTGGTCTGGTAGATCGGTACTGCGGCCGCTTTGGTGGTGGGTTCGGAATCGTAGCCCGCATGCAGCGCAAGGGATTCTAGTTTCATGTCTCTTCTCATCCTCTCTCTTGGTTCAGGCTGTACTGCAATCAGCCCCTTTTATTGTATAAACGGTCAGTTTGGACGACTGGATGACCGTTTTTTGTCAGTCCGGTGTGAAATCTTCGCTTCTGGCCTTATCACCCATCAAATCACGCGATTTAACTCAATTTTCAGGTAAAACCGGCAAGCCAGACCTATTGTTATGGATTTATACGGCCGAGACCAGTACCGTTTGCGGCTTATCAATGAAATACTCCGGGTAAATCAGCATAGTAGCGCGCAAATACCCAGTAGAGACAAGTTGTAACCAGTCAGACGGACGCTTATCCTAACGCCATTAATTGAGATTTGGTTTTTCCATGCAAGAGTATGCCCTGATTCTGATTAGCACCGTGCTGGTGAATAACTTCGTTTTGGTGAAGTTTCTCGGCCTGTGCCCCTTTATGGGAGTCTCAAGGAAACTGGAGACCGCCACCGGCATGGGTCTGGCCACCACCTTTGTGCTTACCCTGTCCGCCATCTGCTCCTACCTGATCAATGAATATCTGCTGATACCGCTCGATCTGGAGTTCCTGCGTACCATCGCCTTCATCCTGGTGATTGCGGTAGTGGTGCAGTTCACCGAAATGGTGATGCACAAAACCAGCCCCATGCTCTACCAGGTGCTGGGCATCTTTCTGCCCCTGATCACCACCAACTGTGCGGTACTCGGGGTCGCCCTGCTGAATACCCAGGAGCAGCATGGCTTTATCGAGTCCGCCCTCTACGGGTTTGGCGCCGCCGCCGGTTTCTCACTGGTGCTGGTGCTGTTTGCCGGAATTCGTGAACGGGTCACCGTAGCCGATGTTCCGGAGCCGCTGCAGGGCAATGCCATCGCCATGATTACGGCGGGGCTGATGTCCCTGGCTTTCATGGGTTTTGCCGGCCTGGTTTCTGTGTAGGACGATGCCCCGATGTTGATTGCGATCCTCACCATCACCGGCCTGGCCACCCTGTTTGGACTGCTGTTGGGGTATGCCAATATCCGCTTCCATGTGGAGGGGGATCCGATCACTGACCAGATCGAAAAAGTCCTGCCCCAGACCCAGTGTGGTCAATGTGGATTTGCCGGCTGCCGCCCCTACGCCGAAGCGATCGCCAACGGTGAGGCGGAGATCAACCTATGCCCCCCGGGCGGTGAAGGTACGATGATCGCCCTGGCCGATCTGCTGGGACGGGACCCGATAGCACTGGAAGCGGAAACGCTCGAGGAGAAGCCGAAAGCGATTGCCATCATAAAAGAGCAGGAGTGCATCGGTTGCACCCTCTGCCTGCAGGCCTGCCCGGTGGATGCGATCATCGGCGCAGCAAAGCAGATGCATGTGGTGATCGAAGCGGAATGCACCGGTTGCGAGCGCTGCCTGCCCCCCTGCCCGGTGGATTGCATCATCATGGAGCCGATTCCGCAGAAGGCGGATAACTGGCGCTGGCCCTTCCCCCAGAGTGGCACTGAAGAGATAGCAGAGCAACATTAATCATGTATGTAGAGTCGAAGAAAGGTAAGACCCGGGAGTTATGGAATTTCCATGGCGGTCTCCACTTGCCCGACCACAAAGAGCTCTCCCTGCAATCCCCACTGCAGTCGATCGAGCTGCCGAAACGGCTGGTGGTTCCTCTGCAGCAACACATCGGCGTGACGGCCCAGGCCTGCGTCAGGCCTGGCGATCAGGTGCTGAAAGGTGAGCTGATCGCCGACTCATCGGCACCGGTAACCGCACCGCTGCACGCCCCCACCTCGGGAACCGTGATCGAGATTGTGGAGCACGCCATACCCCACCCGTCCGGACTCAACGGCCACTGCATCATGATCGAACCGGACGGCGAGGATCGCTGGGCCGATCTGCCTCCCCCCATCAGCGACTATCGACAGACATCGGCAGACACTCTCAGACAACGCATCCGAGCGTCCGGCATCGTGGGCATGGGTGGCGCGACCTTTCCTTCCGCCATCAAACTCAATCCGGGCAAACCGATCAAAACCCTGATCATCAATGGCGCCGAATGCGAACCCTATATCACCTGTGACGACCGTCTGATGAGAGACCAGGCCGCGAAGGTGATGGATGGAGCCCGCATACTGCAGCATCTGCTGCAGAGCGAGGTCTGCCTGATCGCCATCGAAGACAATAAGCCGGAAGCGATTCTGGCGATGTTTGAAGAGCTGCGTCAGGAAGAGAACATCGAGGTCGTGCGTATCCCAACCATCTACCCAAGCGGTGGAGAGAAGCAGCTGATCCATATTCTGACCGGCCAGGAGGTCCCCACCTCGGGGCTGCCGGCACAGATCGGCACCATCTGCCACAACGTGGCCACCACCGCAGCGATTGCCGATGCGGTGCTGCAAGGGCGTCCACTGGTATCACGTCTGGTTACCGTCACCGGTGAGGGGATCAAAAATCCGGGTAACTATGAGGTGCCCATCGGCATGCTGGCAAGTGACCTGATCGAACAGGCCGGCGGTTATCAGAACAATCCGCAGCAGTTGATCCTGGGGGGGCCGATGATGGGCTTCGACCTCTCCACAGACCGGGTACCGATCACCAAAGGCTCAAACTGCATTCTCTGCCCCACAGCGGAAGAGGCGCCAAGACCGGAACCGGCCCAGGCCTGTATCCGCTGCGGCCGATGCGCCGATGTCTGCCCGGCCCACCTGTTGCCGCAACAGATGTACTGGCACAGTCGCGCCAAGGATCTGGAGAAGGTGCAGGACTACAATCTGTTCGACTGCATCGAGTGCGGCTGCTGTTCCCATGTCTGCCCGTCTCACATCCCGCTGGTCCACTACTTCCGCTACGCCAAGGCGGAGAGCTGGGCGCTGGAGCAGGATCGCCGGGAGTCGGAACGGGCCAAACAGCGTCACGATTTCCGTGTCGCCCGTCTGGAACGACTGGAAGCCGAGCGCAAGGCCAGGTTGCGCAAGAAAAAAGAGAATCTGAATGCAAAGCCTGCCGGGAAAAAAGCTGCGCCTAAAAAGGATGACAAAGAATCCAAACAGGCTGCCATACAGGCAGCGATGAAACGGGCCGCTGAAAAGAAGGCGAAACTGAGTCAGTCCCCCAAAAACACGGAGAATCTGACCCCCGCCCAACAGGCTCAAATCGAAGCGGTCGATGAGCGCCGGAAAACAGCTACCAAAGTGCGTGAGAATCATTCGGAGCCCTCAGCCTGATGGAATTTCCTACCCACAGTTCACCCCATACCGGGCGTCCCAACCGGGTCGACAAAGTCATGCTCCAGGTGGTGCTGGCACTGATCCCGGGCACACTGGCGCTGATTTTCTATTTCGGCTATGGCGTTCTGGTGAACCTGCTGCTGGCAATTGGCTCTGCGATTGCTTTTGAAGCGCTGGTGATCAAGTTACGCAAACGACCAGTAACACCTGTGCTGATGGATCTCAGCGCAGTGGTCACCGCGATGCTGTTTGCCGTGGCCATCCCACCCCTGCTGCCCTGGTGGATGGTGGTATTGGGTATGGCCTTTGGCATCATCATGGTCAAACAGATGTATGGCGGACTGGGATACAATCCCTTCAACCCGGCCATGGCAGCCTACGTCCTACTGCTGATCTCCTACCCGGTGGAAATGACCGCCTGGCTGCCGCCTGCCGTACTCGCCGAACACCACATCAGCCTGCGCGAGATGGTCCTCTTCAAATTCACCGGAGCGCTGCCTGACGACTACACCCTGGATGCGATCACCATGGCGACGCCACTGGATGTGATGCGTACCAATCTCGATCTCAATATGATGATCAGTGAGATACGCACCAATCCCTTATGGGGTGATTTCGGTGGGTTCGGCTGGGAGTGGGTCGGCAACTGGTTTCTGATGGGCGGTATCTGGATGGTCTACAAACGGACCATCACCTGGCAGATTCCGCTGGCCTTTCTCACCGGTCTGGTGGGCATGGCCACCCTGTTCTGGCTGTTCGATTCAGAGAGCTTCCCCTTTCCCCTGTTTCATGTATTCAGCGGTGGGGCGATACTCGGCGCCTTTTTCATCGCCACCGACCCGGTCACCGCCTGCACTACCCGAACCGGGCAACTGATCTACGGTGCAACCATCGGCATCCTGGTCTATGTGATCCGCACCTGGGGTGGTTATCCGGATGCGGTGGCCTTTGCCGTACTGCTGATGAACATGGCGGCGCCGACGATCGACTACTACACACGACCACGCACCTATGGTCACGGCGAGATGAAATCATGAACAGCCGCATCTCGATTCTCATTGCCGCTGTGATCCTCGGTACCTTTGCCGTGGCCGGTACCTCCCTGGTCTCCTTTACCCATGTGGCGACCAAAGACCGTATCGCGGAGAATGAGCGACAGGCGCTGTTACAATCCCTGAATGCCCTGGTGCCTGCCGAGAGTGTGGACAACGACATGGTGACCGATACCATCCAGATCCAGGCTCCCGACCTGCTGGGCAGTGAACAGACCACGGTCTATCGTGGTCGAAAACTGGAGCAGCCGGTGGCGACAGTACTCACTTCCGTGGTACCCAACGGCTACAGCGGCCCGATCAAACTGCTGGTGGCGGTCCGTTATGACGGCACCCTGGGCGGGGTGCGGATCATCAGCCACAAAGAGACTCCCGGACTGGGAGACAAGGTCGAAGAGAACCGGTCGGATTGGGTCTACAGTTTCAATGACAAATCCCTGGGCGATCCACCTCTGGAGAAGTGGGGTGTAAAACGGGACGGCGGCTATTTCGACCAGTTTACCGGAGCCACCATAACGCCCAGAACCATCGTCCATTCGGTGAAAAACACACTACTCTACGTGCGGGACAACAAGGATGCCTTGTATGATCGGCAAGCCTCCGCACCCGGAGCCGGGTAATCGGGACAACAGTATGTCAGACAACAGCACACGCACACTCATCATGGATGGTCTCTGGCACAACAATCAGGCCCTGGTGGCGCTGCTTGGACTCTGCCCACTGCTTGCAGTAAGCAATACCGCGATTAACGGCCTGGGCCTCGGATTGGCGACCACCGCCGTATTGGTCGCTTCCAACAGTACCGTCTCACTGATCCGTAACTTTGTTCGTCCGGAGGTTCGCCTGCCGGTGTTTGTGATGGTGATCGCCTCCTTCGTCACCGCCATCGAACTGGGGATGAATGCCTACTTTCATGAACTGCACAAAATACTCGGCATCTTCATTCCACTGATTGTCACCAACTGCACCATCATCGGTCGAGCCGAGGCGTTCGCCTCGAAGAACAATCTTTGGCGGTCCCTGGTCGACGGCCTGAGTGTCGGCATCGGTTTTACCCTGGTGCTGATCGTACTCGGTGGCTTCCGCGAATTGCTTGGCCAGGGCACTCTGTTCGATCAGGCCCATCTGATGTTCGGGGAAGCAGCCAAAGGCATGACTTTGAGGATCGAGGATTTTCCCGGCATGCTGATCGCCATTCTGCCACCGGGTGCATTCATCGGCCTCGGCCTGTTGATCATGGTAAAGAACCTGATCGATAAACGTCTTGCCCAACGCCAGGCAGCCAGCAGCGGTTACGTTGAAGAAGCGACCGGGGTAACCGGATAATCAGCCCCGACCCACACCGGGAGTTGTCAGCCAGTCATGAGAGTTCCACGCTGCTACACCAGCCAACCGCTGAAACCGGGCGCTCTGATCAGCCTTGAAGAGGCGCCGGCCCACCACCTGCGACAGGTGTTGAGGCTGCGTCCGGGTAATCCGATCATCCTGTTTGACAACAGCGGCAATGAGTATGCGGCCAACCTGGCGCAAGTCAGCAAGCAGGAGGTCAAAGCCCAGCTGGCAGAACAGCTTCGCCGGGAAGCGGAAGCGGCACTCAGCATCCATCTGCTGATCGGTATCTCCCGTGGTGAGCGCATGGATCTGGCAATCCAGAAGGCCACCGAACTGGGGGTGACTCAAATCACCCCACTGTTGACCAATCGCTGTGTGGTCAAGCTTGATGAAAAGAAGCGTCGCAACCGGATGACACATTGGCAGCGGGTGATGGTCAGTGCCTGTGAACAGTCAGACCGCTGCCGACTGCCACAGCTGGATGAACCGTTGCAGATAACGACGGCCCTATCCCAGCCGAACCCGGAGCTCGGACTGTTACTCGATCTAGAGGGACAACAGAACCTGGTGCAGATTGCCCAACCAACAAGCTCAGTATCGATCCTGGTAGGTCCGGAGGGGGGGTTGACCCCGGATGAGCGTGAACTGGCAAAACAAAAGGGGTTCACCGGCGTACGCCTGGGTCCTAGGGTACTGAGAACGGAGACCGCCCCACTGGCCGCCATCGCCGCTGTGCAAACTCTCTGGGGCGACTTCAATGACGGTTGACCTAGGGCCTGTTAACACTAACCGTTACTTTTCCCATCACTCCATTTGTAGAACTCCAGATGCCTATTTCCGATGATTCTTGCTAGGATAGTGATGGTCCAAATCGGCAATGAAGAATTATGAGCCACCCAATCCTACAGTTTAAGATTGTTGTTCTGAGCCTCGTCCTGCTGCTGTCTGGCAGCCCTGTACTGGCTAAGAAATTCTACAAATGCACCAACGCTGAGGGTGAACTTGTCTATCAGCAGGTCGCCTGCGACTCGAATATCAGCCAGGAGACGGTTAACGTCTTCACACCACCGGAACATCGCTCCCAGCTGGGACCCAATCTGATGGGGGAAGGTGAATACATTCCTGAAGGAAATGAGCCGGCGATTGCAGGCAAGATGATGTTTCAAAGCAGACTCAGCAATGTGATTGCGCTGCTGACACCGATCAAAATGCAGATGCAGCAATTCTATCTGATGAATGGACAGTGGCCGGAAAAGCCCCAGGATCTAGGCTTGAACCAGGAAAACCTCAAGAGTGAGGATATCAAAGAGGTGTTATTCGGTAATCAGGGTGCTATCGTCGCTTCTTTAAATGAGCACTTCGGGACAGGGAAGCGAGTCGTGCTGGCACCGCAACTGGTGATGGATGGTACCACCATGGAGTGGCAGTGCATGGCCAACTTTCCCGTGCAATCAATGGTGACCATGGGTATGAAGATGTGTGAGTCCCGCAACATCCGATAGTTGACTATCCTCGTCGCTTACTCCCACTCAAGCTCTTCATACACTCGTTGGGCGTTACGGCCTTTCAGTGATCCGAAATTTTCCAGGTAACTGAATCGGGACTGATCAATCTTCCCTATATCTTCCAGACTGTTTCCTTGATCGAGGAACTCCAATACGGCTTCGCGCAGAAACACCAGATAATCATAGGTGTCTGCTTTGGCTTTTGAGAGTGAGGCAGGATTACCATGTCCTCCAACAACCACTTCAGGTTGTTTTGCAGCCATTGCTTCAAAAGCGGCGATCCAGCTTTTATGTGCGGACATTGAACCAACGCCTAACAGTCGGTCTGTATAAACAATATCTCCACTAAACATGATTCTGTGTTGGGGCAGCCAGATATAGCTGTCACCAGGCGTATGGGCGTGTCCTGCATGATAGATTTCGATTCGTGTATTGCCAACCTTTAGTGTTTTCTGGTTTGAAAACAGTTCATCGGCAAAAATATAACTTGTGCCCTCCAGGCCTTTTTCTCCGACCAAACTCCAAAGCCTGTCCAGTTGAGAATCCCTGCGGGCCTTTTGATCGGCGACTGCTTTTTCACTGGCAATGATAGTCGCACCCAGTTCTTTGAAATAACCATTGCCCATCCAGCGATGATCCTGTCCACCGCTGTTAATGACCCATTTCACAGGCTTATCGGTAATATTTTGAATCGCTGCGTGTATCATCCGTGCGCCCTTGTCTGTAGCACCCGAATCGACCAGCACCACGCCATCATCCGTGACAATGACACCAAAGTTGGCATTGTTACCCAGGTTTTCAGGGTTTCGATTTGTCAGTGGGCCAATCAGCGCATAGACATTGTGAGTCAGTTTTTCTGTTCTCAACACCTGTTCAGCATGAAGTGACGTACTGCAAATCACACCAACAAAAAAAAGCACAATGGCTTTCAACATGATCCTTCTCCTTCTACATGTGAAATAAATATTGTAGAGGCAACAATCTAAATTCAATACTTTCGCAAATCTAAGATTTCAACATACTTCTAGATGATTCACGCCAGCGAGGTACTGATGGTGATGGGATAGTTCAGAACATTGCCAATGACAAATAGTTGCTCATGCAGCCAATGGTTATAGCAATCTTGCATTTGCTTTCTGCGGGTACGGGTGCACACATAAATGTCAGCTACGATCAGTTGATTGCATATCACTTAGGGCTAACTGACATACACGATTGAATCTGTATACCGCAAGACACTCAGCCTTTATGAGGCGCTTCCAGATAAGCGGTTGATTGCATCTCTTTCAAGCGACTCACCGTACGTTGGAATTCAAATGCCAGACGGACACCGCTGTAGAGCTGATCCGGTTTCGCATCGGCACTGATCACCACTTTGACTTTTCTATCGTAAAAGACATCGATCAGATTGATAAAACGACGACTTCGATCATCCCAGGTACCGTCCAGTTTGGGTATGTCCGAGATAAATACCGTATGGTGACAGCGAGCCAGTTCCAGATAGTCGTTCTGCCATCTGGGTGGACCGCACAGGGCGTTGAAGTCACACCAGATGACACCACTCCCCCGTTTGACGAACCGCACCGCTCTTCCCGGCACTTCAAAACGCCCCGTCTCTTCGACGCCACCGCTGACCAATCGATCGAACTCCTTGCTCAGATTAACCATCGACTCGTCGCTCAGCGGGGTGTGATAGACGGAAGAAGCCTCAAACAGTTGTAGCCGGTAGTCTTTGTTGCCGGCCAGCTCCAGCACTTCATTATTGCTGTTCAGCAGATCGATTGCCGGCAGGAACTGCTCTCTCTGCAATCCCTGCCAGTAGAGTCTGTCTGGCGGCTGATTCGACGTGGTGACCAAGACGATGCCCACTTTCTGCAAACTCTCCAGCAACACCCGCATCAACATCGCATCACCGATATCGATGACATTGAATTCATCCAGACAGAGCACCTGCATCCGGCTGGCCATCTCATCGGCTATCAGCAACATCGGCTCCTTCTCTCCGCCGTGCTCAGCCAGTCGTTGATGAATGTAGCGCATGAAACTGTGAAAATGGTGTCGCTCAATACCCAGTTGCTGATACTGATGATGAAACATATCCATCAACCAGGTTTTACCCCGACCCACACCACCCCAGAGATAGACTCCGGGAATCGTTTCGATACTTTTCTTCCACAACCAACCCTTCGCTTTTCTCGGCTGCTGCAGTGCTTCAGCAAGGCGTTCAAAGGCCGCCAGAATCTGCTCCTGATGAGGATCCCGCTGATAGCCATTGAGCTGAAGTTGTTGCTGATAGTGGTTGAGTAGAGACAAGAGAGATAGCAACCTGCAGTGAATTGTGCCGCTACAACGATGAATGCAGACAGGTGAGACGGAAATTGAATCGCAGCCAGGATACACTAGTGCACAGTTAGATACTATTTACCTGGTGATCAACGGGTCTGCTTAAGATCATGCACAACACCCTGAAGACCAGGATTGTGATGACGACAGGAGCTTCAAATCTGGCGTTACAGCGCTTCGATTACCGAGAGTACCTGTCGCTCAATTTCATCCATATCGGGAATGACAGCCGGACTCATATCCAGTTCCACATGTTGTCTGATCAAGGATTGTGGCTC
Organism: Candidatus Thiodiazotropha sp. AKAK2; assembly: GCF_058244685.1. Classification (NCBI taxonomy): domain Bacteria; kingdom Pseudomonadati; phylum Pseudomonadota; class Gammaproteobacteria; order Chromatiales; family Sedimenticolaceae; genus Candidatus Thiodiazotropha; species Candidatus Thiodiazotropha sp. AKAK2. The sequence goes on along the minus strand of NZ_JBSYOP010000006.1, from coordinate 142,149 downwards.
ATCCAGTTCTGGATTGACCGGTACCACATTGTCGGCGCTGACCCTGACCAGTGATGGTATGGCATGAACAGCCATACCGATATGGGAGATTCGATCATGCTCGCCAAGAGCATTGAGGATCAGGATCCTGCCCCGGTAGCCGGGCTCCACCACGGGTTCACCCAGCAGCCCTTCATAGGAGACCACCGGAATCATCACTCCGCGCCAGGCCAGGTGGCCGAGGAACCACTCGGGCAACTCGTCACCGGCATACTCGGGCGGCTGATAACCCATAACCTCAGCGACTGTCGCATTCGGCAGCAGAATCTGACGCTTATGCAGAGGGATGAGAACGCTTCTGACCTCTTTGACTACCGCTTGGCTCATTGTCTATTTTCCGTCAGAACTTCGTTGATATTCTCCAACAACTCGCTCTCCTGGTAGGGTTTACCGAGACAGCGCTTGACCCCCAGGTCCATCGCCCGCTGCCTGTGTTTATCTCCCACCCTTGAGGAGATCATGATGATCGGCAACCCATAATAATCCACAGAGTTGTTGATGTGTCTCGCAAGTTCAAAGCCATCCATACGTGGCATCTCGATATCGAGCAACATAATATCCGGTACCTGCTCCTGTAACAGCGCCACCGCTTCAACACCATCCTTTGCGGTGACCACATCCATATCGTGGCGCTCAAGTAAGCGGCTGGTAACTTTACGTACTGTAATGGAGTCATCCACCACCATGACCCGGAGACGCTCTTCCAGTTTTTTCTGTTCAGTCTCAGGCCTCATGATCGGTGCCGCATGGGTAGCATCCATACGCACCAGAGCAGCCAGATCGAGAATCAGGGCAACTCGGCCATCGGCGAGAATCGTACCGCCGGTTATCCAGCGTACACTGCCAACCTGCTTACCCAGGTTTTTCACAACAACCTGTCGGCTACCCAGCAGATCATCAACCTGCAGAGCCACCTGATGTTCACCGGTTTGCAACAGCAGCAGGGGTAACCAACGCATGCCTTCATGAATCTCATGCTGACCTGTACCCATCATCCGGCCGAGATAGCTCACCTTGTACTGCTTGCCACCGTAATCGAAACTCTCCTGCTTACCCTCGTAACAGCGCAGAATCTCATCACGCCGGATTCGCACCACGCCACTGATACTGCCATGAGGGATGGCGTAGATCTCTTCACCCGTCCTGATCAACAGAGCATCGGTAATCGCCAGGGTCAAAGGCAGGCGGATGATGAAACTGGTGCCCCGACCGGGTTGAGAGTCGATCTCAAGGGAACCACCGAGCTGCTTCACCTCACTGGTCACCACGTCGAGACCCACACCACGTCCGGAGATCTGGGTGACCTCTTTGGCGGTACTGAAACCGGGCAGCAGCACACACTGGATCAGATCGTCATCACTGATCTCCACATCGGCATTGATCATGCCCTGCTCAAGCGCCCGTTTACGAATTGCTTCGATGTCCAGACCTTTACCATCATCGGAGAGGGTAATCAGGACATCGGTCGCCTCACGGTCGAGATAGAGGGAGATTCGGCCGGTACCCTGCTTGCCATCGGCAAGACGCTGGTCCGGTGGCTCGATACCATGGGAAACGGAGTTACGCAGTAGATGCTCCAGTACCGGCACCATGCGGTTCAGGATACTGCGATCCAACTCTCCCTCAATACCAAAGCACTCCAGATTGGCTTTTTTATTCAACTGCCCTGCGGTCTGCCTGACAAGCCGCTGCATCCTGGGTACCAGTGTTGCAAAAGGCACCATCCGGGTACGCAACAGGCCATCCTGCAGATCGGTGGATATTCTGGACTGCTGTAACAACAGGGTATCGGTCTCGCGCTGCAGATCGCGTAGTGATTCATTGATGTTGCCCAGATCGTTTACCGTCTCCACCAGAGCTCTGGAGAGCTGCTGCATGGTGGAGAACCGATCCAGTTCCAGGGGATCGAACTCGGTCCGGCCCTGATCCTCTTTTTCGGTCTCCCGCTCCCAGCGATAGAGAATCTGCGCCTCTGTTTCGATCTCCAGATTTCGCAATTGTGTGTAGAGACGGGAGACAGTCTGTTCAAGCTCAGAGAGGTTGAAGCCCAATACACTGTTCTGCTGTTCCAGACGGGCGCGATAGATACTCACCTCACCCGCATGGTTGACCAGCCGGTCCATCAGGTCCGCATTGACCCGGACCTGCTCTTTGTTTGGCTTAAAACCGGCTTTCTCTTTCTCCTGTTCCTGCTCCGGATTGAGCAGTTTGGCAATCTCTTCGTTGAATGGCAGTACCTGTGCGGTCGGCTGTTCCGGTTCTGGCTCTTCCGCCAGGATGCTACTCTCGGAAACCTCCTGTATGGTCTCAACCATGTCGCCATGGGCGGGCGGCATCTCCCCACCCAGCAGGTTGTGCAGCTGTTCGACCTGAACATCGGAGGCGGGCACCTTGCCGGTCTTGGCAATGGTGTCGACCTGGAATGCCAAGTGGTCAATACTGTGACGCAGGGCTTCGGTGACTGGATCGATTGGATCGATCTCACCTTCCGCCAAGGCGGTCATCACCGATTCCACCGCATGACTCAGATCACCGATCGGCATGATACCGGCGAGTCGGGCACTGCCTTTCAGGGTATGCAGATTTCGCTGCATGCCATCGATCGCTTCCTGATCATCCAGTTTATCAAGCCACTGCAGGAAGCGGGCTTCCACCTCCTCCATAAACTCTTTTGCCTCTTCGATGAAGATCTGGATCAGCTCCTCATCTTCTCCCACATCCAGCAGGACTTCATCATGCATCATGAGGAAGGATTCATCCGGTTGCATCAACGCTTCCTCTGAAACGTCTTCCACACCCACATCCAACTCGGAGGCATCAATCTGAATATCATCCAGATCTTCAACATCCTGCTGTGGTGCGGGCTCGGACTCTGCCTCAACAGCCTCTTCAGCTTGCTGCTGTTGAAGCTCTTCAAGCTCCTCAAGTTCTTCCTTAAGGTCAGGATCGATCAGATCCTCAACCTCACCCTCCTCTTCAATCCCCTTATCGATCAGTGTCTGGATTTCCGCGATCAGAGAATCTGCCCGGTGTACCTGATTAGAGGTCTCTGCATCATCGGTTTGGGTGGCCAGAAGATCGAGGGTGGATCGGGAGAGGCCCATCACCTGATCATCCGCAGGAATGTGCCCTCTGATAACGCCATTCAGCAATGACTCCATTGCATGACTGAGATCACCAACCGGTTCGATACCCGCCAGACGGGAGCTGCCCTTTACCGTATGCAAGGCACGCAGAATGGCATCCAGATGTTGATGATCCGAGGGTTCATTTGCCCATTTCTGAAACTGCTCTTCCAGGGATTCGAGCAGCTCTTTCGACTCCTCTACAAAGATATCAACCAGTTCGCGGTCTTCACTGACTTCGAACAGATCACCTTCATGGAGAAAACTCATCGGTTCTGCGTAGTAACTGCTCGCATCGAGCGCTTCGCTGCTGTCCAGCTCGCTCGGATCCTGCTCTTCCACCACCTCTTCGAGTGCACTTTGCAGTTCAAGCTCCTGAAGATGCTCATCCTCTTCCTGATCAGCCGGCTCGATTTCGAGTTCAGCATCAGGAAAGGCCTCGTCGGCGAGCTGCAGCTCTGCCTCAAGCACCTCATCATGCAACGCTTCCGCTTCCTCTTCAGCCTCACTGGTCTCTACTGAAGTAAAAGGATGCTCAAGATCGGTGAGTAGTTGTGTTGAAACCGGCACTCTGCTAACGGTTGCCGCATCTTCAACCTGGGTCGCGAGGAAATCGAACGCCTGCCGAACCAGGTCCTGTACCCGCTGATCTGCGGTTTTGTTTTCCCTCAACAGACTCTCGAAAAGATCCTCAAGGGCATGACTCAGATCACCGATGGGATTGATACCGGCAAGCCTGGAGCTGCCTTTCAGGGTATGCAGCGTGCGTTTGATGCCATCGACCACAGTCTCATCATTGAGCGACTTCTGCCAGTCGTTATAACCCTGCTCAAGCGCCTCGAGTAACTCACGGCCCTCTTCAATGAAGATCTCCAGCAGCTCTTCGTCACCTTCCACATCAAAATAGTCTGTGGATTGCAGATAGCTGGTTGACTCGTAAAAACCGGAATCCTGACCCTTCTCTTGCGCCAACAAGCCGGAATCGATCTCGTTCGCCTCGAGTTCTTCCAGAATCAAATCGGAAGCAAGATCGATCGATTCTTCATCAGTCAGGCCGATCTCTTCGATCGCCTCGATCTGCAGTTCTTCCTCCAGTGCCGAGGCCTCATCCGGGGTGATCGCCTCTTCTTCGCTGATGCCCTCTTCAGTCATCAACGGTTCGGCTTCCGCTACATCCTCTTCACTCTCTTCAATCTCCTGCAGCGCTTCATTCAGGCCCTGCAGAAAGGTTTCAACATGCGGCTCAGGCAGATTTTCGTCCGGCAGCAATTCCAGCAGTTGGCGGATATAGCCAACACTACCGTCCACCAGATCAACCACTTTGGACTCGGCCGGGATCTGATTTTCATGAACGGCTCTGACGTAATCTTCCATCGCTTCACTGAGCATGGCGATTGGCGTGATACCGGCCATGTGTGCACTGCCATGCAAAGTGTGGCAGGCCCGGACTACCTCTTCAGGCAACAACATGGGCGGAGAGATGCCCTTGGCCTGCTTGAGAAATATTTCTATCTCCTGCAGGTGCTCCTCTGACTCTTCAGCGAAAACCTCCAGCAGTTCGGTGTCGATCTCGATCTCAAGATCCGAATCGGTAAACTCAGCCTCCGCTTCGGCGACAGAAGTCCCTTCAAGCATCGCCTCACCCAGGGCGGCGACTTCATCGTCACTGACTTCAGGCGGCTGTTGAACTTCGGGCTCATCCAGTGACGCCACATCGAGCGCTGTCGCATCCTCTTCCCCAGCCTCGCGTTCAGCCGTTTCGGCTGGCAAATCCTCCACTTCGGATTCAATTTCCTCAGCAGCTGTTTCGAGGGCTTCAACCTCAAACTCGTCCTCTGTCGCTGCCGTGCTGTCGGCAGGTTGCTGTTGTGCTTCGCTTACAACCGGTTCCGCAGGCTGTTCGATCGGGCGACCCTCAGACAGGGCATGAGCATGACTCTGCAGCAGTTCCACATCTACCGCAGGACTGACACCCTGTTCCTGGGACTCGATCAGTATCGGTAAGGCTTCGGTCACCTGATTGAGCAGTTCCATCATCTCAGGTGAAACCTTGATCGTTTCGTCGATCAGCCGGTTCAGCATGTTCTCCACAGACCAGGCGAGTTCACCAATCACCTTGGCACCAACAAGCCGGCCACTGCCTTTCAGGGTATGGAATGAACGACGGAAGATGGTCAGTGCGTCACGGTCAGCCTGATCATGTTGCCAGCGGGGCAGATAGGTCTGAATATTTTCAAGCTCTTCTCTGGCCTCTTCGATGAAGATTTCCAGAATTTCCGGATCGATATCCTCCAGCATCGGCTTGTCTGCAGCCGCAATCTCTTCATCCTGAAACGGCTCAGGCTCTGCTTTGGACTCAGACTCTGAGGTATCTTCTGTGGAAGCGAGAATTTCCACTTCCGGCTGAGGGGGTTCGATCTGCAGGCTACTGGCACCAAACTCGAGATCGGATATCTCTTCCTCTTCAAGATCGTAGCCTTCAGCATGATCGGCAGACTCATCCAGATTGATGGGTTCTACCGGCTCCACATATTCGTTCACTTCAGCCTTGCCATCGCTCATCAGATCATTCAGCGAGGCTTGCGCGATGGCGAGAATCTCGCGACGATCGCCAGCTCCATCCACTAATGTTTCCAGGTAGTATTCGATACTACTGACCACGTCAGCCAGGGAGTTCAGCTGTTGTCTGTTCGGCGGTGCGGAGGCTTCGATCAACTGATTTTTGATGATCGCACCGGTTTGCGACATCAATTCTGCCGCTTCCCTCAGATTGAGCATCTGCAGCACGCCTTCGACACGTCGGAAGCCCTGACGAACCGGCTCCAATACTGAGGTATCGTCGGTTGCCTCAGTGAAACTGATGATGGTCTCTTTCGCCCGCGCAATCTCAACCTTGGCTTCACGCACGGTCTGCTTGATCAGATTCTGGTACTCACCTTCAGGCAGGCTGTCTCCCAGTGTGTTTTCATCAATGGTTTCCGCCGCACCTGGCTGAAAGGTATGCAGGGTACTGAGCGAGGACTCCACATAGAGGATATCCCCCGCCATCTCCATCAACTCAAACTCTTCCGGTAAAACACCCTGTTCGACGAAGGTTTTGACCTTGTCTGCCTGCCGGTTGAGTCGGGAGCGCAAGGCACCCTGACCGATCATGCCAAGGGTATCCGCCAGTTTGCGGGTTGGCGCTTCGAGATGACCGAGCATCTCCATATCCGCCTTTTCATCACGCATGAACAGATCGAGAATATCCTTAATCCGGGTCAGCTCGCTGCTCACCGCATCCTTGATCGATTCCGCCAGTTCCGCATTCGAACCTGTCAACCCGAGCCGGCCCTGATTGAGCTGGTCTTCGGAAGGCATCACCGCATCGAGATTGTAGGCCTGTTTGATCTCCAGAATCAGAGGATCTTGCGAGTTCGACCTGGCAATGTAATAGAGCAGGTTTTTCAACAGCGCCGACGGCGGTTCATCCACTAAGCTCTGCTCACCATTGTCGATGATGATCTTCATCTTCCGGTCGAGCCGACTGAACAGCTGCTTCACGGCAATACCCGGTGCAATGGTATTGTCGATCAAACCATGCATCAGTCCCTCTGCCACCCAGAACAGATGCTGCACCGACTCGGTGCCCGCACTCTTATGGATGGTGGTAAATACGTCCCGCAACAGTGGCCAGCCGTGTACGGTATCCCGTTTGCGATACCAGCTCAGCAGCCCCAGATGGAACTTCTGCCTGACCTGTCGCACCAGCGCCGGAAGATCCTTGTTGACTTCATCGGCGCTGGATTCGGTATCGATTTCCGGTTTGAACAGCGCCGCTTCGGAGAGCAATGGCGCATCCCGCACCGCACGCAGATCGTTGAGCAGCGGCAGAATGATCAGCGGAATATCCGCATCACCGCCTTGCAGCTTCTCGAGATAATCGGGCAGCTGAATCAACGCCAGCATCAATGCCTCGGCGGCATCCTCCTCCTGCCGGACGATGCCTTCCGACATGTCCCGCACCACCAGCTCCATCTCCTCTGCGAGCATACTGGGGCCGTAGACCTGGACCATCTGTAGAACCCGGGCAATCTGGTGCAGATGATCACCGCAGGTGGCGAGTGATTCGTTATCACCGGGAGTCTCCACATAGGATTCCAGCGCTTGGCGCGCATGACGAATCGAAACATCCAATTCGTCTTTTACCCAATTCAGGGCGCCAAAGTCTTGCGCATTACTCATATGCGTTGCACTCCTGTCTGGAGACCGCGTCGGCTCTCGATCATGCTTGTCATCATGCCTTATGGGTTGCCTTCAGGGGATCAGGCTGGCAGACGGAAACCGGCAACCGACTTTTGCAGCTGATCCGATAGATCGGCCAAGGCCCCGATGGAGTTCGCGGTCTGATGCGTACCCTCGGACGTCTGATTGGTGATCTCCTGAATGACACTCATGGTATCTTTTACATTGACCGCCTGGTCAGACTGGGTCTGAGCGGAGGTAGCGATTTTACCGGTGAGATCAGCGATATATTGAGATACGCTCTCGATCTCTTTCAGCGCTTCACCCGCGTCTTCCGCCAGGGTAGCCCCCTTGACCACACCTGAAGTACTGGCTTCCATGGAGGTCACCGCTTCGTTGGTATCCGCCTGAATGGTTTTTACCAGTGCTTCGATCTGTTTGGTGGCGTTGATTGAACGCTCCGCAAGACGCTGTACCTCGTCCGCAACCACCGCAAAACCGCGCCCTGCCTCACCCGCCATGGCGGCCTGCATGGCTGCGTTCAAGGCGAGGATATTGGTCTGATCCGCGATGTCGTCGATCAGCTCAACGATGTCACCGATCTCCTGGGAACTCTCACCGAGTCGTTTGATTCGCTTCGAAGTTTCCTGAATCTGTTCACGGATGTTATCCATACCGGCGATGGTGTTGCGCACCGTCTCGGCACCGGTGCCGGCGATCTCAACCGAACGTTTGGCAACTTCAGCCGACTCGGTCGCATCCTGGGACATCTGATCGATTGCGCCGGTCATCTCACCGATGGAACCATTCGCCTGGGTGATCTGTTCCGCCTGATGCTCACTCGCTTCAGCAAGGTGCATCGCGGTTGCCCGACTCTCCTGGGTCGCGCTGGAGACCTGGTCCGAGGTTGTATTGATGGTGGTAACCAGTTCGCGAAGCGCCTCGATGGCGTAGTTGATCGAGTCTGCAATGGCGCCGGTAATGTCTTCTGTCACACTGGCGGTCACGGTCAGGTCACCATCCGCCAGGTCACCCATCTCATCCAGCAGCTGCAGGATCGCCTTCTGGTTGTTCTCATTCTGCTGCTTACTTGCCAACTCACGACGCTGCGCATCGACAACCAGTTGCATACCGAGCAGTACCAGGAAGAGTAAGGCGGCGCCACCGAACACGGCGATCATGCCGGGACCCGCTTTGATGCCAAGCACGGCAAAACGCCCAGGCGACTTACCGTAAGCGGCAATCAGGGTTTCAGCTGCATCACTGGCTTGATCCGATGAGGCATTGACCATGGAGGCAGCTTCCAGTGCCGGCAGTACATCCGGGATATTCTGAATAATCTCGGTGGCATTATCTTGAATGGTGGTAAACAGGGTGGCTACGTCATCCAGTCGCTGCGAGGCGATCTTGTCCTTAACTTTGGAGATACCCATCTCTGAGTCGCCGTTTTTCAACCCCTCAAGGATTCGGCCAAACAGATCCGCGTCTCGGCTGAACTGATCGATCGCAGCGGCGGTTTTCTGCCCCCCGTCCAGGACCTGGTTGACGTTGGAGTTGATACGCTGGATCAACATCTCCTGTTCGGTGGCGATATAGACCTGGCGTCTGGGCGCATTACTGTTGATCAGCACTTCGGCCAGCTCTTCCGACAGCTCCTGAAGCTGCGGAACAAATTCGGAAATGATGGCAGAGAACTCATCGATTGCCAGAATGTTCTCCTGGGCTTTGAGAATTTCATCAATATTGCTGCGCAGTGCCAGCCATTTATTCTCGAGATCGCCCAATTCGGTCTTCACTTCATCCGGAGATCCGGGCAGATCGCTGGCTGCGCCACCCCCGTTCTTCAGCTCCCACATGATGTTCTCAAACCGATCACGGCTCTTTTGCAGAGGCTTGAATGATTCAAGCTCACCTCGAGCTGCCGAGAGGGCGTATTTCGCAATACGTTGTGCAAGTACCTGCTGCTCTGCAGCACGGATCAGATACTGTTCGTCGTAGGACTCCTGCTGGGTTGTGTGCAAGAAGGTCACCAGTGCCAGGATAAGAGACACCAGCACCAAAACAGCCAAAATGGTGATGACCTTATTTGAGGGCAGGGTACCGCCCACGCGTTTGCCTTTCATTCTTCTTTCTCCCGAAAGCTTAAGCCCAAATCCTAAGTTCAGTAACTCTCATGGCATCAGGTTGCCGCGATCTGAAAAACCGGGTCATCGGCCAGCGCCTGCAGACTGAAGACCGGCCAAGCCATGCCGTCCTGATCAAATTCAAACTGAACATATTTTGTAAAATTTTCGCTAACCATCTGCACTTCTTTTGCAGTCTCTCTGGTGAAATGGCGCATACCGACCATCTCGCCTACCAGTACGCCACTCAAACCACTTCCAATGGTGAACACCAACACCCGGCTTCGGCGGGTTCGCCGGGTCTTCTCACCAATCAGAAACAGTTGTAGATCGATTACCGGTATCAGGGTGCCTCGCACATTGGCGACCCCCATCATCCAGGGTTTTGAACCGGGTACCGGTGTCAGTGCAGAGGGGTAATTGAGAATCTCTTTGACGCTGCTCAAAGGTGCAATAAAGCGACTGTCGCCCACATAGAACATCACCCCTTCCCAGTAACTCTGTATCAGCTCCTGCTGGGGTAGTCCTTTTGCATTGTCCCGGCTGCGTTGTTCCAGACTAGCGAGTAACTGGACAACCCCCTGGGGCGACTCTATAACGCTCTGTTGCATGGCGTCATTAGGCATTGATCAATGCCTTAATCTTGTTGAGAAGTTCCGCTGGAGAGACTGGCTTCACCATGTATTCATCGGCGCCCTGGCGCATTCCCCAGTTGATATCTGTCTGTTGATCTTTGGTGGTCACCATGATCACAGGAATATTAGCGGTGGAGTCGTCATTCTTTAACTGCCGGGTTGCCTGAAATCCATTCAGCACCGGCATCACCACATCCATCAGAATCAGATCAGGCAACTCCTTTTTCGCCATCTCCACCCCTTCCTGTCCATCACTGGCAACCAGAATCTGGTATCCCTGTTTGGTAAGAATTTTTTTGAAAACAACTACTTCGGTGGGCGAATCATCGACCACGAGAATCCTGCCCTTAGCCTCTCCGCTAACCGGGTGATTGCTCTCTTCTTCTTGCTCGCGACCCTTGCGAAATATATTTTTGATCATCGAATCTCTCTGCCCGTTGGTTCTAGTCCTTATCGGCTGACCACGGAATGTCTTTAAAACAAGCCTACATCCTTGCAGATTGCAGCCATCTCAAACCAAATCGCACCAATCAGTATATTAGGACTCGTTAATACTAAGCCGCAGTATTCACATATCGACGAATTGCACCTAACAGCTCATCCTTGGTAAACGGCTTCGTCAGATACTGCTCTGAACCCACAATCCTGCCCCGCGCACGGTCGAACAGGCCATCCTTACTGGATAGCATGATCACGGGAATATTCTTATACACATCATTATGTTTAATCAGTGCACAGGTCTGATAGCCATCAAGACGCGGCATCATGATATCGACGAAAATCACATCCGGATGATGGTCGGCGATCATCGCCAATGCCTCAAAACCATCCGTCGCCGTGGATACCTCACAGCCCGCCTTTTTCAATAGACTTTCGGCGGTACGCCGAATTGTCTTACTATCATCGATGACCATGACTCTGACACCAGAGATGTCCTTTTCAGTTTCATCACCACTCACGTTGAAATCCTCATGTCACGGGCATATACATAACAAACAATCACTCTCCCGGTACGACAGTTGTCAGTCCCCATAGCTGCCACAACTGCATACCACCCCGGTAATAGGCAATCTTATCTGCTGGGTAACCCACTTTTAACAAGCCCTTAATCGCCCGGGGAGATTGACCACATTCAGGACCATTACACCAGAGAACCAGGCTCTTGGCATTGCTAAAATCCCATTTCTCGGTTTTCTCTCCATCTCCCAGCAGGCCAAGCTCTTCCAGTTTCAGGGAAATCGCACCCACATCGACTCTTGGTCGTGCACCGAAGAGTAGTAACGCTTGCTCCATTTCAGCGGTCCCCGGCTTGCTCAGTTGTGTAAAAGGAAGATTGATGGAGCCGGGAATCGTGCCACGATTAAACCACTCAGCCGTGCGCGCATCAATTAACAGGCCGGTTTTATCTCTCAACTCTCCTTCCATGAAATCAAAAAGCTCTATCTCCCCGATGGTGGCGACCCGAGGATCAACCTGCATCGGTTGCAAGCAAAACGGCGGGCACTTGCGCGCCGTTTTGGCATAGTAGCCTTTGAGCTGATACTCGGGATCCTGTATCCGTTGCACCCGTATGGATCGACCTTCATGTATAACAAAAGTGAACGGTTTTTCAGACGACAACTTGACTGCAAGATCATCTCCCTGTTTGGCTTCTGCCGTCTCATCGGCAACGGCCACCAGCGGTGATAGCATCAGCAGGATTCGACATATCAGGTTAACACAGCGATTCATCACGTTACCTTCAGACTAAAATTGATCGAACGTTGGGGACATGGAGTGATTCTTGTAAAATTTTCCAAGCGGGTTGCATAGCTATTGATTTAAAAATCGATTCATAATTTTCTGCCTGATCTCATCGATCGAGGCTCCGCCTTTATACTCCTCATAGACCTCTTCCCTGGCCCGCCTGGGGAGTTTCTTATAAAAGGTGTAGCTACCCAGATAACGCGATTTCAAATCCTCTTCAAATGCAATTTGAGCTGCATTCTCGTCCGTTAAACCGTCCTGGTCTTGTTTCTCCTCTCCCTGCGTTGGTAATTTGGAATCGATCTTACTGGCCTCTGCAGATATCTCCGACAGATAATCGTCGTCCTGTGCGACTGCGGGTTGCACCAGCAAGCCGAGCATAGTCAGAAGAATCGCCGGATATTTCAAGCTTGCGCAGTCCAAATTTCCGAAACTGGTGGTTTGTGTCGCCATAGCAACACACCTCTCTAATAATCAGCAATGATTGACAACACTGCGCAAGTTTTTAATTTGATCTTATGTGCAGTGGCTCTCCTCCCTTTCGGTCAAATCCTTAACCCGATGTAGCGTTCGATTCTGTCGACGATTTTCACAATCTGTTCAGATCAACTTCAACTGCAAGCCTGCATGCCCCCAGCCAATCGGAACAATCTGTCTCCCGGATCTGAATACAACGCAGCTTCAGATCGTCAGACTGAAATCGTCAAACAGCATGGAACGCTACGCTAGATCTACCCCACAAAATAGCAAGACAACCTATTTGCATCAAGAATATACTTCCCAATTCATAAACTTAGGGGTCGAAACTAGCTGTTCCTCACAACATGTAAGTCCTTCTAGCGGCAAACCATTGAAAAACTTAAGGAGCTTGATTAACAATCCCCCCCAGCAAATAATGCAAGCTACACTTTTCCAGCGGACCAGTAGACACAGATGACGATTCAGCTTGGCGTGGTGATGGACCCCATAGAGACCATCAAAATAGAGAAAGACAGCACCTTCGCCATGTTGCTGGCAGCCCAGCGTCGCGGCTGGCAGATCCACTACCTGCAACAGCAGGACCTCTCGCTTCGGGAAGGGGTCTGTTGGGCAGAGTCCAGACAGTTGCAAGTTACTGACAATGCTGAAAACTGGTTTGAATTTGGCCAACGTCAGCAATTACCCCTGCATCACCTGGATGTGGTTCTGATGCGTAAGGATCCCCCCTTCGACATGGAATACATCTACACCACCTATCTACTGGAGCAGGCCGAGTCACAGGGCTGCCTGGTGGTCAACCGGCCAAACAGCTTGCGGGATGCCAATGAGAAGCTGTTTACCGCCTATTTCCCCGAATGCACGCCGGCCACGCTGGTCAGCCGCAAAGAAGCGGAGATCAGGGAGTTTCATCGTCAACACAAAGACATCATCGTTAAACCCCTGGGCGGCATGGGTGGCGCCTCCATCTTCCGCATCACTGAGCAGGACCCCAATCTCGGGGTGATTATCGAGACCCTGACACAGCACGGCAGCCAATTCGCCATGGCCCAACGCTTTATCCCTGAGATCAGCAAAGGCGATAAACGTATCCTGATGATCGATGGTGAACCGGTTCCTTATGCCTTGGCCAGAATTCCTGCGGCCGGCGAGACCAGAGGCAATCTGGCCGCTGGCGGCCGGGGTGAAGGGGTACCCCTGTCTGAACGGGACTTCTGGATTGCGCGTCAGGTTGCACCGCAACTCAAACAACGGGGCATTCTATTTGCCGGACTGGATGTGATCGGGGACTACCTGACGGAAATCAATGTCACCAGTCCCACCTGTATCCGGGAGCTGGACAAGATTTACGATCTGGATATCGCCTCAGATCTGATGGATGCGATAGCGGCTAGACTGAATAAATGATCTCCACCCATAATCACAATGACATGCTGGGCATCGGTCTGTTTGTCGCCACAGCGCTGCACGCCTTTATCATTCTCGGCATTACCTTCAAACCGTTTGACCCGAGCAAACCTGAATACCAACAACAGAGTCTTGAGGTCATGGTGGTCCGGCAACCCAAGCAGCAGCCGGAAGAGGATGAGCAGGCAGACTACCTGGCACAGGTTGCTCAGAGCGGCGGCGGTGAAAAAAGGGAGCAGGAAAAGCCACAAACGCCTGAACCTCCAGCACCTCCACAGGCCGCTCAGACACCCCCCGCATTGCAACAACCGGTGAGCCAGACCCAGCCACTGACGACAGAACAATCCGAACAGCAGGCACCGGTCGATAGCCGCATCGTAGAGCGACAACCCCTGCCCACGGCCAGCCAACTGTTGAACAGTAAGAACATGGAGATCGCCCGACTCACCGCTGAGCTGGAGAGAAAGTCTGAGGCCTACGCCAAGCTCCCCAAGCGCAAAGCGATCAGCGCCAGTACTAAAGAGTATAAATATGCCTCTTATCTCGATGCTTGGCGCCGCAAGGTTGAGCGGATCGGTAACCTCAACTACCCGGATCAAGCGAAGCGGGGCCGGCTATACGGCAACCTGGTGCTGCATGTTGCCGTTAAAGCGGACGGCAGTGTTGATCAGATCCGTGTATTGCACTCTTCGGGACATAAAATCCTTGATGATTCGGCGATACGCATCGTCCGTCTGGCAGCACCATTTTCACCCTTTCCCAATGAAATCCGCAAAGAGACTGACATCCTGGACATCACCCGGACCTGGCAATTTCTTCGCAGTGGCAAACTCAACGCAGAATAACAGTTGCAGCATTAAGCCAGCGATTGGATACTAGCACTATGTCTTCTAATCTGACCAACCACTTTCTCATCGCCATGCCGCAGCTTGAGGATCCGAATTTTTTCCATACGGTGACCTACATCTGCGAGCACTCCAACGATGGCGCCATGGGCATTGTCATCAATCGTCCCATGGAACTTCATCTGGCTGACATATTTGAACAGCTGAAGATCCCCATCGCCACCGAGAAAGTTTCTGAACAGTCAGTCTACATAGGTGGCCCGGTACAGAGTGATCGCGGATTCGTTCTGCACGACAGTAATTCAGAGTGGGCCTCCACCCTGAAAGTCACCCCGCAGATCAGTGTCACCACATCCTTGGATATCCTCGAGGCGATTGCCGCCGGCAAGGGTCCTGAGCAGAACCTGGTGGCACTCGGATATGCCAGCTGGGGAGCAGGCCAATTAGAGAGTGAGCTGGCACAGAATGCCTGGCTGAGCGGCCCTGCCGAAAGCGATATCATATTCAATCGAGCCAGCACGGAGCGTTGGCAGGCAGCAGCTGACCTGCTTGGTGTAGACTTGAACCTGCTGAGCGGCGATGCCGGACACGCCTGATCCAGAGAGAACCTCAGGTACTCTGCTGGGTTTCGATTTCGGTACGCGTAAAATCGGGGTGGCGGTAGGTCAGACCCTGACAGGTACGGCAACGCCGCTTGAAACCCTGGAGTTGGTCAATCACAAACCTGATTGGGTACGTATTGAACAGTTAATCAATGAGTGGCAACCTCAGGCTCTGGTGGTTGGCCTGCCGCTCGATGTGGATGATAGTGAAACCGATGCCACACAACCCGCATTGCGATTTTCACGACAGCTCGAAGGTCGTTTCCACCTGACCGTACATCTGGCAGATGAACGCTTCACCTCCTTCGAGGCCAGGGACAGGTTGGGACACCGGGCCAAGCGGCTCGAGGATTATGATGCCGTAGCGGCAAAACTGATATTGGAAACCTGGTTTAATGAGCGATAACACTACCTTCATGCAAGCCGACGGCGTGGAATCCCTGATCGATGTCATGGCAGGCAAAATCTGGACGCTGATCAATGACAAAGAGATATCCGACCCGCTGATGGTTGGCATACGAACCGGCGGCGTCTGGTTGGCGGAACGACTCCATCAGGAACTGGGATTGCGGGACCCCCTGGGCACACTCGACATCTCTTTTTATCGGGACGACTTCACCCGTATTGGTATGAACCCGGAGGTTCACCCATCCGATCTGCCGATCCCGGTGGATGACCGGCACATCATATTGGTCGATGATGTACTGCACACCGGCCGCACCATCAGAGCGGCACTGAATGAGATCTTCGACTATGGTCGACCCGCCTCGATCACCCTCGCCACCCTGGTCGACCGGAGTGGCCGGGAGCTGCCGATCCAGCCGGATGTGACCGGGCTGCACCCCAGCCTGGACCCGGATCAACACATCACCCTGATCGGCCCCGATCCGTTGGGTTTGATTCTCGGGGCAAAAACCAACCGCACCTCCCGAGGCGATGAGCAGGACAAGGACGCATGAGTCTGAGTAACAAAGCACTACAACTCGATGATGAGCAGCGACTGCTCCATTTCCTCACGATCGACGGACTCGACAGATCGATCCTGACTGAAATACTGGATACCGCAGAGGGATTTACCGGCGTCTCCGAACGAACCATAAAAAAGGTGCCACTTTGCCGAGGCAAGGTGGTCGCCAACCTGTTTTTCGAAAACAGCACTCGTACCCGTACCACCTTTGAGCTGGCGGCAAAAAGACTCTCCGCTGATGTACTCAATCTTAATATCAGCGCCTCGGCCACCTCCAAAGGTGAGACCCTGCTGGATACCCTGCGCAATCTGGAAGCGATGCATGTGGATATGTTTATTGTCCGCCACGCCACCAGTGGCGCAGCCCATTTCATCGCCCAGCACGCCGACCCTGGTGTCGGGGTAATCAATGCGGGAGACGGACGCCACGCCCATCCTACCCAGGCGATGCTGGATATGTTCACCATCCGTCGCCACAAAGGGGAGTTCGTCGGGCTTCGGGTAGCCATCGTGGGCGATATCCTTCACTCCCGGGTGGCCCGCTCCCAGATCCTGGCTCTGAATACCCTGGGCGTCTCCGAAGTCCGGGTGGTGGCGCCGCAAACCCTGCTGCCCTCCGATGCCCGCAGCCTGGGAGTACATGTCTACCACGATTTCGACGAAGGCATCAGAGATGTGGATGTGATCATCATGCTGCGACTGCAGAAAGAGCGGATGCAGGGCGCTCTACTCCCCTCCGAACATGAGTATTTCAGTCTCTACGGTCTCACCGAAAGGCGCCTCGCAATGGCTAAACCCGATGCCATCGTAATGCATCCGGGGCCGATCAACCGGGGTGTCGAAATGGATTCCAAAGTGGCGGATGGTTCAAAGTCCGTCATCCTGCAGCAGGTCAGCTATGGCATTGCGATCCGCATGGCGATCATCTCGATGGTGATCGGTACGCAAAACCTGCGTACCCAGGAGGTGGCCGTATGAAAAAGAAGAAAAAGGATATCTCGATTCGCAATGGCCGGGTCGTCGACCCGGCCAATGGCATCGATGAGGTTACCGACCTGCATATCTCAGCCGGCAAAGTCCTCGCCCTGGGTCAAGCGCCGGACAACTTTGAGCCTCATCTTGAAATCGATGCCAGTGGGCAGGTTGTCTGCCCGGGTCTGATCGACCTGAACGTGAATCTGCGGGAACCGGGCAATGAGCACAAAGCCACCATCGCCAGTGAAACCGCCTGTGCCGCCCGTAGCGGCGTCACCACCCTTTGCTGTACACCGGATACCCTACCGGTGATCGACACACCGGCCGTGGTAGGCCAAATACGCCACAAGGCACGCAAAGCCGGCTACTGCAGACTGCTGCCCCAGGGGGCACTGACGAAAAATCTCGGCGGCTCCCATTTGAGTGAAATGGCCGCTCTCAAAGCGGCCGGATGCATCGCGGTAACCAACTGCTATACCCCGCTGGCCAATACCCTGGTCCAGCGACGCGCCATGGAGTATGCCTCCACCTTCAACCTGTTGACCATCATTCGCCCGGAAGATCAGCACCTGTGTAACAACGGTTGTGCTCACGAAGGTAAGGTCGCTGACCGGCTTGGTCTGCCGGGGATACCGGAAGCGGCAGAAACCGTTGCCGTCGCCCGGGACCTGGCACTAGCCGAAACCACAGGTGCGGTAATCCATTTTCATGCCCTCTCCAGTGCCAGCGCGGCACGTACCATGGCCTGGGCGAAACGGGAAGGTCGCAAGGTCAGCGCCGATGTGGCCATCCACCAGCTGCATCTGACCGAACTCGACCTGGAGGGATTTGACAGCAATCGCCATGTCAGACCACCACTGCGTACCGACAGCGACCGGGACGGTCTGCGCAAAGCGGTGGCGGAGAATGTCATTCAAGCGATCTGTTCCGACCATCAGCCCCATGAAGCCGATGCCAAGTCCTCTCCCTTTCCAGATACCGAGCCGGGGATCTCCGGACTGGATACCCTGCTGCCTCTGACCCTGAAACTGGTTGAACAGGAAGTCATGGATTTAAGCAGTGCGATTGCCCGTCTCACCTGTGGCCCCGCCGATATTCTCGGTCTGCCACTGGGCCGCCTGACCCCAGGGTACGCTGCCGATATCTGCATCTATGACCCCCACAGACTGTGGCATGTATCAGCTGAGCAGATCCATAGTGCCGGTAAAAACACACCATTCACCGGCTGGGAAATGCCCGGCCGGGTCACCCATACACTGCTGAAAGGCCGACTGGTCTTTCGTGAAGAAACACTATGACCAAACCACATCATAATTCTGTATTTCTTGAAGAGGCTGAGATCATCAGCCATCAGGCCTTCGATGGGGATCAGTTCATCATGCGCCTGCTTGCCCCGCACTGCGCCGCCAAAGCCAAGCCTGGCAGTTTTGTCCATTTGACCTGTGATCCACAGCTGCCGATGAGGCGACCGATTTCGATCATGCGCAGCTCATACAATGAGGGCTGGATCGAGCTGCTCTATAAAAGAGTGGGTAGAGGCACCACTCTGCTCGCACAGCGCCAGCGTGGAGAAAAGATCAGTATACTTGGCCCGATCGGCACCCCCTTCAAAGCAACCCCCGGACAGAGCCGTCCGTTGCTGATCGGTGGCGGCGTGGGGATGCCGCCGATGATTTTCCTTGCTGAAAGCATGCGACAGGAGAGCGATAAACAGCCGTTTGTCATCCTCGGTTCCGAAGTCCCTTTCCCGTTCAAGCCAACCCCATCGAAAATCTTGATCCCCGGCATCCCTGAGGGGGTAATCGCCAGCATGCCGCTGCTGGATGACTGGGGTATCGGAAACCGGCTGGCGAGCCAGCAGGAGTTCAGTGGTTGCTTTCAGGGCTATGTCACCGAACTGGCTCAGCTATGGTTCAGAAACCTCGACCGGGAGACCCGCTCTCAAGTCGAGATCTTTGCCTGTGGTCCACACCCGATGCTGGAGGCCGTTGCCGCCATGGCCAGTGAATGGCAGGTACCCTGCCAGGTCTCCCTGGAGGAGTTTATGGCTTGCGGTATTGGCGGTTGTGCCGGTTGTGTAGTGGAAGTACAAACAGCCGATGGGCCGGCGATGAAGCGGGTCTGTGTCGATGGACCGGTTTTTGAAGCGGCGAGCGTGTTCAACTGAAGAGATCGATAGGATGGCGCCGCTGCAAGCTGAGACCGGGGGGAAGATGCCCCCGGCGGTCAGCTGAAGGGTGTTTAATCAGAAGCGGTGCAGATAGCCGATATTGATTGAATCAATCTTGTAATCCACATTGTGCAGATCTCCGTCGGCATAGCGCATCGCCTCCAGGGTAATTGCATTGCGTTCATTGCCATACAGCTCCAACCCCAGACCGAAGGCCGGCGCTATATCGTCATCGCCCTTGAATCTCGGTACATCACCCGCAAAATAGGTGATACCTACCATCGCATAGGCGCGGGCGCGATCATCGAACAGATAGAGATTACCTCTGGCGAACATACTGCCCATGTAATCGATCTGGTAGGTGGTACCATCAACGCTATCGCCACTGAAGATGCCAAAATGCCCCTCAACCGCGAAATATTTGAAAAACTCGCGACCACCCCTGGCGATCAGGCCGGTGCCCCGGAAGTCGGTATTGGAGTCATCTTCCTTATACTGAGGGGAAGCAAGAATCACCCCGAAGTAGTTGTTTCCCTCAATACCTGAGCCATCAGCAAATATTTCCGCCTGTGCGAGAGCGGATGAGATCAGCAAGCCAATGGCAACAATATAACTGGTAACTCTCATTAACTTTTCTCCGTAAGTCACATAGATACTTATTTTTTCCAACTATAGTCTAGCTGTTCGGCATCACAAGCGCCATGCTCTTTAAACTGCGACATCGGTCGGAATAAACGCCCACAACAGGAAATAAACTCTGATTAACTGAATATTGCCCAGATTTCATATCCGCCAACCTTTTTTTCGCGCTTTGTTGCTCCAGACCCAGACATAAGCGGCACCACTGATCAAGGTCGTCAGGCCGGTTCCCCAGATCAGCCACTCGATCAGCGGGTCCGGTAGTGGAAACGGCCCGGCATCGGTAACCACCAGCAACACCAGCATGATCTGCAGCAGGGTATTCAGTTTGCTGATCAGACTCGGATCCGCATCTACCTCTTCCACGCTGAAGTTATAGTAGAGTGCGCCACCGACAATGGTCAGGTCACGAAAGATCACCAGCAGCACCAGCCAGATCGGGATCAGCCCCTGCCCGCCAAGTACCAGGAAAGAGCTCATCAGTAGTGCTTTATCGGCAAGCGGGTCCAATAATCCACCCAAATAGCTCTGCCAACCAAAACGTTTCGCCAGATAGCCATCCAGACCATCCGAAAAACCAGCGACCGCAAACAGGATCAGGGCTTGGGAAAATTGCTGCTCCAGCAGCAGCCAGACAATCGGCAAGGTCAGCAGGATCCGCAGAATACTGATCAGATTGGGTATATCTCGAAGCTGCATAGCGATAGATTGATTGGTTAGCGCAGCCGGTAATCCAGCCCCTCTCCATCCACCGACGCCTCACTGATCTCTGGCTGATCCGGATCCGGACTCACCTGCATGACCATCGGTTCGAGCACTGAACCCAACTGAATTCCCCTCACCAGGGCATCACGCCCCCCATGCACCCTGAGCAGAAAGCTCACCTGCTCCGGATTCGCCGCCAACAGATCGACGTTGTCGATCATCGCCAATGAACGCAGGTAATCCTGAACCAGGGCATAATCGGCGAGCTGGGTGAGACCATGGACCCTAAATCTGAGACTGGATATACCCTGACTCACCTGTTGCGGTGCAAATCTGAGCGCCAAGGCATCAACCGCCTGCTCCATCCCCTCTTTCGCAACCGCGGCTCTGGTTTCGGCATAGCTTTGCCAGCGGTTGATTTTATCGGGCAGATAGAGAATCCACTCTCCCCGCCAACTACCCTGACCACGATAGGAGAGTCGACCGACCAGAATCACATCCGGCAGATAACGATCGGAGGCACGTCGGATATTCTCTTCAAAGCCGCCCCACAGATCACTGACCTGAACCGCCCTTTGATCCTCGATATCCATCAGCGGCCAGACCAGGGGCAAGCCCCGGGCATCGGCGGTCTGAGTGAGCTGCTGCTTCAAGGAAGGCGCTCTGTCAGGGGAGATCAGGGACCTTCGCGCTCCCTCTTCCTGTCCCAGCCAGAGCAGCATTGAGGGACGGGTCTCCCCCCACACGGGAACACCGCTCTCCCGTAGCAGGCGGTTGACCGCTCGGGCATCGAATCTCGCCCATAGAAGCCGATCCGGCACCTCTTCCTCAACCCCTTCAGGTGGGTTAGGCAGTGGTTTGTAACGATATTGCTGAACCAATCTGGAGCCCCGGTTGAGCAGTTGCCCCACCTGTGGATCATCAAGCAGGCCGCTGTCACCGCTGACTTTGACCAGTACACCGGCAAATGCCTCCCTGATGCCTTTCGAACGGGCCTCACCGCCCTGACCGAAGACCGCCACTTGAGCCTCATAGAGATTGGTTACGGCCTCCGCATGGACAACAGAGTAACTCCCCAGCAGCAAGGCCAGGAACAACCAGTTACAGATACGCGGTAGAGGAAATCGATTCATTTCAGATCACACATTCCCTGGGTTTACAAACAGGATCAACCCTTAACAACCCGGCATATTAACGCGCCTGGAAAAAAGATGAAAATTCAGCCATCACAAAGCTACCTGGTCAATGATCTTCTGATAGAATCCCGATCTGAATTTTTTGACAATCGGGAGTATCGTCTCGTGGCCCATGAGTCCAAGCCAAGCCAGCCAACCTCACTCAGTTACCGGGATGCCGGTGTGGACATCGATGCCGGGAATGAACTGGTCGAACGCATCAAACCGATCGTCAAACAGACCTTCCGTCCAGGCGTACTCAGCGGGCTGGGGGGATTCGGAGCACTGTTCGAGCTGCCGTTGGACAAATACCGGGAACCGGTTCTGGTATCGGGTACTGACGGGGTCGGCACCAAATTGAAACTTGCTCTGGAGATGAGCAAACATGACACCATCGGCATCGATCTGGTGGCGATGTGTGTCAATGATATTGTGGTCGCCGGGGCTGAACCACTGTTTTTCCTCGACTATTACGCGACCGGGAAACTCGAGATCGAGGTTGCCACCGACGTGGTCAGGGGGATCGCCAGGGGGTGCGAACTGGCCGGCGCCGCCCTGACAGGAGGTGAGACCGCAGAGATGCCCGGCATCTATGGCAGTGGTGACTACGACCTGGCAGGCTTCTGCGTGGGTATCGCGGAAAAGAGCCAGCTGATCGTGCCGGACAGGGTCAAAGCAGAGGATGTGCTGATCGGCCTTGCCTCATCCGGCCCCCACTCCAATGGTTATTCGTTGATCCGCAAGATTCTTGAGGTCAGTGAGGCCAGCCTGGACCAGCCATTGGCTGGAACCACTCTGGGTGAGGCGTTGCTGGAACCGACCAGAATCTACGTCAAATCCCTGCTGGCGCTGATGCAGAAGGTGGAAATTCATGCCCTGGCCCATATTACCGGTGGCGGTCTGCCTGAAAACCTGCCCCGGGTACTCCCGGCAGATTGCTGTGCCGTCATCGACAGCAGCAGCTGGACCCTGCCCCCGGTATTCGATTGGCTGCGTCAGCAGGGCAATCTGGCCTCGGATGAGATGCTCAGAACCTTCAACAGCGGCGTGGGGATGGTGGTCTGTGTCTCGGCAGATGATGCGGAAACCACGCTGGCACTACTCGATGAGTTGGGAGAAAACGCCTGGCAACTGGGTAGCATCGAACCCGCTGATACCCAGCGGCAGGGTGTGGTGATCAGCGGACCACTCGCATGACCAGCATTCAGCACCCGAAGGTTGTGGTGCTGATCTCCGGCAATGGCTCCAATCTGCAGGCGATCATCGATGCCAGCCAGCACGGCCTGCCAATCCAGATTGCCGCAGTTATCAGCAATCGTCCGGACGTGCACGGTCTGCAGCGGGCCTCATCAGCAGCCATTGAAACCGCAGTGCTTGACCACCAGGCCTTTGCCGACCGGGCAAGCTATGACCAGGCCCTGATCGAGCTGATCGACAGATACCAACCGGAACTGGTGGTGCTTGCCGGATTTATGCGTATTCTGACAACACCTTTCGTGCGCCACTATGCCGGGCGGCTGTTGAACATCCACCCCTCCCTGCTGCCCAAATACACAGGTCTGCATACCCATAAGCGGGTGCTCGAGGCGGGTGATCAGCTGCATGGGGTGAGCGTACACTTTGTCACAGAAGAGCTGGATGGGGGCCCACTGATTGCCCAGGCCCAGGTGGCCGTGCTACCGGAGGATGACCCACAGAGCCTGGCTGCACGGGTGCTTGAAAAGGAGCACCAGCTCTATCCACTGGTTGTCGGCTGGTTCGCACAAAAGCGGCTGCAACTCAACGAAACTGGAGAGGTCATTCTGAATAATGAAAAGCTTCTTCAACCTGTGGTCTTCGCACCACAGGACAAGATCCACTAAGCCAACCATGGCCCGGCATGCCTCCGTCCGAGCTGGGCTGCTGGGGGTGGTTCTGACCTGTTTCTTCAGTCTGAACGCCCTTGCCGATGATCTTTTGAAGCCATTTTCCGCAGAATTCACTGTACACAGAAACATCCTGCCCCTTGGGCGACTGACATTAAGCCTTAAACTGAAGCCGGACGGCTCCTATATCTACACCGCCCACAGCCAACCCAGCCTGTTGGCGAATCTTTTCAGCCGCAATGAAGTGACTGAAGAGAGCCAGGGGAGATACCTGGAGGGGAGGATCATTCCCCACCGCTACACCTACCGGGACGAGGATCAGCAGTCAGAAAACAGTGAGGTCAGTTTCGATTGGCAATCCGCGCTTGCCGCCACAACCAGCCAGGGTGTCACCTGGTCCCAGCCGATCGGGGATGCCACACAGGATAAACTTAGCCAGCAGTTACAGGTCAGGCTCCATCTGGCTCAGGGCAATCAACAGGTCAGCTATCAGGTGGCGGATGGCGGAAAAGTAAAAACCTATCATTTCCAGGTAGTTGGAGAAGAGACAGTGGCGTCGTCCAGTGACAGCTACCGCTGTCTGCGGGTGGAGCGAAGAAAAGGAGACGGCGAATCAGACTACACCATCTGGTTTGCCAGAGAGCTGGGTTATCTGCCGATAAAGATCGAGCGCAACCAGAACGGTAAGCTCTACCGGATGATGCTGGACAAGCTGCGTAACCCTGAGGGATCTCTGGCTGCGGAAAGCAGCTCCTGATCAGACTGAGGAGAGGAGATCTGCTGCCACCCCGGCAGGCTAGAACCACCGCTACTCCTGCAGCAGCAGATTCATGACACTCTTGAACAGCCCTCCCGGGGCGATGGTGATCGAGGCCTTGTCATGATTCAGCTCCTCAAGATTGTACTGGGTCACTTCGACGCCTGCCTCACGATACATCTCTGTGGATAATTTGATGTCATCCTCCCAGCGCGAAAGAAAGTCCTCACTGGGTGTGACATAGACAATCCGGCCCACCTCTTCCTGTATCAGTTTGGAGGCGCACCTTGGACAGGGAGGATGGGTGACGTAGACAGTACAGCCATTCAGCCCTCTCTTGGCGAAGATCATCGCATTCTCTTCGGCATGGATGGTCAGATTGAGCTTGCAGTTACGATCCGTCAGTCGTTCCGGCTTATCCTCCACCCCGGCGGCAAAGCCGTTGTAGCCCAGCGAGATAATCCGGTTGCCATCGGTAATCACCGCACCGACCTGAGAGGAGGGATCCTTACTCCAGGCCGAGATATAGGCAGCCAGCCCCAAAAACCGGGTATCCCACTTTGTCATCCGAAACAGAACCTGTTGCGGCGAAACCTGTCAGCTCTGCTGGGAGTGACTTTTCGTCCTGCAAGGCAGAGCGCACCAGGTATCGCATTTCCGGAGATGGGAGTGTTGGCGTCGGTGGGCAGAAATTCAGCCCCAACCCCCACGCTTTTATCGATTGGAGAGCTTAATCCTGAACCAGCATCACGACCTGTTATTTGTGGTTCATTTGGAACAACCAAACTTCTCTCCTCACGCCACCTCTGGCGCACTTTTCAGGGACAACAGGGGCGACCGGGTCTATCTTAATCAGGCCCTAACTCTCACCGGTGGGAGCCGCTTTCGCCGCAGCCTCTTCCATCATGCTTTTCAACTCGCCGCTCTGGTGCATCTCCAGCGTGATATCACAGCCACCGATCAAATCACCATCGATATAGATTTGCGGAAAAGTCGGCCAATCAGCAAATCGAGGGAGATTCTCAAATATTTCCGGATCCGCCAGCACATTGACATAGGCAAAGGGAACACCGCAATCCTGGAGTGCGGCGGCAGCCCGGGAAGAGAAGCCACACATGGGAAACTGGGGCGTGCCTTTCATGTAGATCACGATCGGATTACTCTCGACCTGTTCTTTGATTCGATCCAATACTTCCATCGTTTACACCTCGAATAGTCGTTTATCGTGCTTATTTGGTGTCCTTCCTGGCATTTTCAAGCACGGTTCCAATAAGGAAATTCTAACGCTTTGGCAGTTAAGAAAAAACCTCGAATCGAAAATGCTTTCTCAGTTCCAAGTCCATCACCCCCTCTAAAACCATGATACAAACATGGTAAAGTTATACCCCAGAGGATCGATATACCATAGGATCACTCTACGCGAGGTGAATTCCGGCCATTGAAATAGGGCAAATATCGCTAATATTTCAATAGTTTTCAGATCTTATTCGATTTGACAAAGTTGCACCCAGGAAGTTAAAAACAGTTTAATTATACGGATCAATCGTAATCATTCATTCGCCCAGCCCAGCAATTTGGAATAACTGAACATAGCCACGTGACCAAGGACAGCAATCCAGAATTCAAACGCCGTATCTCCCTGTTGGAAAGCCATGTGGGCTTCAAGCTGGAGACCATCCTGAAACATGCGCTCAAGGCCAGGGACAGCTATACCCTTGAGCATTCCGAGCGGGTAGTCTTTTTGGCTGAGCAGATTGGCCACCAGATGGGCCTGAATGAACACCAGATGGATATCCTCTCTTTGGCCGCCGGATTTCACGATATCGGCAAGATCGGTATTGCGGATCAGATTCTGTTGAAGCCGGGGAAGCTTTCAGGGGATGAGTACAATAATATCAAGCAACACCCCATCATCGGGGCGAACATGCTCAGAAGCCTCGGCAATCCGGTGCTTGAAGAGGTCGCCCTCTGCGTGCTGCACCACCATGAGCAATGGGACGGCAAGGGTTACCCTGACGGACTGCAAGGCGAAGAGATCCCGACCATCTCCCGAATCATTGCGGTGGTTGACGCCTATGACGCCATGACCACAACCCGCAGTTACCGGAGTGAGATCGAGATTCAACAGGCACTGGAAATTATCCGGCAGGAGAGCGGTAAACAGTTCTGCCCGGAGGCTGTGCAAGCAATTTTGGAACTCCGCTCAAAATCCCACCTCAACAGCCAGACCTGCTCTTAGGGCCTGTTAACACGAATCCAATAGGCCCTAGTTAACCCGGCGACCAATCAATGCAGCACCAAGTGCCTTTGCAGCCAGAACTCGAATAGCGCAATGTGCCAAAGCTTGCTGCCGCGGATCCGGGTGTGATGCATCTCGGGAGCCGCCAACAGCATATCGATATAAGATTGGCGAAACACCCCTCGCTCCCGGGCCGCCTGGCTGCTTAGAATATCCTGCATGAATTCAAGAAATTCCCCCCGCACATACTTCAGGGCCGGCATCGGAAAATAGCCTTTCGGCCGATCGATAACCGCATCAGGCACGATCCCTCTGGCCATCGCTTTCAACGGGTACTTACCTCCGTCCCGTAACTTCAATTCCGGTGGGCAACGGGCTGCCAATTCAACCAGATGGTGATCGAGAAAGGGAACCCGGGCCTCCAATCCCCAGGCCATGGTCATGTTATCGACGCGCTTCACCGGATCATCGACAATCAGCATGGTCTGGTCCAGATAGAGAACCGCATCGATCAGGGATTCGGCGTCACTCTCCTGCAGTCTGTTGGCAATCAGTTCGCGGGTATGGTCACCGGCGCCATACCGATCCGTGACCATTCGCAGATACTCATCATGATCCCGGTCAAAATAGTGTTTGGCAAAACGGTCGACGGCTTCTCCCTGCTTCTCCTGCATGATCTTTGAATACCAGAAGTAGCCACCAAATACCTCGTCGGCACCCTGCCCCGACTGCACGACCTTGATCTGCTGCGCCACCTGTTCGCCGAGCAGGAAGAAGGCTACCGCATCCTGTCCGAACATCGGTTCCGACATCTGCTCCACCGCCTCCGGCATGCGCTTGAGCACCTCTCCGTTGGGCACCAGAAATTTGTGGTGTTGGGTCTGATAGCGTTCGGCGACCGGATCGGAATATTCGAACTCATTGCCCTTCTCTTCCGGCTGATCCTCAAAACCAACCGAAAAGGTGCGCAGGTCTTTGACCCCGGCTTCGGCCAGCAGAGCCACCAGCAGGCTGGAATCGAGACCTCCGGAGAGCAGCACACCTACCGGTACGTCGGCAATCTCATTTCGTTTACGAACCGCCTCCCTCAATTCATCGTGTATGCCCTCCAGCCAATCCCGATCTGACATCGGACGATCCGTGCGGGTTGCACTGTAACTCCAGTAACGACTCAATCGTTGAGTGCCGTTGGCCTCAATGGACATGGTGTGACCGGGTGGCAGTTTGCGTATACCTTTGAAAATGGTGTGTGGTGCAGGCACCACCCCATGCAGGGTGAATTGATAGTGCAGTGCGAGCGGGTCCAAGGTTGTGTCCACCCCGCCCGCCGCAAGCAGCGCCTGGGTGTTGGAGGCAAAACGCAGTGCCTTGCCATTCACAGCGTAGTAGAGCGGCTTGATACCGAACCTGTCCCTGGCCATGAACAGGCTTTGTTTTTGCGCATCCCAGACAACAAAGGCGAACATGCCGGACAGGTGTTCGACACAATCCTCCCCCCAGGCATGATAAGCCTTGAGAATGACCTCGGTATCCCCATTGGAGAAGAAGCTGTAACCAAGCCCCTTCAGGGTTTCGCGAAGCTCTTTGTAGTTGTAGATGGTGCCGTTAAAGACCAGCGCAAGGTTCAACTGCTGGTCCACCATCGGCTGATTGGCATGCACCGACAGATCGATGATCGCCAGGCGACGATGCCCCAGCGCCAACGGCCCATCGCTGTAGCTGCCGCCATGATCCGGTCCGCGCCGCCGAATCTGATGATTCATCCGATCGATCGTTGCCAGCTCAGCATGGCCACCATCAAAACGCAGTTCACCACAAAATCCACACATAAATCTATCCAGTTATCCGTTTGCTGACAAAGCCCTGAAAGTGAACTATTGGGTCGCCGGGTTAATAAGCATCACGAAAAAGAGTAATCATCAATCTCCGGCACCTTAGTCTGTCCGGCAGATGACTTCAAGATAGAGTTCAAACCCGTCTGCTCGGCACCTGGTGAATCAGCCTGATTTGTTAACAAATGCCCCACCTGTTTTTCAACCTGGGTTATCATCCCCACTGACAAAATCATAAAAGGACAGGATAATGTCACGGATGACAGACCCCTCTCACACAAACCCTGAGCTGAGCCACGCCAAAGCTATTCTTCAGAACAGCTTTGGCTATCACCAATTCCGCGCCCCTCAGGAACAGATTATCGAACAGTTGCTGGGCGGCGGCGATGCCCTGGTGCTCATGCCCACCGGCGGTGGTAAATCCCTCTGCTTCCAGATTCCATCGATGATCAGGTCCGGGGTCGGTGTTGTCGTATCCCCCCTGATTGCATTGATGAAAGACCAGGTCGACAGCCTCAACCAACTGGGCATCCGCGCCGCCTACCTGAACTCAACACTTGCTCAGGACCAGGTTCGGCAGATCGAGGCTCAACTGTTGGGCGGTGAACTGGATATGCTCTATGTTGCACCGGAGAGACTCCTCACTCCGCGTACCCTTGAACTGCTGCAACAGACCCAGCTGGCCCTGTTTGCCATCGATGAGGCCCATTGCGTCTCCCAATGGGGTCACGACTTTCGCCCGGAGTATATCCAGCTCAATCAACTGAACCACCATTTTCCAGCAGTGCCGCGTATCGCCCTGACCGCCACCGCGGATAAGACGACCCGAGATGAGATTGTTGAACGGCTCGGTCTGCAGAACGCTGAAAAATTCATTGTCGGTTTCGATCGTCCCAATATTCGCTACCAGATCATGGAGAACGACGGCAACAGTCGACAGCGCCTGCTGAACTTCATCGAGAGCGAGCACCCCGGGGAGGCGGGAATTGTCTATTGTCTCTCCCGCAAACGGGTCGATGATATCGCCAACTGGCTGCAGTCCAAATACATCAATGCCCTGCCCTACCACGCGGGACTGGACAGTCAGACCCGGCAACACAACCAGAACCGTTTTTTACGCGAAGATGGCATCGTCATCGTAGCCACCATCGCCTTCGGCATGGGAATCGACAAGCCGGATGTGCGGTTTGTGGCCCACCTCAATCTGCCGAAAAGTATTGAAGCCTATTACCAGGAAACCGGTCGTGCCGGACGCGACGGCCAACCCGCGGATGCCTGGATGGTGTATGGATTGCAGGATGTGATTACCCTGCGACAGATGCAGGCATCTTCAGAAGCCGATGAGGCGCACAAACGGATTGAAAGACATAAGCTCGATGCCATGCTGGCACTGTGCGAAATAACCGCTTGCCGCCGGCAGGCCCTGCTGGATTACTTCTCCGACCCCTTGGATGCCCCCTGTGGTAACTGCGATACCTGCCTGCAGCCACCGCAAACCTGGGATGCCACTGAAGCGGCACAGAAAGCTCTCTCCTGTGTCCACCGCACCGGACAGCGGTTTGGCGTCAATTATTTAATCGATGTACTACTCGGTAAAGAGAATGATCGGATCCGACGATTCACCCACCATCAGGTCAGCACCTACGGTATCGGTACCGAGTTCAAAGCGGGCGAGTGGCGAGGTATCTATCGGCAGTTGATCGCCCATGGCCTGCTGGCGGTTGATCTGCAGAGGCATGGCGGTCTGCATCTGACAGAAAAGAGCCGCCCGGTCCTACGGGGTGAATCCAAACTGCTGCTACGCAAGCTGCGCAAAGCATCAAAAACCCGAACGCGTAAGGCGGCCGCTGACGAGTCGATCAAACCGATCGATCAGCAGATCTGGGAGGCATTGCGGTCATTGAGACTCGCTCTGGCTGAAGAGCAGGGAGTACCAGCCTATATGATTTTTCACGACGCCACACTGATGGAGATGATGGAAAGGCGTCCTCAAACCATAGACCAGTTGGCCCAGGTCTCCGGAGTCGGCGAACGTAAACTGGAGTCGTACGGAGCCCAATTCCTTGATTGCATCATCAGCCACGCGAACTTACCGGACGATCAGGGGGACACAGTATCTTTAACCGTGGATCTACTGAAAGAGGGCTGTACCGTCGAGAGCATCGCGGAACAGCGACAACTGACGCCGGCCACGGTCTACAATCACCTCGCCATGGCTATCGAACACCGGGGACTGCCTTTGGCCGAGGTATTACCCCTCTCCTCTGCGCATCTCAAAAGCGTTCGCTACGCGTTTGAAACAGTCGGCCTGGATGGCCGGCTGAAACCGGTCTATGAAGCACTGGAAGGGCAATATGACTATGGTGAACTACGCTGTATACAGGCTGCACTGACTGGAGACACAAGCTGAAGCTTGCCATTACGGATTTCATAGATGCCACCGGAAAGTGAGGTGCAACCCTTTGTTTGCAAAGGAATATGACTTATATTCCCAAACACTCCAAACCAGTTCTCATTTCTCTGCTTAAAATAACACTATTTTTTCTAATGAATTACATTCACACTTTAAGCAATAACAATTACGTCTGTTAGGAAAGATCATGGATCCTAAAAGTCTTGTGCAGAATCTTGACCGTCTTGTCTCCCTCCCTGATGTATGCATCAAGGTTAATCAGCTCCTGGGAACCTCGGACTATTCCGTGGTTGAGGTGGCCGACATCATCACTCAGGATGCCGACATCTCCGCCCGCCTGCTCAGGCTGGTCAACAGCCCTCTGTTCGGACAGCGAGCCAAGGTCGAGACCCTCTCCAGGGCGGTCACGCTGATCGGCGCCAACGAACTTCGCAACCTGGTGCTGGCGACGGCGGCACAACGGACATTCACCGGGATTCCTGAAGAGATGGTCAATATGACCGACTTCTGGCGCCATTCAGTCACCACCGGCGTGATGGCGAAAACCCTGGCTGAACAGAGCAATGTTCTGCACAGCGAGCGCTTGCTGGTAATGGGAGTTCTGCACGATCTCGGTCGTCTGGTGATCTATCTTTCACTTCCGGATGAATCAAGGGATGTTCTGCATATCACCGGTGGAGACACTTGGATACTGGCTGACACCGAACAGGAGATTCTTGGCTTCAACCATCTCGAGGTTGGCGCCGAACTGATGAGATCCTGGCACCTTCCAGAGAGCTTTATCGAGGTTGCCGGTTTCCACAACGCACCGGCGCATGCCGAAGAGTACAGACTGGAAGTCGCACTGGTACACATTGCCAAAGCGGTAGCAAACGGTTACATGGTTGGACTCTCGGTCGATGAGATGCTCTGGGCAATCGATCCGTCAGCCTGGGAGACCAGCGGATTCAGCCATCAGGATGTTTCAGCGCTGGTCACCGAGATGATCATCCGTAGTGAAGAGACCATGGATATGATCATCGCACCGGCAAGGCAAGCCCAGGCCTGAACTGACAACGGCTCACTAACCCGCCACTTCACTCCCCCTGACTCTGGTATTTGTCCAGGGTCAGGCTCCCTGTCGACTTCAGTTTCCCCTGATCTCGCCGCTCTGATTCAAGATAGCGGTCAGATTCCTGACTGCATATCCTGTTACCTCACCAGCCAAGTGGCAAACAGTCATCGCAGACGTGTAAGCTCAAGGAGAATTTTGTGTTCTTCAAACCAGGACTTCTCGAAAACAGACTCTATCTGGTCGTCGATGATTTCGGGGATATGCGCAGCATGATCAAAAATATGCTGATGGCCTGTGGTGTCAGAGAGATCAGACTTGCCAGAAATGGCAGTGAAGCCATTGAGTTGATGGAAGAGGAGCGCTTTGATGTAGTGCTTTGCGACTATAACCTCGGCGCTGGAAGAGATGGCCAGCAGGTACTTGAAGAGGCCAAGTATCGACACCTAATGGGTCTGGGCAGTGTCTTTGTCATGGTCACAGCGGAGAACACCCGGGACATGGTGATGGGTGCGGTGGAGTATGAACCCGACTCCTACCTGACAAAACCCTTCAATAAGGATTTTCTCAAAACACGCTTGGAAAAGCTGATTGCCAAGAAGCACAATCTCCTGGCAATCGAGGAAGCTGTGGAGAAACGGAACTATGCCAAAGCGGTAACGATTCTGGATGAAAAAATCGCTGCCAAACCGGCCAACTGCAACGAGCTGAGAAAAATCAAAGGCGATATTTTGGTCAACAGTGGCAAACTGACCGAAGCCAGAACACTCTTCGAAGAGGTTCTGGCCATTCGCGAGTTGCCCTGGGCACGTCTGGGCCTGGGCAGGTGCAGCTACCTGGCAGAGGATTACCAGCAGGCGACCGATGAGTTCCAACGCCTCAAGAGCCAGAATCCCAACTACACCCCTGCCTACGACTGGTTGGCGAAATGCCATAAGAGAGTCAATCAGCTGACCGAGGCCGAGGAGATCCTCAAACAGGCGGTATCCATTTCACACAAGGCGGTTCCAAGACAGCAGATGCTGGGTGAGGTTGCACTCGCCAACCACCATCAGGAGATTGCGGAATCAGCCTTCACAAAAGCGGTTCATCACGGCAAACACTCGGTCTACAAGCACCCGTCCAACTACGCCAACCTGGCCAGGGTCACAGCGGATAATCATGATGGTGCGGCCGGGCTTCAGGTTTTGAAGCAGATCAAAAAGGATTTTAAAAAAGACCCGAAGGCCGACTTCTACCAGGCCAGCGCCGAATGTCAGATTCACGAGGCAATGGGCAACGACGATCTGGCACAGGCATCACTGAATAAGGCTGCCGAGCTGCAGAAATCCTTCGACCAGATTGAGGATTCGGATTGCGCCATTGAGCTGGCTAAGACCTACAAGAAATTTGGCATGGAGGAGGAGAGCCTTGAATTGCTGAAGGGTGCAATCCTCAACAATCATACCGATGAACAGCTCATGGATGAGATCAAAATGACGATCTCGTCAATGGATATGGACGAACAGGCCCTTGGCACGATCGATACCATTCGCGAGGAGGTGTCGGCGTTAAACCGTAAGGGTGTTGAGCTGGCAAAAAATGGTCAACTCGAAGAAGCTGCAAAACTGCTGAAGGAGACATCAACTCGTATGCCGGCCAACAGAACGGTAAACCTGAATATTGCACTTGTACTGCTGATGAGTATGGAGAGAGAGGGACCCAGTCCGGCGATTATCGATGAGATCAAAGGCTATCTTGCACGGGTGGCCAAAGCAGACCCGGACAACAACACCCTGCAAAAGCTCTATGCCCGGCTTAAGACCATGCTATCGGACTACGTATAAACAGAGCAGAGAGATAAAGATGAATTTTCCCGACATTCTGGCTTCCCTCATTCATGACATGAAAAACTCCCTGGGTCTGGTGATCAATACCATTGACGATCTTGGTCAGGAGATGCAAGACCAGGAGAACCCCAAACTGGGCACCCTGCAGCATGAAGCCAGACGTCTCAACAGCAATCTGATTACCCTGTTATCCCTCTATAAAATCGATAAAGGACAGCTTACCCCCAACATCGAGGAGATCGATGTCGAACAGTTTCTCTATGAGATTTCAGTGGACAACCAGACTACAGCCAACAACATGGGAATTACCGTCAGCTATGAAAGCGAAGAGGGTTTGGTCGGCTATTTTGATGAATGGCTGATGCGGAGTGTCATCAACAGCCTGATCGGCAATGGCTTGAGATACACTTCTTCTCAAATCCTCATCCATGCCGAATTCGTGGATAACTACCTGGTTTTGAGTATCGATGATGATGGCAATGGATTTCCTCAGAGCATGATCGAAGCCCAATCGACAGAGAAGCAAAAAAAACCGCAACAGGGAGAGACCCAACTGGGCCACTATTTTGCCTCACTGGTGGCTCACATGCACAGCAATGGTGAACGCGAGGGATTTATCAAACTGGCAAACAACCAACGCTTGGGCGGTGGTAATTTCTCAATCTGGTTACCCTAGTGGTGCTTTTTCAGGCGCAACCCGAAGGGCTGGGGCTGTTTTTGCGCCCAGCGGCGTTATCATTCGCTCATGTAGCCGAGCTACACCACGCTCATTCTGCCTTGCTGGACACAAAAACAGTCCCAGCAGGGCATATTGGATTCCTGTTAACAGGCCCTAAAACGACCACAACAGGATCAATCACTCTGGTTATTATGCTCGTACTGCTGAACCAATTTGACCACCTGAACCTGGTACGAACGATACCATTTTTCTCTACCCATCTGCTGCGCTTTTAAATGGGCCTGGTCGCTCTTCCACTTAACGATCTGTTCCTTATCCCGCCAATAGGAGATTGAAATTTCTCGATCCCCCTCCTGGTAAGATTCAAATGAGATACAGCCATACAAATCCATCGCGCGAGACCTCAGCTGTGAAGCTGTATCGTAGTAGGAGGAATCTAGGTCGGCAATCACTGCTTTAAAGATGACGGCATACATACGCTTTTCCATGAGTTTCAGAAACGCTACTTAGCCACTCTCTGTATTACCCCAGCCACCGCCACCTGGCGTTTCGATGGTCAGCAGGTCGCCACTCTCCACAACCAGGTTCACCTTGCCAGCCAGCGGTTGTCCATTGTGCCGATTCACGCCAATGCCACCTGGACCGCCACCATCCATACCCCAGGGCTTGTTCCGTCTGCGTTCAGTCAACAGCGTCACCTGGGTTGGCGCGAGGAAACGGAAACTTCGCACCAGCCCCTCGCCACCCTGACGTCTGCCCTGTCCAGCCGAGTCCTTTCTCAAGGCATAACGTTCGATACGCAAGGGAAAGCGACTCTCGATCACCTCGACCGGTGTGTTTAAGGTGTTGGTCATGTGGGTCTGCAACCCGCTCAAACCACCACCCAGGCGTCCAGCTCCCATACCCCCTCCGATGGTTTCATAGTAGTCCCAGCGTCCCTCCTCACGATCACTGCCCATGGCCAGGTTATTCATACTGCCCTGGCTCGCCGCAGGAATCTCATCAGGGATCGCCTGAGCCAAGGCCCCAAGCACCACATCAACCACGCGAGTGCTGGTCTCCACATTGCCTGCCGCTACCGCCGCTGGACGACGGGCATTGAGCAGACAGCCTTCAGGCACAATCAACTGGATTGCATTGAAACTGCCGGCACAGGCTGGGGTCTGCTCAGGCATCAGGCAGCGAAAACAGTAGTAGACCGCGGCGGCGGCAACCGGTAAAGGGCAGTTGATATTACCGGGCACCTGGGGGGCCGTACCGCTGAAATCCACAATCAATCGATCTGACTTCACACTGATCCTGACTCGGATTGGAATATCCTGACTGCCCTGCCCATCATCATCCATCAGATCCTCGAATTGGTACTCTCCCGGTGGCAGTCGCCTCAGGGCATCACCGGCCAATCGCTCCGCATAGGCGTTGAGGGCATTCAGCCCATCCAGAAAGCCTGCCCTGCCCCACTCACTGATCAGTCGCTGCAGGCGTCTCAGGCCGTTCTGGTTGGCGCTGATCTGGGCGGCAAAGTCCCCTCTCGACTCAACCGGATTACGATTCTCAGCCGTGAGTTCCGCCAGGAAGTCCTCATCCAGTCGCCCCGCCTCAATCAACTTGCCGGGGGGTATGATCCGCCCTTCCTGGTGCAGATGATCCGAGACAGGCATTGAGCCTGGAGAATCAGCACCGATATCAGCATGGTGAGCCCGATTGACCACAAATGCGCTTAACAGGCCGTCACAAAAGAGCGGCGCGATCAGTGTTACATCCGGTAGATGAGTTCCCCCCATGAATGGATCGTTGAGTACTACCATATCCCCATCCTGCCACTCGATTTGAGCGATAATATCCGCCATCGCATAGGCCATACTACCGAGATGTACTGGGATATGGGCCGCCTGGGCAGAGAGCTCGCCGACCGCGTCGAACACCGCACAGGAGAAATCCAATCGATCGCGGATATTGGGAGAGAAGGCGGCATTGCGCAGCACCGCACCCATCTCATCGCATACCGCTTCGAGCCGGGATGAAAATATACTCAGTTCAATAGGATCCATTTCAAAGTCGTCATCAATCAGTCAGGCAGAGATGCTAATATTAACCCGGCGACTGCCAGTTAGTGTTAACAGATCCTAACTATTTTCCCTCACATCCTATCCAGTTGCATCCCCGCCATGGCATGGATAGAATAGCTGACCATTCTACTAGGTTTTTATCCTCCCCTGAGCTCATGGGAGGATCGAGAATTCAATAACGCGACAACAAAGGAGTATTAACTCATGGCACATGAACTACCTGCCCTGCCCTACGCAATTGATGCCCTGGAGCCGGTGATCTCCAAAGAGACCCTGGAGTTCCACCATGGTAAGCACCACAACACCTATGTGACCAATCTGAACAACCTGATACCGGGGACCGAATTCGAAAACGCTTCCCTGGAAGATATCATCATGAAATCTTCCGGTGGCGTATTCAACAATGCGGCTCAGATCTGGAACCACACTTTCTACTGGAACTGCCTGCGCAGCCCGAGCGATGATAACGCTCCCACTGGCGCACTGGCAGACGCCATCAACAACACATTCGGTTCATTCGACGAGTTCAAGAAAAAGTTCGCCACCTCCGGCGCCACTAACTTTGGCTCCGGCTGGACCTGGCTGGTACAGAATGCAGACGGCAGTCTGGAGATCTTCAACACCTCCAACGCCGGATCTCCGATGACCTCCGGTAAAAAGGCACTGCTCACCGCCGATGTCTGGGAGCACGCCTACTACATCGACTATCGCAATGCCCGCCCTGCCTATCTTGAAGCCTTCTGGAAGGTGGTCAACTGGGATTTCGTTGCCGGCAACATGAGCTAATCCCCACAACTCCCGACACAGCACTGTGTCGGGAGAGTTAACCGGCCGTATTCGATCTCCCCCGCCTTCCTCAGCTTTCTCTAATCTTATAAACCTCTACAGCTCAACACTGTTTTTTTCTCAAAAGTGTCACAGCATCGGCATCAGCAGGAAATAAAGCCCTTTTATGGTGGCAGCCGGTATTCATGGAATCCGAATCAAGCACCATAATAATCTGAGGAATCGAGTATGCGATTGAAAAAGATGCTACAGACACTGCTAATCATCACGACAACCACCATTATGGTGAGCGGTTGTTTTGCCGGGAACAGAGAGAATCGAGAGGATGACGAGCGCGAATATGAGCGGGTTCGTCTGAGTACCCAACTGGGACCCCGCCCTTTCTACCTGGTCAACGACATGGACGAGAGCGAACTCAAACAGGAACTGCAGGCCTGCAGTAAAAAGAAGAAGTTTAAAAAGAGCGACTTCTCCATTGGTCACCGGGGCGCAGCGATGCAGTTTCCGGAACACACCGTGGAATCTTATGTCGCCGCAGCGCGCATGGGGGCCGGCATTCTCGAGTGCGATGTCACCTTCACCAAGGATCGGGAACTGGTCTGCCGTCATTCACAGTGTGACCTGCACACGACCACCAACATCCTGGCAACCCCACTGGCGGCAAAATGTTCCCAGCCCTTTGTTCCGGCTGAGCTCGATCCGACCAGTGGTGAGGTAATCACCCCGGCCTCTGCACGCTGCTGCACAAGTGACATCACCCTGGAGGAGTTCAAAACCCTGCAAGGCAAAATGGATGCCGCTGATCGGACGGCAACCAGCGTTGAGGAGTATCTGGATGCCACGCCAAGCTGGCGTACAGACCTCTATACGGGCAACGGTACCCTGATGACCCACGCCGAAAGCATCGAGCTGTTCAAACAACTTGGCACAAAGATGACCCCTGAGCTGAAGTCTCCCAGTGTCGATATGCCCTTCGAAGGTGACTACACCCAACAGGATTACGCTCAACAGATGATTGATGAGTACAAGGCCGCCGGTGTAAAACCCAAGCGTGTCTTCGCCCAATCATTCAACCTGGACGATGTACTCTACTGGATCAACCATGAGCCACGTTTCGGCCGACAGGCCGTCTACCTGGATGGCAGTGACAATCCGGACCAGGCCAAGCAGACCATCGACATGATGTCCTACCTTGCGGAGCAGGGTGTGAACTATTTGGCGCCTGCCATGTGGGCCCTGGTTACCGCTGAAAATGGCGAGATCGTACCTTCCGAATACGCGATTGCGGCAAGAGCCCATGGTATCGACCTGATCACCTGGACGCTGGAACGCTCCGGCCTGCTGGCGAGCGGCGGTGGCTGGTACTACCAGAGCATCAGCGACGTCACCGACAACGATGGTGACATGCTGGTGTTGCTGGATGTGTTGGCACAGGATGTGGGTATCAAGGGTATCTTCTCAGACTGGCCGGCAACTGTAACCTTCTACGCCAACTGCAAAGGCCTGTAAGTTACTTCAGTTGGCTTGCCAGGCAGATTCTCAGGGAGGAGGATCTGCCTTCAATCGACCGACATCACCTTGATCAGATTGGTGCCACCGGTAGCCTGGGTGGAGCCACTGGTTGCAATCACCACGTCGCCCACCGTCAACAGACCGCGATGTTTCGCCTGTTCGATGCAGTAATCCACCTTCGCCTCATCGTTATGATCTGCGGCATCGAGCATCGGTATCACCCCCCAATTCATGCACAATCGCCGGGTTACCCTGGGTGAATGGGTCACCGCCAGGATCGGGCATTCAGGACGGTGCTTGGAGATCAGACGCGATGTGAAGCCACTCTCGGTAAGACTGATAATCGCCGCCGCATGCAGCTGATCAGCCATGGTGACCGCTGAATGGCTGACCGCCTCCGTGACCACATTGGAGGCATGGGGCAAAATATGCTGCAGATAGCCATATTCACGTAGCGAAGCTTCAGTACGCACCGCTAATCGTTCCATGGTGCTGACCGATTCGACCGGATAGTCTCCCATCGCGGTCTCACCGGAGAGCATCAACGCGGAGGAGCCATCCAGAATGGCGTTCGCCACGTCACTGGCTTCAGCCCGGGTCGGTTTAGGGTTCTGCTCCATCGAGGCCAGCATCTGAGTGGCGGTAATCACAGGCTTACCGTTACTGACAGTGATACGAATGATCTTCTTCTGCATACTGGGCACATCCGCCAGCGGCAGCTCCACACCCATGTCACCCCGAGCCACCATGATGCCGTCAGCGGCACTGACGATCGATTCCAGATTCTCAATACCGGAGCGGTTCTCGATCTTGGCAATGATCGGGATTTTACTCTCCCGCTCAGCCAGGATCTCTCTCATGCGTTCAATTTCCACTGCCTGTTGGATGAAGGAAGCAGCGATATAGTCCACCTCATTCTCAGCGGCGAAAGTGAGCTCCTGCAGAATATCGTCACGCTGAGCAGTCTCGACCGCAGTCATCGATAGCTGGGTATTGGGCAGATTGACCCCTTTGTTCTCTTTCAACATACCGCCCAACACCACGCTGCAACGGATCTCATCTCCCGCCACATCGTCAACAGTCAGCTCCATGGCGCCATCATCGAGCAGGATCACATCACCCGGCCCCACCTCCTGGCTGAGTCGATGATAGGTTACCGATACCCCTTGCTCATCGCCGATACGATCGTCTGTATAGAGTGAAAAATGGCCACCCGAATGCAACTCGACAATGCCCTGCTGCAGCGGTCCGGTGCGGATCTCAACGCCCCGGGTGTCGATCATGATGGCGACTGGAATCTGCAGGTTTTGCGAGGCCTGCCGGATCCGTGTGATGCGTTGTTTGTGCTCTTGATAACTGCCGTGTGAAAGATTCAATCTCGCCACACTCATCCCGGCGCGGATCATCGCCTCGAGGGTCTCCACACGATCCGAGGCCGGCCCGATGGTTGCGACTATCTTGGTTTTTCGTATCAATGGGATGGACATGAGTTATTCTTTATTTGACGGCTCCTCTTAAGGAAGCCTTTGATGAAACACGCGACAACATGATACCGCCCTGCCTGTCGCCAGAGTGTTCCACATCCATCAAAATGTCAAACTATAACCAAAGCACGGAACGGCAGGCCGCTTTCCTGTTCTTTCGGCCTGGATGACAATATACCTCCGAGGCCCGCATGAATGACTGATAGTTTTTAAACACCATTTTACCAATGATCCGATGCGCCTTTGCGGTTGGATGTATACCATCCCAAAACAGATACCGATTCGGTTTTTTACAGCTCGAGGGCTGCTGATCCGGCATCACACAGGCATCTTCGACATTGGATATTTTAAACGCTTCGGGATCGTCAGCGATCTGTCGGGTGCTGCCAGCAAAGTCGATGCGAATGATTTTCAAGCCTGGAGAACTCTGTTCCAGTACATCGAGCAGGCCGGCCAACTCACTGTTGAATTTGGCGGAGAGAATCGCAGCGCTCATTGTTGCCCCGGGCAGTATGGCGTCCAATCTGCTTATCGCAGGCGTTATTGAGATATCGGGTACGTTGGCAACCATCAAGGTCGTTGCCCCGCCACTGTAGAGGGCAATCACCGCATCTGAGATTGCACTCAATGCATTGGCGATAATCTCCGCACTGAGCAGTCCGCTACTGTCCTGCGCCAAGACCGACACCGCATCCCGCACATCATTGCCGCCAAGCGCTAAAACATAGAGTGCACGATCGGCAACCTGACCCTGGGCATCCGCCTGGAACATGCCCAGCTGACTTACCAGGTTGACAGACTGTCCGAAATCCCTGGCTCGGGCACCACCAACCGCATAGTTGGTCATTTTCAGCTCATCCTTGTTCTCCCCTTTGAAGGCTGGCCCTGCGCTCTCCTCCAGATCGAGTTTTTCGGCAAACCGCTCCACCCAGGTTTTTCCGTTACTGAAATGGTTTCCACCCCTGGCATAGGGTGCATCCGGTACCAGAAACTGATCGAGGGCGCTGTAGGGAGGTTTCAGCGCATTACCGGTCAGATAGAAAGCATTTCCCGGATCGGAGAGACTGTCACCAAACACCACCAGACGTTCGAAGTGTTTAGCGGCTGCCGCCAACCCCGGGGCGAACATTAAGCCGATAATCAGATTGACCAGTAAGACTGCAGAAATCCGCCTCATTAATATGAACTCCCCTTTTATTGTCAACCCGGCACACTGTGGCTGAATGTGCCCCATGACGCAGCCGGGTTTACCGATCAACGGCAAGCCGCCATCACGGCTCTCGCTTTATTAAAGAGAGTTTGATGGCAACAAGCCGCTGATGTTCCCTGGGTGTTGATGATTCAGCCGCCACCGCGTCTGAAGCTTAGCTCAAATCTGGTGAAAAAATCTGTGACCTGCTGTGGCGAAGCGGTATGAAAGGTAAAATCGACCTGGGTACGGGGCATTGTCAGAGAGCCCATTCTGACAACCTGCTCCTCGCCAAGTGAAATCTCCAGGTGCAAACCGTCCCTGGTGATCACAAACCTCGTTCCCTGATCTTCCACCCTTATCGGATAATCGCGCTTCATGGGCTGAAGACTGCGCAGAAAGTCACGATGGCTGATCGCCATCAAGCGGGTTTCCTGATGATCCACCGCCGTGCTCAACCCCCGGCGACAGGAGGCCAGAGGGCAATGCTGTCCCCATCCTTGAGGCTATGGATATCTCTTTGGGAAGGCGGTAAGAAAAGTCCGTTGCATACCACCAGGTGGGCCTGCTCCCTGGGTACCTGATACTTGTCCATCAAATCGTAGACCGTCGATCCTTCAGGCATTTCCACCATCACGGCATGCTCACTGGCAGCAGCGGGCAGATAGCTCATCAAGCTTGCAAAAAGCTTAAACTCCACCTGGATCATGGTGACACCACACACCCAAGATAGGCCTCCATGAGTCGGCTTGGATCCTTCATCAAGCGCCCTTTCCACTCCCCCAGTGGAACCCGACTGCGGATCAGCCCACGTAGCACACCGATATGCTGGGTGTGCCCCAGACTGCTTGCACCGACCAGGTAGTCCCCATCGAACTCCAGTCGGAGATAGCGGTAGTTCTCCCGATCAAGCAGCACAGACTGCTCCCCATTATCCACCCCCATCCACTGTCCGAAGGAGGATGAGATCAGCCCCAGGGTGTCGAGCACATTCATGTTCAGACTGCCACGATGCTCAACGGCAGAGTCGCTGACCATATTGATTGCCGCCATCCGGCCATGCTCAACTGAAGTGGGTTGAATCGCCTGAACCTGGTTCAGGCCGGTGGAAAAATCCAGTCCCTGGGCCACATCACCGGCCGCATAGATATCCGGGAAGTTGCTCTGAAAGTGGGAGTTGACCACGATACCGTCATTGACCTCGATGCCAGAGC
Organism: Candidatus Thiodiazotropha sp. AKAK2; assembly: GCF_058244685.1. Classification (NCBI taxonomy): domain Bacteria; kingdom Pseudomonadati; phylum Pseudomonadota; class Gammaproteobacteria; order Chromatiales; family Sedimenticolaceae; genus Candidatus Thiodiazotropha; species Candidatus Thiodiazotropha sp. AKAK2. The sequence goes on along the minus strand of NZ_JBSYOP010000006.1, from coordinate 99,376 downwards.
CTTCGAGAAACTGGGTATTGGCCCGTACCCCCATCGCGGTGATCACCAGATCGGCTGTCAGGCTCTCACCGTTATCCACAGCGAGCTGCAACCCATCCCCCTGCTGAGTGATGCTGGTAACCCCGGCATTGGTGTGCACATCCACTCCTTTGCTTTCACACCAGCCCTGCAGCAGCTCACTGGCTACTCGGTCCATCATTCTGGCCACCATACGCGGCGCCTTCTCCACCACCGTCAGATTAACCTGCCGCATCACCAGCGCTTCCAGGATGATGCAACCGATGAAGCCGGCGCCTATCAGCACCACGGAGCTGCCAGGTTGGGCCCGTTCCACGATTGCCCGGGTATCCGCCATGGTCCAGCAGTTGTGCACCCCGGGCAGATCGATACCCGGTATCGGTGGCTTCAATGGGGTTGCTCCCGTGGCAATCAGCAAACGGTCATATTCCAACTCAGAGCCGTTCTCCAGCACAATCCGTCTATTCTGTGGATCAACCCTACTCACCGGTCCATCAACCAACTCGATCTGGCGTTCCGCATAGTGACTGTCGTTCTGCCTCAGATAGGTACCATGCTCTTCGATCTTCTCAACCATCAGATAGGGGATCGCCATCCGCGAATAGGGTGGCTCCGGTTCGCCACTGATCAGCGTAATACGGCATTGGGGATCTTCTTCACGCAGGGTATCGCAGGCGGTAACGCCTGCCGGACCCGCGCCGATGACAACATAATGCATTCACTAACCTCCTAAAACCGTGCCCCCTTAGAATGGGGGCACGACCATGAGCAATCTTCAGCGATTGATTAACCCAGACCGAGACGTTTTCGAGTCTCGTCTGTCGGCACCCCATCAGTGCTCCAGCCGCGTAGCTCATAGTACTCGGGCAGCATCTGATCCAGGTCGTTGACCCGACCCTGGGCAGGTCCTACATTCGCCGCTTCCTTGAGCAGGCGTTTCGGCAGAGTGTCATCTGCAGCGGTCAATCCCGCCTTCAGATTGAACTCCCGCTCCATGTTCCAGACCCGCTCACCCAGCTCCGCCATCCGCTCGGCAGTCCACTCACCCTCACAGGCGCCATCCACCTGAGGTGCGATATCCTCCAGGGACCAGGCAAAGGTGGTAAAAAGACACAAGCCACTGGAGTCCACGGCCGCCGTGGCATCCTGAAAGGCCTTCACCAGACCAGCCTTACCCTCGGTTGCCAATGGATCGGTCTTCTCAGGGATACCCAGCACCTCTGAGGCAACGGTGTAACCCCGCAGATGACAGGCTCCGCGATTGGAGGTGGCGTAAGCCAATCCCATGCCCTGGATACCCCGAGGATCGTAAGCCGGGAACTCCTGACCTTTGACGGTCATGGAGAGCTCGGGATGGCCATACTTTTCACAAAGCCGTTTCGACCCCAGACCGAGATCCTTGCCAAATCCTTCACCACTGACCAGCGCTTCCACGGCCCAGACCAGACTTTCAGCAGAACCGAATTTCAGCTCATGTCCGCCGGTTTCCGCCGTGCTGATGGCGCCGATTTTATAGAGCTCCATTGCCGCTGCGACCGTAGAACCAAACGAGATGGGATCGAAACCGTCTTCGTTGCAGATGAAGTTCACATAGGTCAGCGCATCCAGATCATCGACACCGGTATCCGGGCCCAGCGCCCAGGCGGCTTCATACTCAAGGCCACCGGAATTGCCCCAATATTGGGGTTTGCTCTCAACCGAGAAGTGCCCCTTGTCGATGGTTGAAATACGCCCACAGGCGATGGTGCAGCCGAAGCAACCTGCGTTGGTGGTCAGATTGGGTTTACCGTCGGTGGGTCGATTCTCATGCATCGCCTCACCGGAAACATTCTGCGCACCTTCGAACTGTACCTCTTTCATGTTACGGGTAGGCAGGGCGCCAATCTCATTGATTACATTCATCAATACCTGGGTACCGTAGGTCGGTAGACCCTGCCCGGTAACCGCATTGTCTGCAAGCACCTGCTTGCCCGCATTGACCGCCTGCATGAACTTCGCCGGATCTTTGATATTGCCAACCCCGAGGGTGCCGCGTATGGCAACCGCTTTGAGGTTTTTCGATGCCATAACCGTACCCACACCGGATCGACCGGCGGCACGATGCAGATCATTCACAATCGCCGCATACAGGCAGCCCTCTTCAGCTGAACGACCTACCGCAGCAATTCTCAGCATCGGATCCTGATGTGTTGCATGCAGCCACTCGTCTGTCTCCCAGACACTTTTACCCCAGATCTCATCGGCCGAACGCAGTTCTGCCTTGTCGTTGACAAGATAGAGATAGACAGGATTGGCTGAACGGCCTTCAAAGATGATCATATCCCAGCCAGCGTTATGCATCTCAGCACCAATGAACCCACCGGAGTTGGAACAGGCGATGCAGTTGGTCAACGGACCTTTGGTGACCACAGAATATCTTCCTCCAGTAGCCGCCATGGTGCCGGTTAGCGGACCGGTGGTCATGATCATCTTGTTTTCAGGACTGAGTGGATCAACCTTTGGATCGATCTCTTCAACAAGATATTTGCTCGCCAGGCCGCGCTGCCCCAGATACTCCTGCGCCCATGCCATATTCAATGCTTCCGTAGCGCAAGTGCCGTTTGTGAGGTTTACCCGAAGTAATTTTCCAGACCAAGACATATTGAGTACCCTCCGATTACGCTGTAGCTGTCGAGCCAGCGTCAGTTTTACCTGCCCATTGGCGCATTTTTTCAAATCCGGTCTGATCCGAATCCACATAGGTGATGGCCCCTGTCGGGCAGGCCTTGGCACAGGCCGGATCGCCGCCGCATAGGTCGCACTTGGTTACCTTGCCGGTTCCGGTGTTGTAGTTGACCGTACCGAAAGGACAGGCAATGGTGCAGACCTTGCAGCCAACGCACAGTGAGGCGCTGACCACTTTTGCGCCGCTGTTCACATCCAGTGAAATAGCATCGACCGGGCAGGCCTGCATACACCAGGCTTCGGCACACTGTGTACAGGTGTAAGGCACAAAACGACCTTCATGGTGAAAGGTAAAGACCCGTATCCTCGATTTCGAGGGATTAAAGATTCCCTCATTTTCATAGGAACAGGCCATTTCACACTGAACACATCCTGTGCACTTATCCGCATCAATAAGCAGGGATCTCTGCATGCTTTTATTCTCCTTCCTTCATGGGCATACCTGCATTCGACAGGCACAGCACTTCAGGTTGAGTCTCAAATTGATATGAAACAGTCGGCATCACCGATTGTTTTCGCGATGATAATACTGACTGGCCGGGCACAAATATGCCGGCAGCCGAATATGGATTGACTATGAAAAAAGTACATACACAGTAGTTTTGAAATATTATGTATCTGTGTATTTAACCGTTGGTTTTTTTCTAGAGTAGTTGGGAAATATTTTTTCTACAACTAATTTCTGAGCGAGAATCGCATCCAAAAAACGGCGGGGAAAATAACGACAAATAATGACAACAATGCATAGCGGAATGACAAAATGTCACGTATAGGGAACACGGATCGGAGCGGCCAAACGAGCCAATCCGTGGACGCAGTCTACCGGCTCAAATGAGAAGCCTGGCGAATAACAGGCTGTAATCCGCACTTCAACTTCAGCGCAGTTCGTGACTGAGAGTTCTGTCACCTTGAACGATGGTTTAACTTCCGCGTAACAGGGAGATGAAGACTTCTGCCACATCGTTATTCAGATTGGATCTCGTGCGGGCAATCCACAGCGTCCGTTTGATCCTAAGACCCTGGATTTTGATGTGGTAGAGCGAGCCGTTTTGCAACCCATCATCAACGGTGAATCTCGGCAGGAAACTGACATGCCGACCGTGTTGCAGCATCTCCACGATTGTATCGGTAGAACCCACCTCCATCGTCACCGGCAGACTACTGACACCAATATCCTTCAGCGCCTTATCCAGGGTCAGACGCATTGATGAACGGGCTTCCCTGAGCACATAGTGAAGTTTTTCCAGATCGGTCACCGGCAACAATCCGCAACCCCAGAGGGGGTGGTCAGGGCCGCAGACCAGTACCAGCTCATCGTCAAGCCACTTCTGTACCAGGATATCGGGATGATCCGGGGCCTGTTCCAACAGCGCAAGATCGGACAATCCGGTTGCCAGGCGTCGCTGAATCCGTCGCGAATAGCCCATGCGACTCTCGATGTTGTATTGGGGATAGAGTTCGGCGAACCTGAGCAAAAGATCGGGCAGCATATGCTCACCGATGGCAAAGTTCACTTCAAGACGCAAGCGGTTCTGCCCGCTGGAGAGGGAGTTGAGATCATCCAGCAGGCTGAGCTGGTGATCGAGTACCAGACAGGCATACTCATAGACTTTTTCACCCGCCGGGGTCAGCTCTAAGCGTCTGCCTTCACGATGCATCAGAGCTACCCCATAACAGCTGTCCAAACTGCGCAGTCGCTTGGTCACCGCAGGTTGCCCCACTTGCAGAACTTGAGCGGCCGGTGAGACACCACCCCGCTCAACCACCGCTTTAAGGGTTGCCAGGCTGTTCATATCAGGCAGGCTTCTATATTCCATATGGGAATATTAAAACATTTTTATTTATTTGAATAGATAGTCCAAAAAAGGCATTATAGCCCCCTCTTTCGCTGGCTGGTATAGCGAATAGACCTGCCCCAGGACTTCTTTGTCTTTGCAGTAACATTTCCAATCAGGAATGAAGCGAACCAACAGAACAGCTACAGGTTGTCTGTTGTTTTGCTATTTCAACCGGCCGACAAACGACCAATCTCATGGAGTAATATCAAGTGAACGCGTTGCCGACTACCCAGCAACTGAGCCCGGCTAGGAATCGCCTATCGATCAAACAGATGGTTGCCGGAGGCATCTTCATGGCTGTTGCCCTGGTGCTGGCAAACCTGGTGCCGACCATCGAGATCGCCTGGGTCAGTGTGATTCTGCTGCTCACCATCTACCTGTTTGCGTTTGAAGTTGTCGCCGTGGATGTGGCGGCCGCCAGCATTATGGTAGTGCTCGGTCTGACCAGTCTACTGGCGCCCTTTATGGGGCTTGAGCAGGGACTGGTGAACAATCAGCACCTGTTCGACGGTTTCTCCTCCAATGCGGTGATCTCGATCATCGCGGTGATGATCATTGGCGCCGGATTGGACAAGACCGGCATCATGGGCAGCGTTGCCGCCTTCATCCTGAAGATCGGCGGCACGACCGAGAGCCGCATCATTCCGATCATCTCCGCTACTGTCGGATTCATCTCCTCATTCATGCAGAACGTTGGTGCAGCCGCCCTGTTTCTGCCGGTAGTCTCCCGTATCTCCGCCCGTTCGGGACTGCCCATGTCACGCCTGCTGATGCCGATGGGGTTCACCGCCATTTTGGGCGGCACCATGACCATGGTTGGCTCCAGCCCGCTGATTCTGTTGAACGATCTGATCCTGACTTCCAACAAGGCGCTGCCAGAATCTCAACAGATGGAGACCTGGGGACTCTTCTCCGTGACCCCGATCGGCGTTGCCCTGATCCTCACCGGGATCCTCTATTTCGTCATTGCCGGTCGTTTTGTGCTACCCAAAACAAAGAGTGAGAGCAGTACCAGCGGGACTGACCCAATGCAGTACTTTCAGGACGTCTATGGACTCTCCTACCATCTCTCCGAAATGGTGGTCACCGATGACAGCAGTCTGATCGGTAAGGAACTCGATGAAGTGGAGACCCGCTACCGGGTCCGCATCATTGCCACCAAGATCTCCGGTGAAGCCAATCGTATCGGCCCGGGCGCCCTGGCCCGTGATGTCGCGATCCAGGAGGGCATGGTACTGGGTGTGGTTGCCGACCCGGAATCGTTGAACAACTTTGTCACTACCTTCAACTTGAAGAAGCGCGACACGCTGCGTACTTTCTCCGGCGATCTCTCTGCCAATAAGGCCGGTATCGCCGAGGTGGTGATTCCCCCCAGCTCCTCGCTGATCGGTAAAAGCGCCCGGGATGTCTGGATGCGTAAAACCTACGGTCTGGCGATGATCGGCCTGCACCGCAATGGCGAAACCATGCGGGAAGGCGAGGATATCCGCAACATGCCTTTCATGGCAGGCGACACCCTGGTGGTCCATACCCCCTGGGATGTACTACCAAGAATCGAAAAAGATAAGAACTTTGTCGTGGTAACCACAGAGTATCCCCATGAAGAGTTGCGCCCGCACAAGATCGGATGGGCGATGTTGTTTTTCGGTATTGCCCTGTCGATGGTACTGTTTACCGACATTCGTCTCTCCGTCGCGCTGCTGACCGGCGCCATGGGCATGGTGCTCTCCGGGGTACTGAATATCGAAGAGGCCTACGAGGCAGTCAGCTGGAAAACCGTTTTCCTGCTCGCATCGTTGATACCCTTGGGTCTGGCGGTGGAAACCACCGGAACCGCAAAATGGATCGCTGAGCAGGTGCTGTTTGTGGTTGGGGATATGCCGATCTGGGTGATACAGCTGGCCGTTGCCATCCTGGCTACCTTCTTCACCCTGGTGATGTCCAATGTGGGCGCAACCGTACTGCTGGTTCCCCTGGCGGTTAACATCGCCATCGGCGCCGGCGCCAATCCGGCTGTTTTTGCACTTACCGTGGCAATAGCAACCTCCAACTCATTTCTCATTCCCACCCATCAGGTGAATGCCCTGATCATGGGACCGGCGGGTTATCGGGTCGCGGATTTCATGCGTGCCGGCGGCATCATGACCGTACTCTTTCTGACAGTCATGATGTTGGTGATGAACCTGGTTTTCTAAACCAGCGATTCCATCTACCGGCATCTTATTCAGCACAACGGCCGTCCTACAGCAAGCTACCAAACAAGCTGCAGGACGGCTCACTGCGTTCTCTCTTTAGATCATCCAAAGTTTGGGGCTGGCAAACACTTTCCCTGTGCAGGGACGTTCCACAACCTGGATAATACAAGGTTGCAGCAAGTTGCCACCAAATGTCATACAGTCAGGCCCGGCTCACCAGATGAAAAATTAAACAACAATCAAATCAAGGCCGGATTTGTTGCCGTATAAGAATTAAAGTAGTATCACAGTTCCACAATTAACAAGAATCTTATAATCTCCTGTATCGTAGAATCTCGCAGCATAGAAATCAGCCGGTCATGGTAGACTCTATTGCGAGAGTTTTTGTTTTATTGCAGAGCACCGCATCGGCACATGTCAGATACTCGAGTCATCAAACGCTATAACGCTTACTACAAAGGCTGGTGCCTGGCGTTTGGTGAGCATACAGCGGATTACGATGATGCACGGGAGATCAGCTGGCTGTTCGGTGAACAGCGTGTGGGGTTGATTCTCTCGACCAATCTACTCAAACGTGCGCAGCATGAACTACTTGGTCACCAGTCGATTCCCGAGCTTTTGCTAAGCGACCAATCCGTTGCCTTCAATAGCTTCGACTTCTCCCTGCAGGACAACATCGATCTGCAGAATGTCCAGAGGTTCAAAGAGTTTCTGCTGGGCGGGGATGAGTTGCATATGTTCCTGAGCAATCATCTGATCTATCCGTCCAAGACCCGTATCCTTACCTTTTCAACCCAAAAGCCCCTGATCATCATGTACAAAGAGATGCAGCCTTTGAAGCTGACCATTCAGTAGCTCCAAGCGCCTCAGAGTCACCAACCATTCCAGATCAATTCGCACAGGATCAAACTCTGATACCCTGCTTTTAGGGGGCCTGTTAACACATTTTCAATCAGCGTTTAGAATTACCCTATCGAACGATAGAGATCACTAACCCGCAGGAGACCATGAAGTGAAACACTCACTGCTACTCCGCTTCGGAACGTTCATTACGATACTCTTCATTCTGGCGCTCTCCGGGATGATCAGTTCGGTGATCATTGCAGACACCGCAGAAGGCTATGCAGCGGCAATCAATCAAGCGGGCACCCTGCGTATGCAGTCATACCGCATCGCCAGCAGTCTGGTGCATGGCAATCCGCACAGCAATCATCCAGGCAACAGATCCGGACTGCTGGTGGATGAGTACAATCAACGTCTTCACAGCCCGCGGATTCATGATGTACTGGCCAAAGGCACAGGGGATGAAGTCAATAGCACCTACCAAAGGGTTGAGCGCCAATGGCAGCAGTTGATGCTGCCCAACCTCAAGAACTACCTGAAGATGACTGAAACCTCCGATCCTGCTGTTCACGGGCTGGACGAAATCGATGTCAGCCGGCAGACCTATCTTTCACTGGTGGATGGTTTCGTGGATGACATACACAGTTTCGTGGAAGCCCTGGAGCTTGAAGCGGAACAGAAAAACCAGCAGCTCCGTCTGATCCAGATCATTCTGCTCAGCTTCACTTTTCTGGTTGCCCTGATAAGCCTCTACCTGACAAAAATTTCCGTTCTGAACCCGTTGCGCAATCTACTTGCCTGCGCCAAAGCGGCTCGTCATGGTGACTTTTCGGTAAGAAGTCGATTTTTAAGCGAAGACGAACTGGGTCAGCTCGGTCATGCTTTCAATCTGATGGCTGACAACCTGTCAGTCATCTATTCAGATCTGGAATACCGCGTGGAAGAGAAAACCCAAGATCTGGAACAGAGTAATCGCACCCTCGAACTGCTCTACTCCACCACCAAACGCTTGAGTGACTCATCCCTCAACGAGCAGGTTCTGATTGCCGTGATTCACGATATCGAGGCCCTGCTCGGGGTTAACAATGGAACGATCTGCCTGGGTCAGCCCGGAGACCACCAGGCCTATCGGTACGCCTCGACCCGAAGCAAGGATATTCTGCTCAAAGACCAAAATGATGGCCAATGCGCTATGTGTCTTGGGGATGGTGAAACCCACAGTTTCCAGACCTGCGATCCAGCCAGCGGCAAGCGGATCAATATCTTTTCAACACCGATCCGGGATAAGGCCAAGTACTACGGCATCCTGATGGTCGAACTGCAGCCCTCACAAGAGCTGGAGGAGTGGCAGGCTCGCCTGTTGGAAACCGTTGCCAGCCATATCGGATTGGCAATATCAGTCACCCAGCAGGATATTCAAAACCGAAAAATGTCTTTGATGGAAGAGCGCAGTGTCATCGCCAGAGAGCTGCATGATTCGATAGCCCAGTCACTCTCCTATCTGAAGATTCAGGTGGCGCGCCTCGAAAAAGCCGTGAACGATGACCTGCCGAAAGAGGATGTACTACAGATCAGTTCCGTATTGAGGTCGGCGCTGAATGGCGCCTATCGACAGCTGAGAGAGCTGCTCACCACTTTCCGACTCAGGGTCACCGACGCCAACCTCGGCAGACTGATCAATCAGACCGTTGAAGAATTCACCAATCGCTCAGGCATTCCGATTGAATTCATCAATACCCTGGGCAACTGTCAATTTTCACCGAATGCCGAGATACATATCATTCAGATCATCCGGGAAGCGCTCTCCAACGTGATACGCCATGCGAATGCCACCGAAGCAAGAGTGAGTATGGATTGCGACCATCAGGGTCTGGTGACAGTCAACATCGAGGACAACGGCATTGGCATAGATGGTGAAGGTGATATGATGCAACACTATGGACTGCCGATCATGAAAGAGCGGGCGGAACATTTAGGTGGCGAACTACACATCAATGAGTCACCGATAGGCGGAACCCAGATCAATCTGGTCTTCACGATTGCTGATATTTCGAGCCGGGAATCGCAACGTCTTTTTACCGAGCAATTGAAAGATGCCTGAACAACACTACACACTGCTGGCGATAGACGATCACCCACTTTTCAGAAAAGGTGTCTCCGATCTGATCGATATGGATCCAGGCCTTGAACTGATCGGAGAAGCAGCCAATGGCGAGGATGGCCTGGTGCTGGCACGGGAGTTCAACCCGGATCTGATCCTGCTCGATATCAATATGAAGGGCACCAACGGCCTGGATACCTTGAAAGCCATCAAGAGTTTTGAGCTTGATTCAAGGGTCCTGATGCTCACCGTCTCAGATAATGAAGAGGATGTGCTCGCAGCACTGAAAAATGGTGCAGACGGCTATTTGCTGAAGGATATGGAGCCGGAAGATATTCTCAAATCGATCCGCAAAGCGGTAGAGGGCACCGTGGTCATCAGCGATCATTTGACTCAACTGCTGGCAAAAGCGCTGCGCGAGGACGACAGACTGGATACTCAATCCACCATGCCGGATCTCACCTCAAGGGAAAAGGAGATTCTTCAGCACATTGCCCAGGGACTGAGCAATAAACAGATCGCCACCAACCTTGCTATCTCAGAAGGCACGGTCAAAGTGCACGTCAAACATCTGCTGAAAAAGCTCAATCTCCACTCCAGAACCGAGGCTGCCGTTTGGGCCCTCAACCAGGGAAAAAACCTTCCAGCTAAACCTCTCTCCAGGGCCTGTTCAGACAGATTGCAATCAGTGCAATCGCTATTCCGCCGTTACCGCCAGATTTTACCCAAAACGAATTAGCATCTACTCACATTGGGGTATATAACGCTACCAATATATTGGTAAGTTACTGTTTTTTATTATTTTTTTCTTAAGATTTCGTATTGTTTCTTGATCCGAATCAAAGCAGTATTAAGGGCCTGGTGAAACACTTTCAGAAGCAAAAACATTGCGCCTCATAAAGGCCAATCAAATTCGACTGAACTCTATCAACCGAGGTCGCGACTGTTGTCAGGACACATCGACAGATCACAGTTTTTACGTGGTGACTTGCGCGGTCGACAAAGCGAGATACGACCACCCTGGTCGCAATCTGAAAGCAGCTTTACTGAACTTTGCGAACGCTGCAACGACTGCATTGAAGCCTGCCCCCAGAAGATCATTACGCTGGGTTCTGCCGGTTTTCCAAAAATCGATTTCTCTGTCGCCCAGTGCACATTTTGCGGCGATTGCGTAAAGGCCTGCAAACACCAGGCTCTGGGCTTTGACAGCGATCCGAACATGGCACCCTGGCACCTCGAACTGAGTATCGAAAAGAGCTGCCTGTCGCAAAACGGCGTGGTCTGCAGAAGCTGTGGCGATATCTGCGAAGAGGCTGCCATCTGCTTCAAGCTTGCTACCAGGGGGCGTTCCCTGCCACAGGTTGATCAGCAAAAGTGTAATAGCTGTGGAGCCTGTATTTCAGTTTGCCCCAGTCATTCCATTTCCATTTTGCCAGGCACACAGACCCAAGCGGCCTGACAGACCAATGCGAGGAATAAGCCATACATGAATATATGCAGCCTGATTGTCTATACGAAACCCGACCATGGCCCCCAAGTCTCCAAGCGCCTAACACAATACCAAGGTGTGGAAGTCCACGGTGGAATGATAGAGGACAAACTGATTGTTACTGTGGAAGACGAGGGTGAATCCATGTCACCGGTTTCAGACACTATGAATGAACTGCGCAATGTGGATGGCGTGGTGAGCACAACTTTGATTTATCACTATGGCGGTGAAGAGTCGATGGAGGAAATGAACCGTGAAATTAACTAGAAGAGATTTTATAAAAAGCAATGCTGTAGCAGCCGCTGCATCCGTGGCCGGCGTCACCCTTCCTGTGTCCAGCGCTGTTGCTGCCGATGCAGATGATGGCATCCGTTGGGACAAAGCGGCCTGCCGCTACTGCGGTACTGGTTGTAGCGTCTTGATGGGTGTCAAAGACGGTAAGGTCGTCGCCAGTCAGGGCGATCCGGATGCACCGGTCAACAAGGGCCTGAACTGTATCAAAGGGTACTTTCTACCGAAGATCCTCTATGGAGAGGATCGTCTGACCAAACCCTTGCTGAGAAAGACCAACGGCAAATATGACAAGAACGGCAAGTTCGAGGCCGTTAGCTGGGAAGAGGCTTTCCAGACCATGGCTGATAAGTGGGTAGCCGCACGTAAGGCCAAAGGACCCAAGGGTGTCGGCATGTTCGGCTCAGGTCAGTGGACTGTTTGGGAAGGCTATGCCGCACAGAAACTGCTGAAGGCAGGTTTCCGCTCCAACAGCCTGGAACCCAATGCACGCCACTGTATGGCTTCTGCCGTGGGCGCTTTCATGCGCGCTTTCGGTATCGATGAGCCGATGGGCTGTTATGACGATCTGGAACACGCCGATGTGTTCGTGCTCTGGGGCGCCAACATGGCGGAGATGCATCCGATTCTCTGGTCCCGCCTCACCGATACCCGTCTGACCAAGCCCGGTTGTGAAGTCCATGTACTTTCAACCTTCGAGCATCGCTGCTACGAGCTGGCTGACAACGGCATGATCTTTGAGCCCCAGACCGATCTGGCGATCCTCAACTACATTGCCAACTACATCATTCAGAACAAGGCCTACAACAAGGAGTTTATCGACAAGCACGTCAATTTCACCAAGACACCAACCGATATCGGTTATGGTCTGCGTGCCACTGATCCACGCGAAAAGGCGGCCAAAAATCGCAACAAGGGCAAGCTCTCCAAGATCAGTTTCGAAGAGTATGCCAAATCGGTTGAGCCCTACACCCTGGAGTACACCTCAAAGCTCTCCAAGGTTCCGAAGGATCAGCTGCTGAAACTGGCCAAGGCCTATGCCGATCCGAACAAGAAGGTCTCCTCCTACTGGACCATGGGCTTTAACCAGCACACCCGCGGTGTCTGGGTCAACGGCCTCTGCTACAACGTCCATCTGCTGATGGGCAAGATCGCCGAGCCGGGCAACAGCCCCTTCTCCCTCACCGGTCAGCCATCCGCCTGCGGCACCGCCCGCGAGGTTGGTACCTTTACCCACAGGTTGCCCGCAGACCTGGTGACCAAGAAGGACGCCCACTGTAAGTTCGCCGAGAAGACCTGGAAGCTGCCTGCCGGGACCATTCCCCGGGCCAACGGTAAAACCGACGGCGCCGACCAGACCGACATCAGCGGCAAACCCATGGGCAAGACCCTGATCCACGCCGTAGCCATGCATCGCGCCCTGAATGACGGCAAGATGAATACCTTCTGGGTCATGTGTAACAACAACATGCAGGCCGCCGCCAACATGAATGATGAGAGTTATCCCGGTTGGCGTAATCCGGACAATTTCATCACCGTGTCTGATCCCTATCCGACCGTATCGGCCCAGGCTGCGGATCTGATTCTGCCTACAGCGATGTGGATCGAAAAGGAAGGTGCCTATGGTAACGCCGAGCGGCGTACCCAGTTCTGGCGTCAGCAGGTCGCTGCACCCGGTGAGGCAAAATCCGACGTCTGGCAGGTCATGGAGTTCGCCAAGTATGTCAAAGTGAAAGACGTCTGGCCGGAAGATCTGATCGCCAAGATGCCTGAGTATGCCGACAAGACCCTGTTCGATGTGCTCTATGCCAACGGCCAGGTCGACAAGTTCCCGGTAGAGCAGGTTACCGACACCCGTGGCAACAAGTACGAAAACGATGAGTCCAAGGACTTCGGTTTCTATGTACAGAAAGGGTTGTTTGAAGAGTATCGCCTGTTCAACTCTGCCGAGGGGATCCCGAAGAAAGGCCACGAAATGGCCGACTTCGACGCCTACCACAAGGTGCGTGGCCTGCGTTGGCCGGTCATTGATGGCAAGGAGACCCTGTGGCGCTTCCGCGAGGGCTACGATCCCCATGTAGCCAAGGGTGAAGGGGTTAAATTCTATGGCAAGCCCGATGGCAGAGCCAACATCATTACCGCCCCCTATGAGCCCGCCGCTGAGCCGCCGGACAAAGAGTACGATCTGTGGCTCTGCACCGGACGGGTATTGGAGCACTGGCACTCCGGTTCCATGACCCGTCGCGTACCCGAGCTCTATCGTGCCGTCCCAGACGCGGTGGTCTACATGAATCCGAAAGATGCCAAGAAACGGCGTCTGCGTAACGGTGCATTGGCCAAGCTCACCTCCCGTCGTGGTGAGATCGTCTGCAAGGTCGACACCAAGGGCCGCAACAAGTGTCCGGAAGGGCTGGTTTTCGTTCCCTGGTTCGATGCTGGACGCCTGGTCAACAAGCTGACCCTCGACCAGACTGATCCGCTCTCGAAAGAGACGGATTACAAGAAGTGTGGTGTCAAGATCAGTCGAGCCTGATGGGCTGAAACGGCAGAGGGGTGCGGCACTGCCGCACCCCCCACCACGACTCTGATGGGTTGTGGTGCCACCACGGCAGAATGCAACTCAACTGAAAACGTTTTTTATTAGAGATGTCAGACAGTAAGGACAAAAACGAGCTCAACCGCAGACAGTTCCTGGGCAACATGCTCAAGACTGCCTGTGGGGTGGGATTGGTCGGACTGGGATTGGGTGCCTATTCAAAGCGGGCCTCCACCATGCCGGCCAACTATATCCGCCCCCCCGGCGCTCTGCCGGAGGAGGATTTTCTCGGCGCCTGCATTCGCTGCGGCCTGTGCGTGCGTGACTGTCCCTACGATATTCTGTTTCTGGGTGAAGTGGGAGATGAAGTGGCCACAGGTACCCCCTATTTCATCGCCCGTAGCGGGCCTTGTGAAATGTGCGTGGATATTCCCTGTGTCGTTGCCTGTCCCACCAATGCCCTCGATCATGACCTGAAGGATATCGAAGAGTCCCGCATGGGGCTGGCGGTCCTGATCGACCAGGAAAACTGCATTGCCTTTCACGGACTGCGCTGTGAAGTCTGCTTCAACGTCTGTCCGATCCGTAACCGGGCTATCACCCTGGATATGCAGCATAACACCCGCTCAGGCAAACACGCCCTGTTCATCCCGGTAGTCCACTCCGATGCCTGTACCGGTTGTGGACTTTGTGAACGGGCCTGCATCCTGGAGGAAGCGGCCATCAAGGTATTCCCCATGCACCTGGCGAAAGGTGAACTGGGTAAACACTACCGACTTGGCTGGCAGGAGAAAGAGAAGGCTGGTGAGGCACTGGTCACACCCGATACCAAGCATCAATATAACCTGCCCGATGGGGTGCGTTATGACCTGCAGGGTGAGGGTTTGATCATCGATGGAGAGGCTGAGGAGACCCCTTTCTCCTCAAATCCTCTGGATACACTCAATAGCGGATTCATGGACAAGTAGCATGGTGGATATGACGACATTGGGTGACGACGCCATCGCGGCCAAAGGCTGGATGAAGTCCCATAAGTACCTGATCCTGAGACGAATCAGCCAGCTCGGCATTCTCGCCCTGTTTCTCGCCGGCCCCTGGTTCGGCCTATGGATCGTCAAGGGTAATCTGGCATCCAGTCTGACCCTGGACATACTGCCGCTTACCGATCCCTATGTGTTATTGCAGGCGAGCCTCTCCGGCGTGGTGCCTGAGACCGCTGCCATCATTGGTGTGGTGATCGTACTGGCGTTCTATCTACTGGTGGGTGGCCGGGTCTACTGCTCCTGGGTCTGCCCGGTCAACTTGGTGACCGATCTGGCCGCCTGGCTACGCCGCAAACTGGGGATCAGAAGCAACTCCCAGTTCTCCCGCAGCACACGCTACTGGATGTTAGCCCTGACCTTGATTCTGCCGTTGCTGGTTACCGGCGGCATCATCTGGGAGCTGGTCAATCCGGTCTCCATGATGTTCCGGGGAATTGTCTTCGGCATGGGGGCTGCCTGGGTAATGGTCCTGGGCATCTTTCTGTTCGATCTGATCGTTGCCAAAGATGGCTGGTGCGGACATATCTGTCCAGTCGGCGCTTTCTATAATCTGGTGGGCAGCAAGAGTCTGGTCAGGGTCAATGCGCTTGAACGCCAGGCCTGCAATGACTGCATGGAGTGTTATGTGGTCTGTCCCGAACCCCAGGTTATCAAACCGGCTCTGAAAGGTGAGAAGCAGGGGGCGACCCCGGTGATCATCTCATCTGATTGTACCAATTGCGGGCGCTGTATCGATATCTGTGCCAAAGACGTTTTCAGTTATGGCGGTCGTCACGCCAAAAAAAATGACGACTTAAAACGCGAAGGTGAAATCAGTCAGGGCGCTCAAGCCTGACTGGCAATTCCAAACAATTTCTGAATTTAGAGTGATGATGGAGAAAGGTATGAAAAAGATCGCATTAAAAACCATTGCGGCACTAGCAGCCATATTCCTGTCCACAGCTGTTCTGGCCGAGGTGCAATCCCTGCGGGGCGACAAGCTGGACACCATGGCGAAAAAACCCGCTAACATGAAGCTTATCAACGTCAAGGGTGGCATTGAGCGCAGCTTCAAACTGCAACCGCCGATGGTGCCTCATGAAGTAGACAAGTATGAGATCAATCTGAAAAACAACGGTTGCATGAAGTGCCACAGCGAAACAACCTATGAAAAAGAAAAGGCACCCAGAGTTGGCGACAGCCACTATCTGGACCGCGATGGCAACGTGCTGAAGACCCTCTCCAGCCGGCGCTACTTTTGTACCCAGTGCCATGCCGCTCAAATGGGTGCAGATCCACTGGTGCAAAACAACTTTCAAGGCGCCAAATAGAAGTTGGTTGGGTACCGCTCTTTGAGCGGAAACCCAACCGTGTAACGAGTAGTTGATCAATAATCTGGTGTAATAATGAGTGAGAGTAAAAAGCGTAGCGGACTGTTCCTGGTGGGTGTTGGCATCATTGCCGGCATATTACTCTGGGGTGGCTTCAACACGGCTATGGAGATGACCAACACAGAGGAGTTCTGTATCTCCTGTCATGAGATGGAAAACACCGTCTATCAGGAGCTTCAGGAGACAATCCATTTCACCAACCGGACCGGCGTACGCGCCACCTGTCCGGACTGCCATGTACCCAAGGAGTGGATACATAAGTTCGTACGCAAAATTCAGGCGACCAATGAGCTCTATCACAAAGTGATGGGCACCATCGACACGCCGGAGAAATATGAAGCCAAACGCCTGGAGTTGGCACAGAATGTCTGGCGTTCGATGAAAAAGACAGATTCACGGGAGTGTCGCAACTGTCACAAGTTCATCTCCATGGACCTGGATAAGCAGGCCCCTCGCAGCTCGGAACAGCATGATCCACACTATTGGGATGCAGTGGACGGCAACGAGCCCCAGCAGACCTGTATTGATTGTCACAAAGGCATAGCTCATTCATTGCCCCAGGGTTACGACCCGAATATGGATTATTGACAATCAAGGGCTGTTTTTGAATGATAAGCGAATGACTTGCAGGTAACTATAAATCGACCAACCATGAGGCAAGCATGCTAAACGACCCATTCGGCAGAAAGATCGATTATCTGCGCCTGTCCGTTACGGATCGCTGTGATTTCCGCTGCTTCTATTGTCTGCCCAAGAGTCATCGTGGCTTCGAAACGCCCGATGACTGGCTGACGCCTGCTGAGACAGAACGCCTGGTCACCCAATTCGCCGCGTTGGGTGTCAGGCATGTGAGGCTCACTGGTGGAGAACCCCTGGTACGCAAGGAGCTGACAGAGATCGCCTCGCGCATCGCCAATGTACCGGGCATAGAAGAGCTCTCCCTCAGCACCAATGCATCACGCCTGGATCAATACGCCGAACCCCTGAGTCAGGCCGGGGTGACACGACTCAATATCAGTCTCGACTCCCTTGATGAGGGCAAGTTCAAGCAGATCACCGGCAGTCGTCTGCAACCGGTTTTGGCAGGTATCGACGCAGCCAGCGCCACAGGCCTCTCACCCATCAAAATCAACATGGTGGTGATGCGTGGACTCAACGACGATGAAGTCGAGAAGATGGTTGAGTACTGTCTTACCCACAACCTGACACTGCGCTTTATCGAAACCATGCCGGTGGGAGAAGGCGGACAGGCGGCAACTGAGCGTTACATTCCCCTCACTGAGATTGAAGCCCGCCTGCGCCGACGCTACAAACTGCAAACCGCGGCCATGCAAGGCAGCGGACCGGCGCGCTACTTCCAGGTCGACGACACGGGCCTGGTGATCGGCTTCATCACCCCCCAGTCACAACACTTCTGCGAAACCTGCAACCGGGTCAGGGTATCCGTGAGCGGCGATCTGCATCTCTGTCTCGGACAGGAGGACAAACTGGCGTTACGCCCCCTACTCCGTCAGGGAGCCTCGGATGAGGTTCTGCAACAGGCGATCCGCGCCGCCATAGCCCGTAAGCCGGAACGGCACCATTTCAACGAAACCCCAACGGCCATCATTCGCCCCATGTCAGCCTTGGGCGGCTGATCCTCAGAGCTTGTGTCGACCGGGCAACTTCTGCAGGCTTTTGCCCGCTGATGGATTCCAGCACTGGGATCAAGCCGATCAATTGCGAAACGTCGCTGTGATTGCAGACTCATTGCCGGAAGGGCAATTCGAGCTCCCATCGGTCCAACTCCATTGCTCCACACCTGACATCGAGATGGGGGGATTCCAATCGATGGTGAGTTCGGTCCTCTCCTGGGTTGTGGTACCAAGATGTTCAGGATAACTCCCTGAATAGAGAAGCGTGTTGCCTTCCACACTACCCTGAAGCACATTCGTCGCTACACCAAGAAAGCCTCTGAGGGTGACATTTTGCCCCTCCTGATCAATGTCGATGGTGTAGTTATCGGCGATGCCCACCTCTCCTCGACAGTCACCGGTCGCCGCCGTCACCTCTGTGCGGAAATCCCACTCCCCAGTCAGATCACAGAGATCTCCCACCCCATCCCCATCGGTATCGAGTTGATCGGCATTCGCCACAACCGGGCAGTTGTCAGTAGTGTCACCAACGCCATCTGCATCGCTGTCCAGTTCGGTAAAACTTACCGAACAGCTCTTGTTCCCATCCAATACCAGCGCCGCCACGTTGCTGGTTGCTGCAGCGCAGTCTCCCCCCCAACTCAAAAACACATAACCCGTGTCCGCTGTCGCGGTAAGAGTGACCGGACTGGCACTTTGCGCAAATTCGGCACTGCAGGTAGCACCACAATTCAACGCGTTGCCGGCACTGGTCACGGTACCGTTTTCCGGTGCACTAACAGTGACCGTGTATTGGGTCTCGCTATCAGCTATAAAACTGGCGCCACAAGTCGTATCACTGGTGATGGTAAGGGTGACCGATGCACCGTTACCGCTGCAGTTTTCATTATCGCCAGACCAGCCGCCAAACTGGTAACCTCCATCAAGGTTATAGAAAAGCTCAACCTGCGTTTGCGCGGTAATAGTGGCGGAACACGTACCCGGGCAGTTGATGGCACCGGAGATGCTGGCGATGCTGCCACCTTCGACTGGCTCGGGCACGGTGAGGGTATAATCGGTCACAGTTACCGCTTAAAACAAGGCGCTGCAACTTAATGCCATGGGATCGATGGACCCACCCAAGTCAAATGCTTGCAGCACATCACTGCCGCTACAGTCGCCTTGCCAACCTACGAATGAATAACCCACATAGGGTACTGCCTGCAGATCCACACTGCGTCGTTTTTGAACTGTGCCATTACCCGAAGAGAGCGCATCGGCAACCCGATGCTCACAGGAAGCGGATGCCAATTCACCGTCACAAACCCGACCTCCCGGATCAGCGACGATCTTTCCTCCCGTTGAGACTGTCAACGACAATGGCATACCCTCCTCATTCTCAAGCGGTACAAACACCACCGTCACCGAGATGGCATCGCCTGAGTTAACCTCGAATACAATCCGCTCATCGGCAAGCCCTTCCGATGACGCTTCTGCATCGAGCTTGTAATCGATATCGGGATTTGCAACCAGAACTTGTGTAATCTCATCACTTTCACTGCCCAACTCAAAGGTATAGTTTTCACTGCAGTCGCCGGGGCAGTCGATTCCACGGGTGGTTGTTACCCTTCCATCGCCAGTCAGAATGACCTCAATACCTCCCACCGGATAGACCTCATCACCCGAACGATCATTCCCACCACCGGAGCCGAGAATACTCAACACGCCAATACAAGAAACCACAGTGAACAACACCAAACTGAGACCCGTGACTTTTTCTGTGGATGGCTTGTTTATGGC
This sequence comes from Candidatus Thiodiazotropha sp. AKAK2, assembly GCF_058244685.1. Classification (NCBI taxonomy): domain Bacteria; kingdom Pseudomonadati; phylum Pseudomonadota; class Gammaproteobacteria; order Chromatiales; family Sedimenticolaceae; genus Candidatus Thiodiazotropha; species Candidatus Thiodiazotropha sp. AKAK2. The sequence goes on along the minus strand of NZ_JBSYOP010000006.1, from coordinate 79,515 downwards.
AATGTGATATTGATCAAGCATAAGTAACTGCTCTTGGAAAAAAAATCAGTGGACAGAGCTATCTTCTGATAGTTGCTCAGTTGTGTGGAAATAACCCAGTAACAGCCATGCCCCAGCAGCGCCCAGTAAACAGGCAGCCAGATCCATTAAGCTGAAGGTTCCAGTTTTAAGGTAATCCTGCAGATTCAATAACTCAGGCAAATGGTCAAGGATCGAATCTGGCAATGCCTGACCTGCCTCAAAGACGGCATTGACACTGCCCCATAAGCAGCAGGAAAAGCAGGCGTAGTGAACACCTAATACCAGAGCTGTGACGATCGAAAAGGCAAACACATGAATAAAAGTCGGCAACCAGCCGATCAGCGATTGGAGCATGGAATCATCGGTTATGGGTGTGCGCTCAGGTAAGTAAGCAAGAAATTAGACGCCATCCGGTGCACGAAAAAGCCAATAGTAGAGGACACCAAGAAACAGTGCCGAGCCTGCAAACAGCAGCAGTTTCAAACTCGCGGCGTATCTTTACAACATCATGTCAAATTAATTAAGCGTTGATTATTTGCCTTTTCCCATCAAGATTAGTACCCCACTTCATGTAGTTCAATAATCTACCGGACAGCGGTGATGAGGCTCATACAACCTAGACGAAAGGCCTGATTGCCCAGGAAGAACAGATCAAACCTCCAGAGTCTTGAAGAAGATCGCCGTGAGAAAGCCGCACAAGGTCGACATCCCCACCACCGAGCCTCCCTTGAAGTAGGCCTCAGGCAACATGGTCTCGGCAATCATGGTCAGCATCGCCCCCGCTGCCACACCTTCCACAAAGGCGAACAGGGCTGGTGAGGCATTGACAAAAAAGATGTTACCCATCGCCGCCCCCACCCCGGTCAGGAGCATCAGTGAAAACCACATCAAGAAGATTCTTCTGAATTTGAACCCCTGCTCTTTCATGCCGCAGGAACTGGAGAGTGCCTCCGGAAAGTTGGCCAGAAAGAGACCGGCAATCAGTGAGATACTGACCCCCGCATTGATCAGACTGGAGCCGATCACAAGTGACTCAGGTATACCGTCAAGGGTAAGGCCCAGCCAGATCGCCAGTGGCGCCGCTTTGTTGGCATGCAGATCCCTGGCAACATCCGCAGCAGAGGGTAACTCTTCACCGGTATCGATGCACCTGAGTGCTTGTCTGGTCCAGCGCTGGGACTGTTCACTGTTCAGGTGCCTGCTCTGCAGATAGTCCCTTGCACCACCCATCTGGATAAACTCACGATAGCGTTCCGCCAAAACCGGCGCACTGCCCAGCAGTGAGTAAAAATCTCGTCGACGCAACTCCCACAGACCAATATTCTCCGCCGCCACGGCCGTCACAGAATGGCGGGCACCGGTGAGCAGTGAGAAGGTACCGAAAGCGTCATTGGCGTGCAGCACCACCGTCTTTTGCAACGGAGTTTCCGGATCGATCAGATTGACTTCACCGGTATCGAGTATGAACAGACGATCAGCACGGGTATGTTGAAGAAACAGGGTATCGCCACGCTGATAGCGTTTGTAAATCAAGGCTCGTCCGATCAGTATCTGCTCCTCTTCAGGCAATTCAGAGAGCATTGGCAGACGCTTGATCTGATTGAAACGTTCCAATATCTCAGCGCTATTACGGTTGACTTCAACCGCCGGGGGTACCACACCACGACGAATCAGTTGCCGGACCGCCTGGTCGGTCCAGCGCTCTATTTCATCGGTCGTCAACAGATGCTGCTGTTCCAGGTAGTGCTGTAGCTCACCACTGCGCAGCAGCAGATGGACCTCCTGTTGAAAGTGAGGGGAATTGATCAGTAGCGTATCGATCGCATGTTTGGGTATCAGCCAGACTCGTGTTTCGCGACTGGCGACCGCATTCAGCGTATTCGGTGTCGAGGTCAAACAGGGATACCAGCCAAACACATCGTAACCCTGCAACTGAATCGTATTCTGCTCACCGGCTTCGGATCTGAACAGATCGACACCACCCTCATCGATGATATAGAAAGTATCCGCCGGATCCCCTTTACGGAAGATAGTCTCTCCCTTGTGAAAGGTAACCACTCGGACAGAAGGCGCAATAATCTTGAAATCATTGGTTGGCAGGTCATGAAACAGCTTCACCTGATGGATACGTGAGATGATCTGTTTAATCTGCTGATGCTGTTTACGGCGAAAATGGTAGATGGTGGTGGAGGCCTTACGCAGAAATCCACCATAGTCGTTGACCAATTGATTGAGCCCGATGAACAACAGCCCGCCAACCATGGCCCCGGCAGCCAGAGCATAAAAATGCCCCTCTTCGACCGCGGAAGCCACAAGATCGATGGTCAGCGCCGCCAGCAGGGCGCCACCGCCAAATGCCATGAGTATTGCTGTGGCACGGTCGCTGGGTTGCCAGAATTTTGCTGTAATCGCCCCCATGGGCAGCGATGAGGCACTGACGATCCCCAGGGTAAAAGCCAACATCACCATTGAATCGAACAAACAGTCACCCTAAATTTTTATGAATTTGACGAAACGAAGGTGGTGGATAGCCGCCATGACTATGCTTAAGACTATCACTCATCAATGATGATAAAGAAGTGCCTGAGCCAAGGGTCACAAAAGTGCCATATGAGTCAGGCTTCGACGCCGCCTGCCCGGCGAATCGAGCAGGCCGATTGCCTATGTAATAAGCGTTCCGATGTCAGAAGAAACCATACTTCCCCATCGTTGCCAGCAGCGATACCACCATGCCGAGTATCAGATTCACCAGGATCAGTTGCCGAATCAACGTAATCGCGGCAACCGCCCTGGGCATATCGTCGCCTTTCAAGGCAGTGCCAAGTTGATGGTAGGGAATGGCATAGATGAAGATGAAGATTGCTGCCATCAGGGTGCCTACCACAGACATGAAACTGAGCCACCAACCGGTCTCACCCCCATATTGGGTAAACAGCATCCAGAAACCACTGGCCAATATTGTGATCACTGAACCCCAAACCCAGGGGAAGAAACCATCGAACACCCTGAGCAGCAGAGGCAGTCGCTGATGAGGCTCCAATTGTTCATTCAACACCGGACGCAGAATCACATGTGCGAAAAACATACCGCCAACCCAGACGATGACGGCCAATAGATGTAGTGTCAGGGCAATGGACATAGACCAAACTCCCAATCAATGAATCTCTCTGCCGCTCTTAACCCGGCACCTTAATCGGTAATGCACGGGGCTTCAAGAATCCCCTCGCTCAAGGCGCGACTCGCAGAGAAGGAATGCTCAGAGAGACTCTATCATGGCGCCAATTGTGGATCATAGCGCCCCCCCTACCCCAGGTATCGCAGAAGACGATTTGAAAAACTCTTATCGAATGGTAGACTAGTCGATTCCCCGACGATTGGGTTGATAACAATCGATCCCATTCGCCGATAATAATAGGGGCTTAATTAATCCGGCGTCCTTTTTAGGATGCTTTTTTGTTTTATGGGGCTTGAGAATGGCCGACTCATTGATGACAACCTATCAACGACTGCCTGTCGCTTTCGAGCGGGGTGAAGGTGCCTGGCTGTGGGATACCGAGGGTAACCGCTATCTCGATGCGGTAACCGGTGTTGCGGTATGCGGACTCGGCCATGCCCATCCGGAAATCGCCAAGGCGTTGTGTGATCAAGCTTCCAGTCTGCTGCATACCTCGAATCTCTATCGCATACCACTGCAAGAGACACTGGGTGAGAGACTCTGCTCCCTCTCATCCATGGAGAAGGCGTTTTTCGCCAACTCCGGTGCGGAAGCGAACGAAGCGGCTATCAAAATAGCCCGGCTCTACGGCAACAAGCGCGAGATCAAGAATCCGGCCATTATCGTCATGGAACAGAGTTTTCATGGCAGAACGCTGGCTACCCTTTCTGCCACTGGCAATCGCAAGGTTCAGGCCGGTTTCGAGCCCCTGGTACAGGGTTTCATCAGAGTACCCTACGATGACATCGGGGCGATCGAGGAGATTGCACTGCACCAGAAAAATGTGGTTGCCATACTGGTGGAGCCGGTACAGGGTGAAGGTGGTGTAAATATCCCGTCAGTGGATTACCTCAACCGGATCCGTGAAATCTGTGACCAGAACCAGTGGTTGATGATGCTGGATGAGATCCAGACCGGCATAGGTCGTACCGGCAAACTTTTCGCCCACCAGCATAATGGCATACTGCCCGACGTGATGACCCTGGCCAAAGGATTGGGCAATGGCATGCCGATCGGTGCCTGCCTGGCACGGGGTGAAGCGGCAAATATTCTCGCTCCCGGTAATCACGGCTCCACGTTTGGCGGCAATCCACTCGCCTGCCGGGTGGCGATGAGTGTGCTGGATGTGGTGGAGTCTCAACAACTGGCTGACAGAGCCGCCAAGCTGGGTCAACGTTTCCAGTCTGAGTTTGAAGCAAAACTGGCCGAGCTGCCCGGTGTCGCTTCGATTCGCAGCCATGGATTGATGGTCGGCATCGAACTCGAACGCCCATGCGCAGAACTGGTCGGCAAAGCACTTGAACAGAATCTACTCATCAATGTGACTGCAGGCAATGTGATTCGTCTGCTGCCACCGATGATCCTCAACGATGATGAGTGCAAACTGATTATCGACAAAGTCAGCGCCCTGGTTGCCGACTTTCTTTGATAGCCATTGCAAAGGCGTAACACTATGACCAGGCACTTCCTCTCCCTTCTCGATCTCAGCCATGATGAATTGCAATCACTGATTCGCCGCGCTTCCGAATTGAAGCGGATGCAGCACCGGGGTGAAATACATACCCCTTTGAAAGGCAAGAATCTGGGTATGGTGTTTGAAAAATCCTCCACCCGCACCCGGGTCTCTTTCGAGGTCGGTATGTCACAATTGGGCGGTCATGCGCTCTTTCTCTCCCCCCGGGACACACAGCTCGGCCGGGGTGAACCGATTGAGGACAGTGCCAAAGTGCTTTCGCGGATGCTCGACATCATCATGATCCGCACCTTCGAGCAGGAGAAACTGGAGCTGTTCGCCGCCCACTCCCAGGTGCCGGTCATCAATGCCCTGACCGACAGATACCATCCCTGTCAGCTGCTGGCGGATATGCAGACCTACGCAGAACATCGCGGTAACATCCAGGGTAAGACCGTAACCTGGGTCGGTGACGGCAACAATATGTGCCACTCCTATCTGAACGCAGCCAGACAGTTCGATTTTCACCTCAACATCGCCTGCCCGGAAGGCTATGACCCTGAACCGGATATTCTCGAAGCGGCCGGCGAGCGGGCCAAGATCATTCGCGATCCCCTAGAAGCAGCCAGTGGCGCAGACCTTGTGGTTACCGATGTCTGGGCCAGTATGGGTCAGGAAGAGGAGCAGGCGTTGCGTGAGAAAGCCTTCTCCAAATACCAGGTAAACGACGAATTGATGGCCCAGGCTGAAAAAGATGCCCTGTTCTTTCACTGCCTGCCAGCCCACCGGGGCGAAGAGGTTACCGCTTCGGTGATCGACACCCCGGACAGTGTGGTCTGGGATGAGGCTGAAAACCGTCTGCACTCGCAAAAAGCGTTGATGGAGTTTCTGCTGCTTGGCCGCTGATGGCGATCAACCCGGCACCTGGGCCTGTTAACACGAATCCAATGCACTCCGGATTAAGCGGTTTACAGATGCCTCCAAGGGGTGCATGATCCACAAAAATGCGACATTCTGCGGCCTGCTTGGCAACAATGGAAGATTTCAGTTGTACAATGGCCCCATTGCTCCGGATAGATACCAGATATAGTCATGAAGAAATCCTTATTGCTGCTCGCCCTGTTACTCCTTTTCCCGCTACTGGTTCAGGCTAAAACCCTCTATGTGACCGATACCTTTCAGATCACCATGCGTACCGGGGAGAGTACTTCACACCGTATCATGCGCATGCTCAACAGCGGCGCAGCGCTGGATGTCCTCTCCACCAATCCGGAATCGGGTTACACCAAAGTCCGGGTCGGCGGCAGTCAGGGATTTGTGCTTACCCGGCAGTTGATGAATGAACCCAGTGCACGAGCGCAACTGGGCACGCTGCGCAAAGAGATCGACGAACTGAAGGCCGCACCAGGTGAATTACGCAGTAAATTGATCGATCTGCAGAAAAACCACCGTGAATTGCTGAGCAACCACAAAAGCTTGCAAAAGGTAAAGGATAAACAGGAACAGGAGCTACAGAGCATTCAGCGAACCGCCTCGAATGCAATCCGTATCTCCAATGAGCGCAATGAACTGGTCAAGCAGGTTGCCGCACTGACCCGGGAAGTGGAAGAGCTGAAACAGGACAACCGGGATCTGAGCAATGAAGCGACCCGTGACTGGTTCCTGATCGGTGCCGGGGTGATCATTGCCGGCATCCTGATCGGACTGATCCTGCCTCACTTGAGATTTCAGCGTCGTCGCAACTCCTGGGGCACCCTCTGATCCGCACCAGCTGTCGTCCGTGATCTGATCATCAACATTCAAGGCATCCTACATGCGATTGATGCCGGTTGTTTGAAAGATAACGGAGGCGGTAACGGTTGTTTCAGTCGCCGTTATCCTTATCCGCCACAAAACCGGGTGGAGGCTGCAACTCGTACTGCTGGATCATCCGCCGCAATCTTGGTCTGGAAATCTCCAGGATTTCACAGGCCCTCCCCTTATGCCAATCGACCATCTCCAATACCTGTTTGACATGGGCTTTCTCCATCGCCTGCAGGCTTACCGGTCTGCTGACCACCGGCTGGCTCTCCACTTCCTCCAGACTCACACCGGTAATCTCCATCGGTAACAGGTCGCAGGAGAGGGTATCCGTGGGACAGAGCGCCACCGCTTTCATCAGGGCATTTTCCAACTCTCTGACGTTTCCCGGCCAATGGTAATCCTGAAGACAGCGCAAGGCATCGGATGTGATACGCACCACTTTACGGTTCAACTCACCATTGATCCGGGCGAGCAGTGCCTGCACCAGCCCCATGATATCCTCTTTGCGCTCCCGCAACGGGGGAAGATGGATATTCACCACCTGCAACCGATAGAAAAGATCCTCTCGAAATGCCCCGTGAGAGACCTGTTGGGCCAGATTGACATTGGTCGCAGCAATGATTCGTGCATTGGTGATCTTGCTCTCCTTGGCGCCCAGCGGGGTAAACTCTTTATGTTGAATCACCCGCAGCAGCTTGGCCTGCATCACCGGGGAGAGCTCGCCCACCTCATCGAGAAATATGGTGCCATTCTCAGCCAGCTTGAATTTACCAGCCTGCTTTGCCACAGCACCGGTAAAGGCGCCTTTCTCATGGCCGAACATATCGGATTCGAGTAGCGTCTCGACAATCGCCGCACAGTTCACCACCACAAAAGGTCCATCGGGATTTTCACCGCTTCGATGTATCGCCCTGGCCACCAGCTCCTTACCGGTACCCGACTCCCCGGTGATCAATACCGTGGCCGGGCTTTTTGCCACCAGACCGATGGTTTTGAAGATCTCCTTCATCGCCCGGGAGTTGCCGACCATGGTGAGTGAGGAGAGACTTTGACTGTCGGTCTCGACCAACTCTCCTTCCCCATGGCTGAGGAGTTTTTCAACGGCATCATCAAACTCATCGATGTCGATCGGCTTGTGGATATAGTCATCCGCCCCCTTCTGCATCGCCTCGATGGTGCTCTCCATATCGTGAAAAGCGGTGATCATGATGATGCGGACCTCAGGCAGTGCTGATTTGAATTCAGGCAATCCCTGCAGGCCCGATTTGCCCGGCATGCGAATATCGAGCACCACCAGGCCGGGTTTGAAGCTTTCAAGCAACTGCAACCCCTCATCCACACTATGGGCCATGCTGACCTCGTGACCGAGCCCGGAGAGATGCAGTTGCAGGGTGCGGCAACTGGCTATATCGTCATCAACGAGAAGAATTCTAGTCATGTTATAAACCCGGACCTACTCGATTGTCTGTTGAGTGGTTGTCACTAAAAACGGTTAACTGTAAAAGTTGAACTCTCCGCTAACCGATGGTTGTGAAGGCTTTGGCCAGCCTCGGTTGATCGATATTCACGACACCGATTCCACCTCCCTGGGGGCAGTCGGCAGAGTGACAATGGCACAGGTGCCGCCAGCCTCGCGGGGTAACAATTCAACCCGCCCCTGGTGCTGATCGATAATCTGTTTAACAATCGCCAGGCCAAGGCCGGTACCTTTTGTTCTGGTTGTATAGAATGGTTCGAACAGTTTCTGATTCTCGTCATTCTCAATGCCGATGCCGTTGTCGCAAACCGATACCTCGACAGCACTGCCCGTCTGATCCATCACCTGAATTACTTTGATATTGATTTTACTGGAGCCATGTTCATTTTTCTCACTGGCCTGCAGCGCATTGACGATCAGATTCGAGAACAGCTGCCGCAGCTTGTTGGCATCTCCCGGTAACGCGGGCAATCCGGACTGGTACTCCACATCGACCGTCGACTGCACCTCTTCAATTCGTTTGTGCAGGCTCAACACGGTTGCATCCATGAGCTTTTCGATATTCACCCAATCGACATGAACGGCTTCAGGTCGGGCATAGGTCAGCATGTCAGTAAGGATGTTCTCCATGTATCGAATCTGATCCAGACCGATCGCTGACAGCTCCTTCTCTTCGTTGGCCGCATGCTTGCCCAGAATCTGCATACTCATTTTGACCGACGAAAGAGGATTTCTCAGATCGTGGGCAATCATACTGGCCATCTGCCCCATCACGGTAAGCGCCTGGGTACGGACCAGCTCCTGTTGCTGCATCTCAACTTCCCGCTCAAGACGCTTGTGCTCAGTGATATCCTCTTTAACGGCAACGAAGTTGGTGATTTCACCCTCCTCATCCTTCAGCGCGGAGATGGAGGCGGACTCCCAGTAGAGCTCACCGTTCTTTCTGCGATTATGGAAGACACCCCGCCACTCTTCACCATTCAACACGGTCTGCCAGAGCTGCTCATAGTCATCTCCCGAGGTTTCACCCGATTTCAGGATATTGGTCTTTTTACCGATCACCTCATCCGCATCGTAACCGGTCACCTGGGTGAACTTGGGATTCACATACTCGATCTGGCCATGCCGGTCTGTCAGCAGTACGATGCTGGGACTCTGTTCCACCGCATGGGACAACTTGCGCACCTTGTCTTCCGCTTTACGACGCTCGGTCACATCCTCACCAATCGCCGTCACCCGGACAACCTTACCGTGGGCATCGGTTGAAGGCGTATGGTGCCAGGCGATCCGTCGGTAGCCGCCGAGCTGCATCACTACATCCACTTCCACATCCCGTGATTCAACACCTTCGCTGTGCAGTTTTTCCAAAGTATCGCGAAACAGCTTTTTATGCTCGACTCTGACAAAGCGTTCAATCCACTCATCGTGCAGTACCTCTTCACGGGTCCAGCCGGTCAGTTTTAAAAAGTAGTCATTGCAAAACACCAGACGATATTCACGATCAAGGGTAATCGCAGCCAGCTGCATATCCTCCAGGGTGCGCCGGAAACGCCGCTCGTATTCACTCTGACGCTGTGCATTACGATGGCGCAGATTGGCGGTTGCCAACAGCCAGGAGCCGAACAGCAAAACCACCATGATCACAAAATAGAGTGGGGTATGCTGTCGAATAAAACCTAAAAAGCCGGGCGCATAGCGATCCAGAGAGACCCGGGAAACCACCTTCCAACGCAACTCATCCAACGGGGACATGGTCAATTGCTGTTGTTCATATCCCCGGATGGTTTGCGAGGCCACGGTTCTGGGGGTAACCGTTTCATAGGTAATCAGACCATCACTGGTCTCCAGCTGACCGGAAACCGATTGCCTGACCAGCTCCCAGGCGGCTGGATAGAGTTCAGTGATATGTTGTTTGTGGGGCAACATAAAGCCCCATTCATGACTGTTCTGGGGGCTGTCCAACCAGTAGCCATCCTTGTTCAACAGATGGATATGATCGGCAATATTGGCACCGGCCCTGGCGAAGTCACTCAACAGGCGCTCACCCAGATAGTTGAGTACCAGAATACCCTGGATCCGATCTCGCTGCGCAAAGATCGGCACGGCAAACCGCATCACCGGCTTCAGCGGTTGCTCGATAACCCCCTCTTCGATATTCAGATCCAAGGGCGAGATATAGATCTCCCCGGGAGCCATTGCCGCAGTCTCCACAAAATAGTAGCGTGCGGACTTGTCCTGCAACTCCCGATCGGGAACAAGTGTTGGATTTCCACTGCCAAAGTTGACGCGGATTTTCTCCAGACCCTGACGGTCGATATAGCGCACCTGGTCGTAGAGTCGTTTCTCTTTTATGAAGGTGAAGAACAACTCTTCGACCTGTTTTTTCCTTAACTGCCCGGAGGCTTCAAAGCTCTGCTTGTCGATATAGCTGGCAAGAAAGATCAGATCTGAAATGACATTGGAGAGGTCGCGGTTGAGAACACTTCGGGCCAATCCCACATTCAATAGCTCATTGGTTCTGAGCGTGACCCGATCGGTTTCCGAATTGGTGTAGTAATGAACATAGGCGCCCAGCGCAAAGATCGCCGCAAACGGTATCAGAATGAATAAAAACTGCTTCGACCACTCTATGCTGGAGAATGCGGATTGCGGTTTCATAGTAACCTGGCGCAAAGTGTTTGTTTTCAACCGTCGTGAGTCAGCCTGCCATCCTCATCCTGCTGCAGTGTTTTAAAGACCACGGCTCTCTCAATGCGGTTTCTCTCTATATTAAGCTTCCTGCCAGGGCCTAACAAATGCTATCGGCCGGCACGCATCAGTCCACCCAGCCCCATCTCCTCCAGAGCATTCGACAGCAGATTGACAACTTCACCCGCCTGTTCACAACGCAGCGCTGTCTGCAGCAACTGTTTTGCACGATTGTGGGAAAATGAGCGCAGCACCCACTTTACCCGCAACAGACTGCCACCATTCATACTCAGACTGTTGACTCCCATACCCAGCAGCAGGACCGCCGCCGCCGGATTTCCCGCCAGCTCACCACAGACACTCACCTCTTTACCGTACTGACCCGCACCATTGACGATCTGGATCAAGGCCCGCAACACGGCCGGATGCAGATCGTTATAGATGTCCGCCACATGGGCATTGTTTCGATCGACAGCGAGCAGGTACTGGGTCAGATCGTTGGTACCCACGGAGAGAAAATCGATTCGCTGGGCCAAGACCTCGACCTGGTATACCGCAGCCGGCACCTCAATCATCACACCGACCTTGGGCATCTTCACCTGATAACCCTCTTCCAGCAGCTCGTCATGCGCCCGCTGGATCAGCAGCATGGCATCATCGACCTCCTGCACATGACTGATCATCGGCAACAGCAGACGCAAGTTGTTCAGATCGATGGCGGCACGCAGGATGGCGCGCACCTGAGTGATGAAGATCTCCGGATGGTCGAGAGAGATTCGAATCCCCCGCCAACCCAGAAACGGATTCGACTCCTCCACGGGAAAATAGGGTAGCGGTTTGTCTCCACCGATATCCAGGGTACGGATGATCACCGGGCGCGGATGAAACATCTTCAGCACCTTTCGATAGTTGGCAACCTGTACCGACTCTCCTGGAAAGCTGTCTCTCACCATGAACGGCAGTTCGGTGCGATAGAGACCCACACCTTCCGATTCGGCCATACCCTGATTGCTCAGCTCTGAGAGCAGGCCGGTATTCAGGTAGAGGGGTATGCGGACACCATCGGTGGTTTCGCAAGGCAGGTCCTTGTCCGCCTGCAGCTCCTGATAGAGTGCCTGGTCCTCACTGGCAAGCCGTCGATACTCTTCGATGACCGACGGCGCCGGCGAGACGTAGATCCGTCCCAGATAGCCCTCGAGAATCAGAAAATGGCCCTCCATACGGCTCACCGGCAGATTACTCATTCCCATTACTGCCGGTACTTCCAAGGCTCTGGCCAGTATCGCCACATGGGAGAAGCTGGCGCCACTGGCCGATACCACACCAGCCAGGCGCTCTCTCGGCACCTCGGCAAGTTGCATGGCGCTGACCTCCTCGCCGACCAGAATGGTGTCCTCCGGATACTCATTCGGGGTGGAGACCTTCTGCTGCAGATGCATCAGGATACGTCGCCCCAGATCGAGCACATCAGATGCCCGCTCCCGCAGATAGATATCCTCCATGTTCTCGAATATCCGCGCATGCTCCTGAAAAGTCTCCCGCAAGGCGCCCGGCGCCCAGTTGCCCTGCTGAATGCGTCGCACGGTATTGCCGATCAGGGAATCACTACCAAGCATCATCAGCCAGGCATCGAACAGCGCCCGGTCCTCCGCAGGCAGGCTCTCTTCAAAGCGGTCTTCGATCGCCATCAGATCCTGCACCACCGCCGCCACTGCGGTCCTGAAGGCATCCTCCTCATCATCAAGGTCCTTCGCCGGCCGGTCGGGCACCGCTTCCAGGTCGGCCGGTGGATAGACCACAACCGCAGTACCCAAGGAGACACCCGGAGAACCTGGCTGCCCTTGAAGAAACCGCTTTGGTGGCGCCAGATCACTCTGGGTATCCAGATTGCCGCTGGCCTGGGCATGCGTGATCGCACCGGCAAGCTGTGCCGCCAGGGTGAACAGAAAGGTAACCTCGTTATCTTCGAAGCTGCGCTGATCGATCTGACGCGCCACCAGCACACCCAGAACCTTGCGATTCTGAATGATCGGCACACCTAAAAAACCCTTGTAAGAGGTCTCGCCGGTCTCATGGGTGAACAGATAGCGCTTGTGATTTGGTGCATCCGCCAAATTGACCGGTTCCGCCCTTTCACAGACCAGCCCGATCAGCCCCCGGTGGTAGGGTAATCTGACCTTGTCGACGGCTTGCGGATACAACCCGTCCGTCGCCTTCAGCACATGATCCCGCCGCTCGAAATCGGTGAGATAGACGGAACAGACATCCGCATGTATCGCCTGCTTCACCTCCTGAACGATGATCGCCAGGGCCTGCTCCAGGTCGGAAGCGGCATTAACCTCTTTAACGATGCGGTGAAGCGTCTCAAGCATGGTTCTCGTAACAACCCCTTGGCAAAGCCTGGAAATTCCTATCTTTGGTTAGCCACAAATGAACGCGAATCCACAACAAGTGAGGCCGCACTATGAAAGGTATTCGCGGCGATCAGCGGTGATTGGCGTCCATTTGCGGTTTTTTCTATTAGCCCCGAGGGGAAATAGCTCACGATCAACGGCGATTCTGCCGCAGATAGCTTGTCAGGGAGCGCCCGGGAACCCCTTCGGGATAGAGCAGTGGCGCCAGCTCTTCCAGAGCCTTGGTATACACATTACGTTTGAAATAGATCACTTCGCGCACAGGGTGCCAATATTTTACCCAGCGCCACTCCTCGAACTCGGGGGTTTCGGTGTGATCCAGGCAGAAGGCATCCTCGCCACAGTTCGTCTTCAGCAGAAACCAGATCTGCTTCTGACCGATACAGAGCGGCTCGCTGTGACGGCGGATATAGCGCTCCGGCAGTCGGTATCGCAGCCAGCTGCGCGTGGAGCCGATGATCGAGACCTGGTCGGCATTCAGGCCCACCTCCTCATTCAACTCCCGGTACATCGCCTCTTCAGGGGTTTCATCGCGCTTTATACCGCCCTGGGGGAACTGCCAGGCATCCTGTCCGGTGCGGCGACCCCAAAACAGGAGACGATCGTCATTACACAGGATGATGCCGACATTCGGTCTAAAGCCGTCAGAGTCAATCAATTTATCCGCCAAAATTTGTCACATTCTTAGAATATGATTCTTCCATAATCCATGTAGTGCAGCAAGGCAGCAAACTTAAGCCTTTGCAAATCATGGAAATTCCAAAAATTGTACAGAAGTCATTTATTTTTCTTCGGCTCTCGCCAAATAACACTCCATACCATGAACCCGGAATGAGCCTGACAGTATCTGGATATTGTTTAATTAAGCCGTCGGCAATCTGGGCAATAATCCGTTAACAACATTTACCGCTTAACCAGGTAAAATAGCCGGACAGACCACAGATAACTCATTGAGTAAACAAGCAGGACAGAATCATGGCATTGGCAATCTTCGACCTGGACAACACCCTGTTGGCCGGTGACTCCGACTACCTCTGGGGCCGTTTCCTGGTGGAACAGGGCATTGTTGATGGAGAGCAATATGAGCGTGAAAACGAACGCTTCTACGAGGACTACAAAGCCGGCAGACTGGACATCCACGAATTCATGCGCTTCTCGTTGAAGCCACTGCGAAAAAACCCGCCGCAGAAGCTCAATCAGTGGCGGGCGCTCTTTATTGAAGAGAAGATTATCCCGATCATCAGTGAACAGGCCCAGCAACTGGTTGAGAAACACCGTCAGGCCGGAGATCTGCTGCTGATCATCACCGCCACCAATGCCTTCGTCACCTCTCCCATTGCTCAGCGCTTCGGGATCGACCACCTGATCGCCACGGAGCCGGAACAGATCGACGGCCACTACACCGGCGAAGTGGCCGGCACCCCCAGCTTCCGCGAAGGCAAAGTCAGCCGGCTGAACGACTGGCTGGATGAGTTTGACCAGACCATGCAGGGCAGCTGGTTCTACAGTGACTCCCACAATGACCTGCCGCTGCTGGAGCAGGTGGCGCATCCGGTCGCGGTTGATCCGGACCAGACCCTTGCGGAAGTGGCAAAAAAACGTAACTGGCCGATTCTTCAGCTGCACAGCCGATAACCCGGCCTCGGGCCTGTTATAATCCCCGTATAGGGTTGCAATTTCGAGCACTATTTCTGCCGCGCTCAAGCGCCCAGGATCCACTTAGGGCCTGTTAACACGAATCCAATACGCCCTGTTGTGCCTGAAAAGTGCCAATCAAGGCACGAGGAGTGTAATTTGGTTATTCCAAATAAGCGACGAGCAACGTGGAGTGGCGCTTTTTCAGGCGCAACCCGAAGGGCTGGGCCTGTTTTTGAGCCCAGCGGCGTTATCATTCGCTCATGTAGAATGACGACACGACGCTCATTCTGCCTTGCTGGGCACAAAAACAGTCCCAGCAGGGCGTATTGGATTCGTGTTAACAGGCCCTAAGGCCAATCTATTGGCCCGAGCAGCCGGGAGAAGAGAATCATGTCGAGGACAGCTTTTTTCGTGGTCTTCATCGCCCTGGTCCTTGGCATCATCTATGTCATGCAGAGCAGCGAAAATCCACCCCAGACCAGCATCAATCAGTCCCCCAAAGAGTACATCGAGCTGGTTGAACAGAAAAAAGCGGCAAGGCTTGCCACTGAGAAGGCCCTCAAAGCCGGCAAACAGAGAACCGACGATGCCCTGAAAGCCTCCACGGAAAAAACTCAACGCTGACAGAGTGACCGCTCATCCCCCTGCTCCACCGCCTGAGCAACGGCACTGACCAACTCGCCCAGCTCCTCAACCGAAATCACCTGCAACAGGCGATTGATCAGCTGTGGATCCACTGCCGCCTGGACAACCCGACCATCCATCAGGCTCACATTGATCCCGGCCAACTCCACATGTGCGCCGCCCTGCTGGTCGGCAATCAAGCGCTCATTCATCTCAAGCAGCGTTTCGTAACGCGCTTCAATCTTCTCATCGGTCTCATCGTCCAGCTCCTCCGGAACGTAGACCAGCCACTCATCATCATCCTGGGCTGTTTCAATCGCCAATCCCAGTTGTTTCAGATAATCAACAAAGTCCTGCCATGGACGTTTGTCGAAAAAAACATATTCCAGCATGCGTTCTCCAACAGATTATTTTTGGTGGACTCACAGAATGAGCCTCTCCAAATGTTATTCTCATTGACTCCAACGACCTGGAGCACAAACGATGAAACAGAGCCAAATGCTTGCTGCCCTATTCCGCTTTCCCGCCAGACATCTGGCGAGAAAAATCCACAACAGAACAACAATCATCCCGAGCCGGAAAAAAGTTGTCCTGCAAGAGTCCCCGCTGGCTGGCTTCCAATACCATCGCGGACCGGCCATCTGGCCGTTTCTCCAGTTGGGAGAGACGCTCCATCTGAAGCGGGAACCGAGCAACCCCCACGACCGTTTCGCCATCGCAGTATGGTTCAAAAACGAGCACCTTGGCTATATCCCGATGCGGGAAAACCGCACCCTGGCCCGCCTGCTCGACCAGGGGGAGCGCCTGGAAGCCACCATCATACGCCTGCTGGATGATGACAACCCCTGGCGCAGGATCCGCTTTCAGGTCATCTGGATTGGCGAGCGCACTTCAGAGTGGGTCTCCTAGGGCCTGTTGACACAAATCCAATCATACTGATGCAGAAAGACAGGGAGTTTACCGCGGCTTTCTCGAGCCGCGTTGCGACTTGTTGCGAATCCCTTCGATTCCCAGGATCAGCTCCATCTCTTTGGCTGTATCACCGAGATACTTGGTAATTCCGAAATCCGCCAGCACCAGTCTGGTCTTGCCGGTGAAGCCACGCCGATAGCCTCCCCAGGGATCGCTGCCGGCCCCCACATGCTCCACTTCGATCTCGATCGGCCGGGTAACCCCCCTGAGGGTCAGGTTCCCCTTCAACAGCCCAGTGCCGTCCTGGCGCTCAAGGTATGAACTACTGACAAACCGAGCCTCCGGAAACTGCTTCACCGCAAGAAAATCATCATCCCGCAGGTGTTTGTCCCTCTCCGCATGATTCGAGTCGATACTCGCCGTTTCCACAAGCACGCTCACGGACGCTTTCGAGGGATTGCTCGTATCGTAGACAAACTCCCCGGAGAACTTATTGAAACGTCCGGCCAGCACACTGTAACCCAGATGGCTGATTCTGAACTGGATGAAAGCATGCCCTCCATCTGTATCGATAACATAGGACGAGGCGATCCCTGACTGGGCATAAAAAAGCAGAACGGGAAATAGTGATAAAAACACGCTGAAATTTCTTTTCATACCATCCTCACTCATCTCTCTTTTTTCTGGATGTAAAACAAAGGCACCGGTTTTTCAATTACAGGAATTAAACTAACAATGCTTAAAAAATATTGAAATTCAGGCCCTTTTTTAAACATAGCTTAACAGTCAACAATGAGTAACCTGGTTGATCAGAACCCAGATACCGGCCCTCAAGCCTTAACAACTTGAGAGTTAAACTGTGAACTCCTTCTACTCTATTTTCGAGCCAATTCACACTGCTGCGAGGAAGCGCAAGTAGTGTGAAACCCGTCCACTAAAACTGTGACCCCGTGTCTGCATAAAAAGCCCAATTGACCGCCATAGTGAGCAACAACTTTTTAGGGATAATCTTTTTCGAGGTCACGAAGGTCATGAAAGCAACACGCAAACTCATTCCGTTGATTATATTCCCGGCTCTTTTTTCTGCAGATATCAACCTCGCCCAAGCCGCCGACCTATCTGTCTACAAAGCAGTATGGAGAAATGCGAAGGATAAACTGGTAATCAAAGGCCAGGGAGAGCCTGGAGCCAAAGTCAACGCGTTTGTAGCAAATTCAATCTTGCCTGTTGGCAGTGCTACTGTTAACAAGAGAGGCATCTGGCGCATCAAGCAGATTGCTCCTCCGTTCGTACCTTGTAAAGTTGATGTGGTATCCGGCGCGGATACGGCCAATGCGGTCATTCGCCGCGCGCCCAGCGACTGCTTCGTTGCCGGTGAAGATCCCGATCCAGATCCAACTCCGGAAAACACACCACCGGTAATCAGTGGTTCCCCCGGCACTCAGGTAGCCGAAGGCCAGGCTTATAGCTTCCGTCCAAGCGCGAATGACGCCGATGGTGACAGCCTGAGTTTTTCCATTGCCAATAGACCAACCTGGGCCAGCTTCAACACCTCTACCGGTGTATTGAGTGGTACACCTGGTATGGATGATGCCGGCACTACCAGTAATGTTCGCATCAGTGTCTCTGACGGTACCGATAGCGCCTCTCTGAGTGCTTTCAGCATTGCTGTGACAGATTCCAACCGCGCACCCACCATCAGCGGTTCGCCAGCCACCTCCGTTGCCGAAGGCAGCAGCTACAGATTTGCACCTTCCGCCAACGATGCGGATGGCGACAGCCTCAGCTTCTCCATCGCCAATCGTCCATCCTGGGCCAGCTTCAACACCTCTACCGGCGTACTGAGTGGCACACCTGGCATGGATGATGCCGGCACCACCAGCAGCATTCGCATCAGTGTCTCTGACGGCTCCGCCACAGCTTCATTGAGCGCGTTTGACATCACGGTCTCCGAGACCAATCGCGCACCGACCATCAGTGGCACACCAGCCACCAGTCTGGATGAAGGCAGCGCCTACAGCTTCACCCCGACAGCCAGTGATCCCGATGGCGACGCCCTGAGTTTCAGCGTCAGCAATCTGCCCAGCTGGGCCAGCTTCAGCTCAAGCACAGGCCAACTGAGCGGCACACCTGATTCCAACTCAGCCGGCAGCTACTCAAACATCGTTATCACCGTCTCTGACGGCAATGAACAGGCAAGCCTGGCGCCTTTCGCCATCACAGTTGCCGATGTAGCTGAAGAGGGCGGCACCTTCCAGTTCGTCAGCGGCGGCTACGATGCGGAAGAAGGCAGCAACGTAACCCTGACCGTGACCCGTACCAACAGTACTGGCGCAGCCACCGTCAACTTCGGCACCCGCGGAATCGAAGCAAGATATACCGAGGACTACCACGGTTACATGTGGACACCGCTGGACTTCAGCGACGGTGAATCAAGCAAGGTCATCAGCATCGCAATCATGAGCGATTCAATTGATGAAGGCGACGAAACCTTCCGCGTCAGCCTCGATGCACCGAGCGACGGTTACACCTTGGGCTCACCAAGCAGCACCATCGTCACCATCCATGATGTTGCACCCGCCAACACAGCGCCGATCATCTCCGGCAATCCCGATCAGAGTGTCCTGGTAGGCGACGGCTACGTGTTTGCACCCACAGCCTCCGATGCGGACAACGATACACTGACCTTCAGTATCACCAACATGCCAAGCTGGGCCAGCTTCAACAGCAGCAACGGCACCCTGAGCGGTGTACCGGCAGAAGCGGATGAAGGCAGCTACAACAATATCGTGATCAGCGTATCCGATGGAACTGATACGGCATCACTGAGCCCACTGACCCTGGTAGTGGAAGCCTCCCAGACCACACCTACCACTGGTAGCATCTCACTCACCTGGGTAGCACCTGCCACCAGAACTGACGGCAGCCCACTGGACATGAGTGAAATCTCCGGCTACAGACTCTACATGGGAACCAGCAACAACAACCTCTCAGCTGTAGTGGATGTGGATGACTGCACGATCAGCAACCATCTGATTGAAAACCTGGAAACCGGTACTTACTACTTCGCAATCACAGCGTACGACCTCGCTGGCAATGAAAGTGACCTCTCCAATGTCGTAGCGAAAGACACCATGTAGTAAAGACCAACGCAAAAGGATTTGCACCAACAACCGATTGGTTGGCACTCAGCACCGGGTTACAGAGACACCATCTGTAATCCGGTGCTTCATTTCAGGGCTGTAAAAAACAGTTACGCCAGATATGGTTAACCTCGGACAGGACAAGTCGCTCTGATATACTTCATCTCATCCCGAATGCAAACTACTAACGGAAAGAACCGATTTCTGCTTAGCGACCTGAGC
This sequence comes from Candidatus Thiodiazotropha sp. AKAK2, assembly GCF_058244685.1. Classification (NCBI taxonomy): domain Bacteria; kingdom Pseudomonadati; phylum Pseudomonadota; class Gammaproteobacteria; order Chromatiales; family Sedimenticolaceae; genus Candidatus Thiodiazotropha; species Candidatus Thiodiazotropha sp. AKAK2. The sequence continues at coordinate 59,906 of NZ_JBSYOP010000006.1, read as the reverse complement.
AAACGCCCACACATGATCCTTGATGCCAAAACTGAATTCAAAAAATCGTCTGTGAAAAAATCAGATCTATGCACAAGGTTAACGATTCAACAGTATCAACCGTTACATGAGGATACTATTTTTCTTGTGATACCGACAAACAACGGTTAAGTTGGCTATTCTACAGGTAGGAAGACCTATACCAGGACAGTGACCAATGCCTGAATCGAACCCAACCCAAAATATGGCCATCTTCTGTGACTTTGAGAATGTTGCATTGGGGGTGCGTGATGCCAACTATGCAGCCTTTAAAATTCAGAAAGTTCTTGAGCGTTTATTGCTGAAAGGCAATATCGTTGTAAAAAAGGCCTACTGTGATTGGGATCGCTATAAAGAGTTCAAAGCAACCATGCACGAAGCGGCATTCGAATTGATAGAGATTCCCCACGTGCGCCAGTCAGGCAAGAACTCGGCCGACATCCGGATGGTGGTTGACGCCCTGGACCTATGCTACACCAAGCTTCATCTCGACACTTTCGTCATTATCAGTGGAGACTCTGACTTCTCCCCCCTCGTCAGTAAGTTACGCGAAAACAACAAGGTTGTAATTGGTGTCGGCGTCAAGAACTCCACTTCAGACCTACTTACTGCCAACTGCGATGAGTTTATCTTCTATGACGATCTGGTGAGAGATAGCAAGAAGCCCAGCCAAAGCCGGCGTAAAAATACCAGCAAAAAAACCGTTAAAAAGCAAATCTCAAAGAAGCAACCTAGTGAAGAGGAGCAAAGAAAGCAGGAAGCACTGGACCTGGTTGCCGCCACGGTAGAAGATCTGATTCAGGAACGCGGAGAAAGCGGGAAAGTATGGGGCTCCATGGTCAAGCAAACCTTGAAGCGTCGTAAACCCGGTTTCAGTGAGCGATACCATGGCTTCAGCACCTTCAATGCGCTGCTTGAAGAGGCACAGGAAAGAAATTTAGTGATCTTGGAAGCTGATGAAAAATCCGGTGGCTACATGATCAAGAGCGTCACGTAGTCGGAACACAAAGCAGTGAAAATTGATCTACTAAGGAGTACCGGATATTTCTGTCATAGATCGCCTGAACGAATCAGTATTGACCCATCATCCTCGAAAGACTCGCTCTGAATCAACCTTCTCGCCGCCTCTTGTATAACGGCGCGGTGATGAGCGACACATCTGATCGGTGTTTCATCCATAACACCAAATTTATCTTCCAATATATTCAACGATACTCTACAGAGTACACGCTCTTTGTTGACATCCGCTGCAACGGTCGCCATTTCTGCCATGCTATTCCATGACTCGTACCCTGGAAAATGAATTACTGTATCGTCTGTAATGGTTATTTTTTTGCGGTTAAACTGCATGACGAGGCCTGTTTACTGATACCGCATCATCCAATTGCGGCTAAAGCACCCATGAGAAAAAATGTTGCACCGGGTTGCAATAGGATAAAGCAATATATTTACTTTCAGCTTTTGTATTCCGAATTTGTGTGTGTCTTTACAGTGAAATATGGCTTAATCATTTGCCATAAAACATCGCAATACAACGATTATAGTTGAAGTCATGCCGAATAGCTTTTTATTTTCTCTGGAAATACGCCTTGGCTTATCTGGAAATTAACCGCCAGACCCCAGTCTCATTCCTTGTTAATACATGCATTGCTCAAATAATCATCCAGTGGTTGTATAATATATCCGATTTGCAATTCAGTACTAAACTGTATAATGGTGAACACCCTTTAAGATCCTAGTCCTGCCTATTTCGTCTTATATTCGCTGTTTTCTCAACAGTTTCACCCGAATCAAGCTTCAAAGTGTTTTTCCAAGATTTGTGCTGAATGACCGCTCTCAAAGGCGGATATATTTTATTTTGTTTGAGGTATTTACAGATGCCTGAAAGGCAAACCGGAACCGTCAAGTGGTTCGACAGTGCAACAGGTTATGTTTTATCGAACGTGAAGCAGGAAAAGACCTGTTTGTTCTTTTCCATTCAATCGTTGGTGAAGGTCGTCGCGACCTGGCAGACGGTCAAAAGTTTGAATTTACCGAAACCGCGGGCCAGAAAGGCCCTCAAGCGGAAAATGTCGTATCCATATAGCCTGTTGTATTAAAGCGAACTCTGCCTTATCAGTGGCAGAGTTCTACATCTAAATTACGATGGCTTGAATCTGTGCTGCCGCATATAGATCAATGCTCATACTACAACAAAAGGCAAATCACATTGATAACTCTCTCAGTTCGCAGGCTACCAAGATCGACTACAGAAGAATTTCTGGCCTCCCGCTTTTCAGAATACGGAACGGTTCGTTCCCTCAAGCCAGGGCTTTGCAACCATTGCGGACGGCCAGTGAACCGGGATTAATGGCAGCAACCGGCACTTAATAGCATGGTAATTAGGAGTTATACGCCGGAGGTGTCTATTGTTCCCGGGGCAACCCAGAAATCCAATCTTGCTGTACCATACTCGCCCGATGGTGTTTGACGATCTTGGTGACAAAAGGGGAAGTCATGGCGCGTACCAGAGCGCTGTAGTTGAGCTGGAACATCATTTCCGCGCCGACGGATAAGCCGTAGCTGCCAGAGTCCAAGAGGAGGTGGTCACTACTGGCCCCAATGATCTCGGTCCCCGCAGGTGATTGCAGGCCGCTCGGGTCGATGTCCTGTATGCCAATGGCCAGGATGGTTTGCATGATATGCCCACGGTCTGTAGTGGTTGGCTTCTCTCCGAACGCGGTTTGTGCAATTTCGCCCGTTGGACGTGATGGCTTGACCTTCGATTCGATCACTTCGGCGATGAGGGTGATGGCGTCGGTGTGCAGTCCATCAATTGGTGTACGATGAAGAGGTTCACAACCAAGCAGGATCGATTCGCCCATGCGGAGATCGTTGATCCGTCCGGTGTCTGTGTCACTGAACACCCACTGTATGTTGGCAGAATTCCCGCCCGATACAATGTCTACCGTCAGTCCGAATGTCGCCTCGATAGAGTCTACCAGCTCGGACAGCAACGCCATGTTTCGGCTGTCAGGTGACACTCCGCTACGGCACGCGAGATTGGTGCCGATACCTTTGAACACGATGTTCGGCAGGCTGAGGGTCTCACGTACGGTGTCTATCAGGTCATCGGGCATGATACCTTCACGGAGGTCACCCAGCTCGACCATGAGTACGACCCCATGCCTACGATTTGCCTTCTGCGCTTCGAACGATAGTTTTCTGATAACCTCAATTTCGGTATTAAGACTTACATCGGCGTGTCTTACGACCCGTTCCGCCTGGCTAAGCATTGGAGAACGGATCATTGTCATCGATGCGGGTACCTGTGCATAACGCATCGCTTCGATATTCTCGATGCGAGAGTCGCCGAGGGCACTCACACCCGCCTGCAGAAACACGCCTGCGATCTCCGGTGAGCCGAGTGTCGCCTTCGAGACGCCTGTCACCGAGATGCCACGACTGGCCAGTCGTTCAACCAGCGTGCGAGCGTTGTGGTAGATCTTGTCGAGATCGATCTCCAACCGCGGCGCGGGCATCATGCGGCGGCGGGCAGCAGCTTCTCGAGTTTCGGGAACGCGGCAAGCACCATCTCCACCAGGCGCTCGGGTGACCGGGTCAGCGCATCGGTGGCCGGAATGTCGAGCTCCCGCTCGTACTGTGTGATGGCTGCGCTGACTTCGTCGTCAGTCATGTTCTCGTGGTTGATTGTCAAGCCGATGACCTTGGTATCGGCGAAGGTCTGGAGGAGGTTGATTTCAGAGGCCGGTGTCGGCATCGACATGTTATCGAAGTCACAGCGCTGGCTGCGTCCCGGTGCGTGCTGCAACACAATGCCATTGGGGCAGCTGCCACGGAGGATGAAAGACGAAGAAGAAAAGGCCGGGTGACTCAGCGCACCCTGTCCTTCGATGATGATGACGTCGGGGTCTTCGATCTCGAATGCTTCGACGATGGTCGCTTCCAGCTCGCCGGCGCAGAATTGTGAAGGGATGGCATCGAGCGCGATGCCGTAACGGGCACCCTGTATCAAACCGGTCTGGCCTGTCCCGATCATCACTGCTTTCAATCCACGCTCGTTGAGGGCCTGGGTCAGGATGGTGGCGGTCGTCCGCTTGCCAATGGCACAGTCGGTGCCGAGAACGGCGATACGTGGGCAGCTGACATTGGCGATAGCACTGCTGAACATGCGCAAATCCTTCTTGTCCCGGGGTTTTCGTACATCCAGGATCTCTACCTGGTGCGCTACACATGCCGCTTCGAATATCGGATCGTCGTTTAAAAATTCATGCAGGCCGTTGACGATACTCATCCCATGGCTCATGGCCTCAAGTATGAGGCTGCGCTCGTGTATCGACAGCATGCCTGTGGCTGGCGCCATCCCGAAGATGAAGTAATCGGGCACAGTGCCGGCCTGTGTCAGTGCGCTGGTCAGATCGCGGCAGATGGGAATTGCGTTGGGCTCGTCGTCAAGAACCATGCCGGCATCGAGACCGGCCTGTTCGCTGTCGATGACCGAGAGGATCTGATACCGTTCCGATTGGCGCACAAGCCCGTTGGCGGTCTTGCCGTCGATAGCGCCAAAGTTGGCTTCACAATAGACGATTGCAGTGGAGATTGGCTGCTTGACTCCACTGATTTGAGGCTGTACGGAATTCGCCGTTTCGTTTCTGACGACAGGGTTAGGATCAGTTGGGGGCGCGATTGAACGCGCGGAGAGCGGGACTGTGAACATTGTCACTCCTCGAGTTAAGTCTCAGAAGAGGCGACAGGATCGTGCCGACCAGAATTGGCCGAATGTCAACGAGTAGTCCCGACTAAGTTGGGTTTCTGTGGAAGGTATCCACGGGCTGGATTACAAGATCAATTTTAGCACATTAATGATTTAGATAGGGAATAAAAGGTTGATTGTCCGATTTTGTGACAAAGCGGTCATTAAGCCGTCCCCGACTTTGGACTGCTTCGGCTAGGTAGGCGACCTCTGCTCGCAGATCAGGAATGTCCTGCGTTGGCCGGAGAGCAACCGTACCCTGGACGCTAAACCGGCCATAACTTTGTCAGATCTCGGTATAGCGTTGCGGGAAAGGGGTTACACCTGGCGCGCCAGCTCACGCCGAGTCTGTAACCCTCCTCATGTTTTTGAATAAAACAGCGAAGCAGCCAAATCTAGCCGCTTCGCGTCATTTTGCTCAGACTGGGGTAGCCAGCTTAGGGACGATGTCAGTAGTCAGTGGCTTTTAGGAAAATGTCTGCTTTAAGGATGCAGGGCCTTGTCATCCAGGTGATTCGCTTGGTCCGCTATGGCCGAAAACCGCCTATTGCAACGCAACAAATCAAAGGCAGCTTTATTCTATAACTCTGCTACCGAACTATGTAATAGCGTTTACTAAATCCAGAAATAGCTACTTATCACCAGCAATAATGGGAAACCTATGAATTCAGAGCTATTTATCAGACAAATCCACATCGAGGCCTTTGCCATATCCAGATAGGGCAGCGTCAGATATTTGTAAGCTCTTAATCCAAAGAAAAAGGCAATCTAGATATTGTTTAGCCACTACGCTATTTTTTTGTGTTAACGTACAACAATGATGGCTTATGCCACTGTATGGGGCCAATCCAAACTAACACTAATACAACTCGCGACTCTTGTTTGCGCTCATTTGCGAACGAATAAACTCAAGATTTAACCGCCAATACTATCTGATTCCTCAAAGACTTCAGCAGATTCAACCGCTTTTTATCGATCGCCAACCCATGCGGCTTGGCATGGTCCGCATAGATCAAACCAACGGCACGTTTATTGACCACAATGGGAAAGATCAAAAAGGAGCCCGCCTTTGAGATCTTTTTATACCAGTCAGGAATATCACCCTGTATTTTCTTATCCGTGGCATCGGCAATATAGACATCAACCGCATTTTTCATGGCGCCATGAAAGACATCGACCCGGTACTTGGTGGAGAAGTGAAACGCCCTGGTAAAATCATCGGCCGAGTCGCCGAATCCAAGCCGCCCCACCATCTCACCCTGTTTCGGATTCAGCAACGCCAGGATCACCCGTTTAAAACCGACCGCCCGATACATGGTCTCCAATACGACATTGAAGATTTCAGAGACGCTATGATCTCCCACCAGCATCCCGGTAACCTCCTGCAGACCATCCATCAGCAGTGCTTCAGTATCCTCGTCACTATGCGCGGCAGGCTCTACACTCCTTTCATCGATTGCCTGGGTAGACTCATCGAGTATCTGTGTATTATCTAAACCATCCTGAGTGATTGTCCCAGTTTTTTCCCGTTTTTTTGCACCACTCTTGTCTGGTGTTTCCTGACCACCTTTCAGTTTTTTGACAAAACTGCTCGACACATCGGTTGCAATGGCCTCGGCCAACTCCTGAAAATCCTCAACAGACTGCTTTGTCAGCTTTGCCACTTTCTTACTGCCAAGCTTCAGGCTCTTGGAGTATTTCTTCGTCAGGTCATCCAACGCGGCCTTGTCATCAGAGCCGTTCTCGACAATCACCTTCATCGCCTCATCGGCAAACAGGGAAACCAAACGACGTTTCTCAGTCCGATTGACCGGCGAGTGATCTCCCTGCCAGGATTTCAGGCTGTCGGTTAACGGTTTGGGAAAATTCCACTGCTTGGCAATTTCAATACCGATGGTTTCAAAACTGACCCCAAGCACGGTGTGCTGTACTGAAACCGGCTCCTTTTTCTCAACCTCGATCAACCGTTCGACCTCTTTTGACTCTTCCGGCAGATAGAAGGCAACCAGTACTTTGCCGAGATCGCTGAGCAAGCCAGTGAGGAAATACTCCTCAGCCTCCTGCTGATCGATCTCATCAGCCACATTCTGTGCCAGGGTGGCGCGAAACAGTGCAGAAGAGACCAGCTCGCGGAGATAGTCGGCCTGCTGTTTATTCTCAATATGATCAAAAAATATCAAAGAAGCGGCCAAAGAGCGGATCGCCTGGGTGCCAAGCACCACAACTGCTCTGGAAACGGTTCCAATATGGCCGGAGAACCGACCGTAGTAAGCTGAGTTGACAACCTTGAGTATCTTGTTGGTTAAAGCGAAATCCTTAACGATCACACCAGCCATCTGATTGACACTGCGATCGCTCACATCCGACATGGCATTGATGCTACGAACCGATTGGGACAAAGCGGGAAAGTCACTCTTACGTTTCATCCGCCGCAATAAAAAATCGACAGTGCCGCTCGCCTCCACATCGGAAGCCGGCTCGGCGTCGGCCGACTTGAAAATCTGTTTGAAGGCATCCCGCATCTCCTGCGCATCGCTGTAACGCAGTGCCGGATCCTTCTCCAGGGACTTGAGGATAAAACGGTCGAGTTTTTCATCAACAGCGGAATTGAACTGCGACGGCGGCTTAGGCTCCAGCTTGAGAATGGCATCGATAACGATCTGCTGACTCTGGCCACTGAACACCGGCATTCCGGTCAACATCTCGTCCAGAATCAATCCCATGGCAAACACATCCGCCTGGGGACCCACTTCTCCGGCCTGGATATACTCGGGAGCCAGATATCGGGGTGTGCCGATCAGCTGTTTGTCGGGACCTTTCGCCTCAGAGAGCAATCTGGCGATTCCGAAGTCCATGATCTTCGGCTGTTTATCTTCACCGATGATGATATTTGACGGCTTCAGATCCCGATGGACGATCCCCGCCCGGTGGGCCTGGCTCATTCCATCCAGCAGCCCCTCGAAGATCTTCAGCGCCAAAGGGAGCTCCAGTGGGTCACCCTGAATAAGATCCGATAATAATTTGCCCTGAGCGTATTCGAAGACAAGAAATGGCGTACCCTGATGCTCACCCACCTCGTAGATCGAAACGATATTGGGATGCTGCAGCTTACTCATGGTGCGTGCTTCATCGCGGAATGAAGCATCCTGCAATACCTTGTCGAGCAGCTTAATCGCTACCTGGCGTTCCAACTGGCTGTCGTGGCAGAGATAAACGGTACCCTGATTACCGGAGCCCAGCTCTTTGCCCACCTGAAAACGCCCGATCTGTTTCAGCCTCATGCACCAATCCCGGAATCAAATGATCCAACCAAACTCTTCAACCTCTGGAAACCATAGCGGCACAATCCGGATTTTCTTATGGGCCACTCAGATCGTATCGCCGTAAATGACACGAATCACTGCTAATTTCCTCGAAATGGCTGACAATTTCATCAACGACTCAATATCCGAAATCAGCGGAGATAGCACGCTTCTTGCGAAGCCAACAAACGCATTTAAAGAGGATTAAAAAGCGTACGGCCTCTACTCACCCACTCGCCAACAGAGCTTGAATCTGCTGTTCAAGTGAGACCACATCCAGTGCCGGCGGTCTCTCTTGATCATCGCCGACATGAATACCCAGCAGTAACACCTGTCGTGGCAATTCCCCCAACTGATCAGCCAATGCCAGGGCTTCCGCCACACCAAAGCCATGACAGGATGTGAGTGCCTGACACTGGGCCAACTTATCCCGGCTGATCTGCGCCACATCACCAGCCCTGCCGGTCGATTTCAAGGCATCGATGAGTACCACCCAATCCGCATCCCGCAGGTAATTCAACAATCCACTGCCTGGGCGATCCAGCTTGATCAATTCACAATCTTCCAGCTGACAGCCCTGCAGGTGATCGATCGCCAGCCAGCCGACACGATCCGCACCAAAGGGTGAACCCACGCCAATGATCCTGATCATCCGCGATTGACGTTCAGCTTGAGGAAATGGGTAGCGCAGGAGATGCAGGGATCGTAGTTGCGTATCACCTGCTCGGCCCGCAGCCGCAGCTTTTCATCGGTTTGATCCAGGCCGAATTTTTGCAGCGACAGGGCAATATCCTCTTCGATGCGCCCCTGATTCTGACTGGTTGGTGGCACGATACGCGCATAGCGCACAATACCGGCATCATCCACGTCATAACGATGCCAGAGGATCCCTCTCGGCGCCTCTGTACAGCCAAAGGCATCCCCCTCAACCGCTTCCACCTCCCGGTAAGACTGAGCCGGACTCTGATAGTCCTGCAACAAGCGGATTGCCTCGGAGATGGCAAAGTAGAGTTCGATCGCCCGGGCCACGATACTGTGAAACATATTGTGACTGGGAAAACGGATACCGCAGCCTTCCATCAACCTGCGTACCTCTGCCGGCAGCTGATGGAAATTCAGATTCAACCTTGCCAGTGGGCCTGTCAGGTAGGGTCGTCCTTCCAGTTCGCAATGCAGAGCGGTCGAATGGGGGGATTGAATCTCCTTGAAGTGGCTGTCGAAATAGCAGATATCGATATCCAGCCCCTGACCGGAAATCAATCGTCCCTGACCAATGGCATACTCATCGGGGTCACTGAGCGCTACGCTGATGAAGGATTGATCGTCATCGGGAAAATCCAATCCCGCTGTCCAGCCGATCAACGCCTCGGCTTCCGGCAGAGCCGCCTGCAGCCGTTTCACCATCATCGCCACCGCAGAGGAATCGGGCGCCCGGTAGAATCCACCCACCCTGACCCCCACCGGATGTACCGAACGACCACCAAACATGGCGATCAGATCATTGCCCAGGGTTTGCAGCTGCAGACCGCGGCGCACCGCGTCCGGGTAGTCTGCCGCCATGGCGATGGCCGACTCGAAACCGAGAAAATCCGGTGCGGCCAGCAGATGCACATGCAGGGCATGACTCTGTATCCATTCGCCGCAATACATCACCCTGCGCATCCCCTGAACCCAGGGATCCGGGGTAAAACCCGAGAGACGCTCAAATGCCTGAACGGCACTCATCTGGTAGGCGACCGGACAGATCCCGCAGATCCTCGCCACCATGTCGATCACCTGGTTTCGTTCATAGCCCTCGATAAATTTCTCAAACAGTCGGGGAGGCTCGAAGATACGCAGATTGAGCCGTTCGATCTCACCACCGACAATGTCCAGCTCCAAGGCGCCTTCACCCTCGACCCGGGTCAATACCGGTACATTGATATGGATATCGCGATGCTCAGCCATCGGTATCACCTCGCAGCCCTTCGCTGGCTGTTTTGAAGCCGGCTGCACTGTTGGCAATAAAGCGGAAACGCCTCAGTACGGCTTGTGCATCCAGACCAAGTTGTTCAAATCGTTCAGCGATGGAACGATCGTTGAGCTGCTCTGCCGGCCCGTAACAGCCGTAGCAACCCCGACCGGCAGCGGGACACAGGGCACCGCAACCGGCCAATGTGACCGGTCCCATACAGGGTTCCCCTTTCGTCACCATCGTACAGATCACACCTTTGCGCTTACACTCCATGCAGACCGAGTGGACTTCAGGTCTTGGCGCAACCCCTGAGAGCAGGTCCCTCAAAGCGCCGATCACCTGAGCGGAATTGACCGGACACCCCTGAATCTGCAGATCGACTTTGACATGTTTCGAGATCGGATCGGAACTGTTCAGAACGTCGATATTTTCAGGCTCGGTATAGACCGATGCCATCCACTCATGACGGTTGGCAAAGTTGGCCAGTGCCTGCAAACCTCCGCTGGTGGCACAAGCCCCGATACTCACCAGCAACTTGCTGTTCTGTCTGACCTGTTGAATCCGTTGAATATCCTCCGGGGTGGAGACACTCCCTTCAACCAGTGATATATCCACCGGCTGATCCGGCGAATTCGGGCCTGCTTCAGCAAAATGGACGATATCCACCAGCCCGGGTAACGCCAGCAGTGGTTCCCCAAGATTCAGTAGCGCCAACTGGCAGCCATCGCAGGAACTGAATTTGTGTACGGCGAGTTTCGGTTTGTCTGTGGCCATAATAGTTGCCCAGCTCTATGGGTTGCTCAATACAGCGGATAGGGTTCATGCCATTGAGGGATCAAAAGCCTTTCGCCCCCATTAAATCTGCCAGTTCGGAATAACAGAACACCGGCCCATCCCGACAGACATATTTGGCGCCGATCTGGCAGTGGCCGCACTGTCCGATACCACACTGCATATTGCGCTCCATACTGAACCAGATCTGGTGATCGGCAATCCCAAGATCCCGCAGATTGGCGATGGCTGCCAACATCATCACTTCCGGCCCGCATAACATCGCAATGGTGCGTCCATGACGCAGATTGAGCTGTCCGATCAGTTCGGTAACCATCCCCTGCTGGCCATGCCACTCACGGGTTACCACATCGGCCGCCAACAGCACATTGACATCCGGCTCCCTGGCCCAGGCGTCATACTGCTCCCGCCAAATCAGATCATTCGAGTGTTTGACCCCTTGCAGGATGTGCAGATGACCGAACTGATTGCGTCGCTTCATCATATAGCGGATCACCGAGACCAATGGGGCACAACCCAGACCGCCGGTCACCAGTAACACATCGCGTCCCGACGCATCCACGACCGGCCAGCCTCTGCCGAACGGCCCACGGATCCCCACCCGGTCTCCCGGTTGCAGTTTCGACATCGCCTCGGAGACCCGGCCAACCACCCGTATCGTATGGTCGAAATAGTGGCTGTCCTTAGGATCATTGACGATCGAGATCGGGATCTCTCCGGCCGCGAAATGGGTCACCATGTTGAACTGGCCGGGAGAGAACTCAAACACCTCCTGGGCGGTCGCATCCTCAAACCTCAACCTGAGGGTAAAGATGGTCGGTGACTCTTGAATGCGCTCATCGATAATTGCTGTACGGGGCAGATGCAGATCACTCATCGAGACTCCCCTCCCACAGAATGGCGTCAGCCTCTTTGGTGAGATCGATGCCCACCGGACACCAGGTGATACATCGACCACAGCCGGTACACCCAATCCGCCCCTGCTGCTCCTGCCACCCCGCCAGCTTATGGGTCAGCCATTGACGGTAACGACTGAGGGTATTTCCACGCACCTTGAAAGCGCCCATACTGCTGTGACTGGCACTGAAGCAGGAGTCCCACTGACGAACATTTTGTGCCGACAGGCCATCCAATGAGACTTCATGCTGAGTGTCGTAGCAGAAACAGGTGGGACAGACAGCCGTGCAGTTACCACACCCCAGACAGCGATCGGCAACCTGCTGCCAATGGGCATGTTCAAGCCGTTGATAGAGACGTATCAGCTCTTCTGGTTGCGGCAGTTGCCGCTGCTGCTCCCGCGCCGCCTGTTCGGTCTGACCCTCCATCTGCTCCAGCTGTTGAGTTTGCGCTGTGGCCAAATCGAGCCGCTGCAGAACAGCCTCTCCCTGATCACTACCGGACCAGACCAGGAACCCATCATCAAGCTCTGACAAGCCAATATCGACTGCCTGATTGACGCTCGGCCCATCACCGGTTGAGGCACAGAAGCAACTCTCCGCAGAGTGGGCGCAATCGATGCCGATCAACAATAACCGTTCACGTCGCTGCCGATAGTGGGGATCGGCGCCAGCCGCATGCAGAAAGTGCCGGTCCTGAATCGCCAGTGCCGACAGGTCGCAGCCTCTCACCCCTAACACAGCAGTCGGTTTCACATCCGGTAGACGGGTTGTAAAACTCAAAGGGTCCTTCTGTTCAACCCATAACACTTCATGGGGGGCAAAACAGAGCGGTTTAAGACCTTGCGGTCCGTGATTCCAATCAAACAACCGTTCACCGGCAGTCTGTTGCAGCCGATAGTGACCAGGCTGCTGCTCATTGGTCAGCCCCTTTGCCAGTTGAGTGACATCGGAGATCTGCATCAACTGGATCGCCCCATCTTTCACAACCGGCCCCAACAGCTGATAACCGGATTGCACAATCCCATCCAGCAACTTCTGAAAGTCGGAGCGGGGCAGAAAGCCAGGTTGTCGTTCAATCTTAGCGCTCTGTTGCACTTTAACAGCCTCACATTCGCGGTACTGATCACTCAGTTCGACCGCATAATATTGTTCGGCGCCCGGTAACCTCTGATAGACAGATTATCTTTCAAGGCCGGTAAGAAACTCTTCCCGTGATTAAAGATAAGCCCCTTATGAACGACAGTGAGATAGCTGAAAAAGACATCGGCCTCACTGTGGCCATCCATACCTACAGAGATCACCCTATCCACACATGGCCTCAATCCCTTTCCAACTCCATTAACAGTAGCGGATCAGAACACATCCCAATTCACTCAGGGGATTTGTTTGAGGAGCACATGGAATCAGGCTTAGTAGTCATACCCTCAAAAAAGCGAATGTCGCTATCTAAGAAACTAGCATAAAACCGGGCAGACAATAGCCATCAAAGACTATTTTTTTACACTTCCTCCAGCTCGCTACTCAATTGTGTTTTATTCTGGCGCATAACCACAAACTATCTACGGCTTTTGTTGCTTAAAATCGTGGATTATCGTCAATAATCTTTAACTGAACAGCAACATAGAGAAGCTTGAATCGCCATCTCATACTGATGATTCTGTATCACCACAGGTTCTCTCCGATAACTGCTATTGATCAATGCATTACTGATCGATCAGTGAGAGCATTGATTGGATATGGCTGATGGTATGTATGAACACTACCGACCAAATACAAGCCAGTTAACAACATGACTAGGGAAGCAAGGATATGTCCGACAAGATGGTTACCATAGATGGCAACGAGGCCGCTGCACATATTGCCCATAAGACCAACGAGGTCATCGCCATCTACCCGATCACCCCGGCCTCACCCATGGGTGAATGGTCGGATGAGTGGTCCGCAAAGGGTGTCCAAAACATCTGGGGCAGTATTCCTGATGTGATTGAGATGCAGAGCGAAGCCGGTGCGGCCGGAGCCGTCCACGGAGCACTGCAAGCCGGCTCCCTCTCCACCTCGTTTACCGCCTCCCAGGGATTGTTACTGATGATCCCCAACATGTTCAAGATTGCCGGTGAGCTGACCCCAACCGTACTGCATGTCTCTGCAAGATCGCTGGCAGCCCAGGCCTTATCCATTTTTGGCGACCACAGCGATGTGATGGCCTGTCGCAGCACCGGCTATGCCATGCTTTGTTCCGCCAGCGTTCAAGAGGTTGCCGACTTCGCGCTGATTGCCCAGGCGGCCACATTGGAGACCCGCATCCCGTTTCTGCACTTTTTCGATGGCTTCAGAACCTCACACGAACTCAACAAGATCGCCCTGCCCGATCAATCGGTGATCAAGGCGATGATCGACGACGAATTGGTCGAAGCTCATCGCGCCAGATCCCTCTCTCCGGACCACCCGGTAATTCGCGGCACTTCACAAAATCCCGATGTCTACTTTCAGGGACGTGAAACCGTCAACCCCTACTACAATCGGGTCGGGGAGAAACTGCAGGCAGCGATGGCCCGTTTCGCCACCCTGACCGGCAGACATTATGAACTGTTCGAATACTATGGTTCGGCACAACCGGAACGGCTGATCATCCTGATGGGCTCAGGCATTGGCGCCGCTGAAATCTGTATCGATCACCTCTCGTCGGAGGGGGAAAGGATCGGTATGATCAAAGCACGGCTGTTTCGCCCCTTTGCTGCGGACCAGCTGTTGAAAGCCATTCCGGAGAGTGTGCAAAAGATTGCCGTACTCGATCGCACCAAAGAGCCAGGCGCGGATGGCGAGCCTCTCTACAAGGATGTGCTTGGCGCCTTTGCCCAGGCCTATAGCCAGGGGCAGCGTACAACCCTGCCACGGATCGTCGGAGGTCGATACGGACTCTCATCGAAAGAGTTTACCCCAGCCATGGTCAAAGGCATTTTTGATGAGTTGAGCCGGGAGCAGCCGAAGAACGGATTCACAGTGGGGATTGTGGATGACGTCACCCATACCAGCCTGCCCTGGGACGCGGATTTCCGCCCTTTTGCCAATACGGATGTCAGCGCCTGTGTCTTCTATGGTCTGGGTGCGGACGGCACAGTTTCAGCCAACAAGAATTCGATCAAAATCATCGGCGAGCAGACCGACAACTACACCCAGGGCTATTTCCAGTATGACTCGAAAAAGTCCGGGGCAGTTACCGTCTCCCATCTTCGCTTCGGTCCAATGCCGATCAACGCCACCTATCTGATCGGTGACAACGAAGCCGGTTTTGTCGCCTGTCATCAGCCGATTTTTCTTGGCCGCTACGAAATGCTGGAAAAAGCCGCTCCCGGCGCCACATTTCTGCTCAATAGTCAGGCGGATCCATACCAGGTGTGGCAGACCTTACCACCGCAGATGCAAAAACAGATGATCGAAAAGCAGCTCAGCTTTTACGTCATCGATGCCTATAAGATCGCCGCCGAAACCGGCATGGGACGACGCATCAACACCATCATGCAGACCTGCTTCTTCTCCATTTCCGGACTGCTGGCGAGCGACAAGGCCATCGATCTGATCAAAGCGGCCGTGAAAAAGAGCTATGGCCGCAAAGGGGCGCGCCTGCTGCAACGGAATTACGATGCCATCGATGCAGCACTGGCCGGCCTGCACAAGGTTGATCTACCCGACGTGGAGATCCCCGAGGTCCCCAGGCAGCCAATCGTACCTGCGCATGCACCGGAGTTCGTACAACAGGTCACGGCACCGATCATCGCCGGCCAGGGTGATAGCATACCGGTCAGCCTGATGCCGGCCGACGGGACCTGGCCACTGGGCACCACCGCCTATGAGAAGCGCAACATCGCCCTGCAGCTTCCCAAATGGGAGATGGACCTCTGTACTCACTGCGGCAAATGTCCCCTGGTTTGTCCCCATGCGGCGATTCGCTCCAAACTGTTTCCGGCCTCCCTGACCGACAACGGGCCGGAAAGTTTTCTGCATACCCAGGTCAAAGGTGGACGGGATTTTGCTCCGGATACCCACATCAGCTATCAGGTAGCCCCGGACGACTGCACCGGTTGCGGACTCTGCGTCGAGATCTGCCCGATCCGTGACAAGCAGAATCCCCAGCGCAAGGCGCTGAATATGGTGGACGACCCGGCCTACCACGAACAGGAGCGGATCAACTGGGAGTTCTTTGTCGGCCTGCCGGAACATGACCGTACTCAACTGAAACAGACAACCCTGAAAGGGGCAATGGTCATGCAGCCCCTGTTCGAGTTCTCCGGGGCCTGTGTCGGTTGTGGAGAAACCCCCTATATCAAACTGGCCACCCAGCTGTTCGGTGATCGTATGCTGATTGCCAATGCCACCGGCTGCTCCTCGATCTATGGCGGCAACCTGCCAACCACCCCCTACACCACCAACCCGGAAGGCCGGGGGCCTACCTGGTCGAACTCCCTGTTCGAGGACAATGCGGAGTTCGGTCTGGGGATGCGCATCGCCATCGATAAGCAGAATGACCACGCCAAAGCCTTATTGCAACATCTGCGCAAGGATCTCGATCAGCAGCTCGTGGAACAGCTGCTGAAGAACCAACAACAGAGTGAAGCGGAGATATTTGAACAGCGGGAACGGATCGAAACCCTTAAACAGGCCTGCCAGCAGATCGACGATCCCCAGGCACAGAGTCTGATCTCCGTGGCGGACAGCCTGGCGCGTAAAAGTGTCTGGCTGGTGGGGGGAGATGGCTGGGCCTACGATATCGGCTACGGCGGTGTGGATCACGTACTGGCCTCCGGCCGCAACGTCAATATCCTGTTGCTCGATACAGAGACCTACTCCAACACCGGCGGCCAGACCTCCAAGGCGACTCCCCTCGGTGCGGTGGCCAAATTCTCAGCGGCCGGCAAGCCGACCAACAAGAAGGATATCGCCATGATGGCCATGGCCTACGGCAATGTCTATGTGGCCCAGGTAGCGTTTGGCGCCAAGGATGTGCAGACTTTGCGGGCCTTTCTGGAAGCGGAAGCCTATCCCGGCCCCTCGCTGCTGATCTGTTACTCCCCCTGCATAGCCCACGGAGTGGACCTCTCCAACAATATCCGTCAACAGGAGCTGGCGGTGGACTCGGGGCACTGGCCCCTGTTCCGCTATGATCCCCGCCGCAGCGACAAAGGGGAAAATCCGTTGAAAATGGACTCCAAGGAGCCCTCGATTCCCTATCGGGATTTCGCCGGCAGTGAAACCCGCTTCAGTGTACTGCAGCGAACCCACCCGGAAGCCTCAGAAAAGTTTCTGCGTCAGGCACAACAGCAGATCAAGAGCCGATATCGGCTCTATGAACAGCTGGCGCAACTGGCGATGCAAAAAGCCGAAGACTGAATTACCATGGTTGCGACAGACTCAGCACAACATCAAGGGTGATGCACGAATCCTGGCAAGCAATCCGTCCTTGTTAAGTGTCTTGACACATCCTGGGGCCTGTTAACACTAATCCAATAGGCCCTAGGGGAAACGATGCTAAATAATCGTTGTAAAACGCTCTACCATGTCCGGGGCCGTTGATCCGGCAGAGCGCTCAAATCACTCTCGGCGCAGCGCTTCAACCGGTAGAAAACCTGCCGCACGACGGGCGGGATAGTAACCAGAGGCCAACCCCACCAAAACAGATACGATCAATCCGGTCAACACCCCGCTCAAGGTCGGCATCAATGGAAATCCGGTCAGCAGATCGAGACTCCCCCCGAGTAGAAAACCAAACAACAAACCGGCGATACCCCCAAGCAGACTGATCAATACCGCCTCGGCCAGAAACTGAAACAGAATATGGCGACGATTCGCACCGATCGCCATACGCACACCAATCTCACGGATTCGTTCGACCACCGCGGTACTCATGATCCCCGCCACACCAATGCCGCCCACCAGCAGTGCGGTGGAAGCGGCCACCACACCCATCGCGGTGATACCGCCCAATATCCGGTCCACGGTTTTCAGATAGGAAGCGAGGGTGATCTTGGTGTATTGGTAGCTGCCCCGGTAGCGCCGTTGCAGCGTCAGTCTCAATTGATCTGCCGCCTGTTCGGCCTTCACGATGGAGACCGCTTCCGCTTGCAGATAACTGACCTGCTGATTGCCATTCATCTGTTGCACCAGGGTATAGGGCAGCAGAATTCTGTTATTGGCATCCTCACCCCCTTCAGATCCAATGCTTGCGAGCAGGTCCCGGCTCTTGTATTCCAACACCCCGATCACCTGATATCGACGCCCACCGATGCGCAGATCCCGGCCGACTGGGTTTTCCGACTGGGGATAGAGATCCTGGCTCACCGTCTCACCGATCAGCACCACCGGACGACGACCTTTGATATCCGCCGGTCGAAATCCCCGTCCCATGGTCAGCCGGTCGTTATTGATCCCGGTATAGTTGGCATCCACACCTTTCAACTGGGCACTGCTGTAACGATTGCCATTTTGTACAATCGGACGATTGGCCGCGAGCAACACCGGGCTTAACCGCTTCACTGCGGGGCAACACGCCCCTTTCAACAGACTCAGGTCGCGGCTATCGATACCGGAGCTGTCCCTGATCCGTGACTGGGGATTTTTATCCTGATAGTCCCGAAACACCCACAGTGATCGTAAACCGAAAGTCTCCAGCTCTTTCAGTACAAACAGTTTACCGCCGCTGCTCACCGCACTGACGGTCATCACCGCAGCGATGCCGATGGCGATGCCCAAAACGCTGAGCAGTGATCTCAAGCGGTTCTGCCACAACGCAATCACCGCCTCTCCGGTCAGTTCGATAAACACCCGCAGCCGGTTCATATCACCACACCATCATGCAACATGATCACCCGATCCGCCCGCTCACCGATCAATGGATCATGAGTCACCATCACCAGGGTATGTCCTTCGTTATGCAGCTCATTGAAGAGCTGTAAAACCTGATCCCCATTCCGACTGTCCAACGCACCGGTTGGTTCATCCGCAATCAACAGGCTGGGGCGATTGACCAGAGCCCGGGCTATGGCGACCCGCTGCTGCTGACCACCGGAAAGTTGGTTTGGCTGATGCGAGGCCCGGTCCAGCATACCGACTCGCTGCAGAGCCTGTGTGGCGAGATCCAGTCGTTCATCTCGGGCAACGCCCTGATAAAGCAGTGGCAGCGCCACATTCTCAAGCGCACTCCGATTGGCGATCAGATTGAAGGACTGAAATACAAAACCGATGGTCTGCCCCCGCAACTCGGCCAAGCGGGAAAACTGAGCACCCGATACCCTTTCCCCGTTTAGCCGGTACTCGCCACGGTCCGCCAGATCGAGGCAGCCGATGATATTCATCAGGGTACTTTTACCCGACCCGGAGGGCCCCATGATGGCGACAAATTCACCCGCTGAAATATTCAAATCGATGCCACGGATAACGGGCAGCTCAGCACCACCCCGCCAATAGGATTTATGGATCGCCTGCATCTGGATCATTGTTTCGTTCTCTCCTGCACAGCAATCCCGGATTCGAGCTTGGCAGACTCCAGCAGCACCACCTTGTCCCCTTCCAGGATGCCGGACAGCAACTCCACATGACTATCCCCCTGCAGGCCTACAGCCACCTCCCGGTAACTTAAAAGACCCGCTTCGATCACTCCAACCTGGAACCTCTCCTGATCCTCTTTCAGCGCCATAAAGGGAAGCTTCAACACGCCCTTACGCTGCGCCACCAGAATCTCCAGATCCACCTGCTGACCCAACAGCAGTGCCGGCGCAGCCTCACCCGGATCCAAACGCACTTTGAAGGTGTTGAGTCGACGCTCCTGCTGCTGTTCCACATTGGGTCCGATCCAGCTCACTTCCGAGCGCCAGTTTTTTCCGGGAAAGGCATCAGATTTCAACTCAATCGGCTGACCGAGCTTGATGCGTCCACTGTCCACCGCATCCACATGGGCCTCGATCTGCCAACCGTCCAGAGCCACTAGGGAGAAAAGCGGGGTGCCGGCCTCAACCCACTGTCCCTTCTCGGTGGATTTTTTCACCACAACGGCATCGAACGGCGCACGGTTCACCTGCCACTCCTGGGCCACCTCCGTCAGCAGTAACTCCGCCTTGGCCACTTGCCAGACTGCACTGGCGGCTTGCCACTCCAGCTGTGCATCCTCCTGTTGCTCCTCGGTTACCGCACCCTTGGAAACCAGCTTGCTCAGTCGCTGGTAACGCAACTTTGCCTCTTTGCGTAAAACCGCATGCTGCTGCACAAACGCCTCGGCCCTTTGGCGATTGGCCGCAGCGGCGCGATTGTCCATCTTCGCCAAGATCTGCCCGGCGCTGACCCGATCGCCGACGCCAGCTTCGACGCCGATCACCTGACCATCCACCAACGCGGTCAACTCCACACGGCGGTCGTTGATCACCTCGCCGGTTACCCGGATCACCAGTGACAGATCACCCCGTTCGACCTCAACGGTTTCGACCTGTCTGGCTTGATCCCAGATCCCGGCGACAAACAGACCCAAGGGAAGCAGAACAATCAACAACCCGATTGCCAGCGATTTCAGCTGCATGATCAGTCAACCTAGAAACGGTAAACCGCCCCCAGAAAAGCACCGGCCAGATTGCGTCCATCGACGATAGGACTGTCACTGATACCATCCCCCAGGCGGCCGATACCGGCACCACCGATCAAACGTATCTGCTTGGACCAGGCATACTCGGCCTGGATACCCACGAACGGTGTAATGGTTGACTTGGCTTGATAGCTCTCCAGCCCGGCGCCAGTCTCATCATCATCCACACCAAAGTAGTAGTCGCTCAGTTTACTGCTCTGCCAACTGACACCAACCTCGGGCCTGAACGACCAATCTCCGTGCTTCAGGGGATAGGCGTAACTGACCACCAGCTCCTGACCTTTTGAACGATTGCTGACATCGCCAAGCAGTTGCCCGTTGAGCTCACCAAGATCACTGCCCCAGACAACATCGATGCCCACATCGAACCCCGGCTTACGTTCATCCAACCCATCCAGCTCGTCGTTATCGTCCGGGTCGATCCCCATGGCACGAATCCGCCCGACCAGATCGAGTTTAAAATTATCCTGTTTAACCAGGCTGTAACCCAATCCGCCGAAATTTGTGCTGCCATTGAAGAAAGCGAGTCCGGGATTACCCAGATTGGCATGGAAACGCTCGCCCCGATAGGCGATCACCGGCATGGCCACAAAGGTGTTGTCTTCGCCAATGATCGGATTACGACCACCTCCCAGGTTGATACCCGCCGACCACTCACCCGCCGCAGCGAGGCCGGGTAGCAGTGTAGCCCCAAAGGCGAGAACCCATGGTGCAGCCAGTTTGGATCCATGTAAACCAGACAGATTGATTGGCATGATGATGCTCCCTGTTGTTTTATTGACATCATCAGGTTAAGAAACAAGCTTGTTAATGTCTGTGGGGATATTGTTTGGATATGTATCCTTCTGTAACAATCGTCACAACACCACTGGATTTGGTAACAGCAACCCACAAGTTGATTTGAACATCGTTTGTTCAATCCACTTGAAATGGATTGACGCCAACAATGGAACACGCTCTCAACAACGACAGATCGATGGATACAACACAATACAAACAGACCATACAATCCACCTTTGACAAAGTCTCAAGCCGATATGACCAAAACAGTTTCTTTGGCATCTCCGCTAAAAGACTGGCCAGGCTGTTGCCTGCGGCTGATGGGCTGCAGGTACTCGACATATCAACAGGCACCGGCAGTGTGGCCATTGAAGTGGCAATCAACTATCCCGATGCACAGATCGAAGCCATCGATCTGTCCCGGGAGATGCTCGAGTTTGCGGCCAAAAAAGTCCAACAGATGCGGCTCCCCAATATTCGTTTCATTCAATCCGATGTGGATGAGCTGACCTACCCGGCGGACAGATTCGATGTGGTCACCTGTGGCTATGCGATGTTCTTCTACCCGGACATGGAAGCCTCATACCGGGCAATTTGCAAAACCGTCAAACCGGGCGGTCAGTTGATCGGCTCCTCCTTTACAAATACGGCCTTCAATCCCTACGCTGAACTGTTTTTGGATCGCCTTAAAACAAAGTATGACCTGTCACCACCGGGAGAGATAAAAGATCGACTGAAAACCGCTAAAAATTGGCAGGCACTCGTGGAGAGTTCTGATTACACGGATCTGGAGATCATTGAAGAACCAATTCGCTACCCGGTTTCGGTCGATGAGTGGTGGGGACTGCTCAACAGCGCAGGCTATAAATCACTGCTTGATCAACTCAAGCCTGAACAGCTGGAGGCGTTTAAAAGAGAACATACCGCCGAAGTTACAGCGATCTCAGATAACGGAACAATCGAGCTTAATACCGACACTTTGTTTTGCCGAGTGACGCTTTGAGTTGGCTGAGGGTATAAACCCTGATTGGTTTTTTTAACCTGAATCCGTGGGTCCATCAGGACACATCGCACAAGCTCTTGATCCTTCTAGCTATATAAAAATTCTCGCCAGACCTAAGGGTATGGCTACGAATTTTTATTACGCTATCCGAATCAATATCTTGCACGCTGCACTCCTTCTGAACCCACGGATTCAGGTTTAAGACACGGCTGTCGGGAAAACTCAGTGTGTCCGTGTTTTTTCGACGATCATGGCGATGCTTCGTCTTACTACTTACCTGACCATCCGTATTGAAACTGATGGTGGCTCAGTAAGCGCCAAGGCGCTTCATTGTGTTTAATCTAAGCGCATTTGATGGGGCATGGCCCCACCCTACACCCTGAAAATGCACCAATCATCAGCCTACCAAACAGACCGAAAGAGTAGCTCCCCTCTCCCTTGCGGGAGAGGGGCCGGGGGAGAGGGGGGGATAAAAAGCACCTCAGTCTTTACAAGAAACCAGCGCGATAAAAATAAAGGATCAATGAGTTTTTTCTTTTTAGCCAGATGAAACGCTTCGCGTACACCCTCTCCCATCAAGGGAGAAGGGCTTTCTGCATCTCTTTGGCTAATATTGAGTTAACAGAACAGGAGTGACTCCAAGCATAAATTCCTTATCGAACATGCTTTAGATTTGAAAGCGCAAGCACCGAGTGATACTTATGATTATCCGCCCTGTTGAAACATCTGATTTAGCAGACTGGATCAGTATGAGAAGCCAGCTCTGGCCAAAGGATCAAAGCCAACATCCGAAAGAACTTGCTGAATATTTTGCCGGTGAATCGATCGATATTGTTGAAACCTTCGTGGTTGAGATTGCCGACCGGGAGCTGGCCGGGTTTATCGAACTCAACATCCGGAACTTTGCCGAAGGCAGCCGCTCATCCAGGGTGCCCTATATTGAAGGCTGGTTCGTCAAACCCGGGTATCGCGGCCAAGGCTACGGCAAAGCGCTGATGCAGCAAGCGGAATCCTGGGCCGCCAAGCAAGGCTTCAAGGAGATTGCCAGTGATACAGAGACCCACAACCAGACAAGTATCACGCTGCATAAAAAGCTCGGTTTCATCGAAACCGAAAGGATTGTCTGCTTCCTTAAGCCGCTTAAATAAAGCTCGCTGCTGAGCTATCATCTCAAATTGAGTGTATGGAGAAGCTGACAATCCCAGCTAAAAAATACCAGGCAAAATCCCCACAACGCTGCTAATATTTTGCCCGATGTTTTTATCTCGGATATGTTTCAGCCGCACCACGACCGATGAAGCTGTGATGGAGTTCGATTTTTCAGATTGTTTTAGAGCCATTCCCGATCAATCTTAAGCTGCGCTTAAAAAACTTTTGATCTACTCGTTTGTAGGTACTTGGTTCACAATCCCATAACAGTGCAAACCGGTTACATTTGTTGCCTATAATCAAAACACCGAACCAGAGCATCACCAACCCGTGACAAGTCTGCGGACCTTCAGCGTGCACACAGACAGTCACACTGCTTTGAATGGAGTGATAAACGAATGAGTGACACCGACCCAACTTATCGACGCTATAGCGACGGCGACAACGAACCCTACGACTGGAATAACGATGTAATCAATCAGGGCGAGTCCTACCTCTGCCCGACCTATATCCAGCGCACCCCACCATGCCAGAACGCCTGCCCATCGGGTCATGATATTCGCGGTTGGCTGTCGATCGTACGTGGCCTGGACAAACCACAAGCTGACAAACCCTGGCAGCAATACGCTTTCGAGCGCATGACCCAGGCCAACCCCTTCCCCTCGATCATGGGTCGGGTATGCCCCGCTCCCTGCCAGAGTGGCTGTAACCGCAACAGTCTTGATGGCTTCGTCGGCATCAACTCCATTGAGCAGTATATTGGCGACTGGGCGAGGGAAAACAATCTTGCTTTTGAGAAACCTGAAACAGAATCGGGTAAGCAGGTGGCCATCATCGGAGGAGGTCCTGCCGGATTGGCCGCCGCCCTGTTCCTACGCCGTCTGGGTCACAACTCAACCATCTATGAAGCTCATGATGCGCTGGGAGGACAGATGGTATTCGGTATTCCCGGCTACCGTATCCCGCGTGATGTACTGGAAGATGAGATCCAGCGCATCCTCGACCTGGGCGGTATCGAAGTGCAACTCAACACACGGGTAGGTGAGCATGTAAAGGTCGAAACCCTGGAGCATGATTACGACGCCATCTTCTGGAGCGTGGGTACGGTCATCGGCAAACCGCTGCGTGTCGAAGGCGGTGAGGCCCCCAACTGTGTCGATGGCATGACCTTCCTCAAATCCTTCAACAACGGTACTCTGAAATACCTCGATGGTCGTATCCTGGTAATCGGTGGCGGTGACACCGCCATGGATGTGGCGGCTGTTGCGAAACGCATTGGAGAGGTAGCTGAACTCGAACATCTGGAACGCCCGGAGGCTGTGTTTGATGGCTCGGGCTCACAACGGGAAGACCGGGTAGCATTGCGCACCGACTCCGACTGCTGGCTGGTCTATCGTCGCCCGATCGAAAAGGCTCCCTGCACCAAGCATGAGCTGGAGGCCTGTATCACTGAGGGAGTGGAGATCCACGACAGTCTGGCTCCCCTTGAGGTGGTACTGGATGAGCGGGGCCGTGCCTCTGCATTGAAGGTCCAACCGGTGGATTGGTCGAGCGGCAAAATGGAACCGAATGGAGAACCCTTCGAGATCGAGTGCACCCTGATTGTCGCCGCCACCGGTCAGACTGGTGACTACGACGGCATCGACGGCATCGCCAACGAGTGGAACCAGATCGATGCGGATCGAACCATGCAGGTGAAAGGTAAACAGGATCACTTCGTTGCCGGTGATGCCATCAATCCCCACTTGCTGACCACTGCGATTGGTCAGGCCTCGGTGGCCGTCCAGGGAATCGACAAATATCTCAGCGGTGAGTCGCTCGATGACCGACCCAAGGTGGAAGGTCACCACTTCGACCTGCTGCAGGAGCTGGATGAAAAATCCCTATCGCCGGATGAGTACAATCATGGCTCGACCTGGGGCACCAACAGCGCCAAATGGTCTGTACACAATTTTGAGAACCGGGCCGAAGCAGACGTAATCAATACCAACGCCCTCTACACCGGTCACTTTGACTACGAAACAGTCAATGCTCGGGATGAGATGGACGTTAACGTCTCCAATGTATTGGGTAGCATGATCGAGCGCTTCAACGGCCTTACCCAGGAGTCAGCGGTCAGCGAAGCCAAACGCTGCATGAGCTGCGGATTCTGCTTCGAGTGCGACAACTGTGTCATCTACTGCCCTCAGGATGCGGTCACCCGCGTGAGAAAGGATGAGCGTGTCATGGGACGCTATGTGGAAACCGACTATGCCAAGTGTGTCGGTTGCCATATCTGCAAAGAGGTCTGTCCCACCGGTTACATTGAGATGGGACTGGGGCAATACTGAATAAACGCTGATTGAATCGACGACCTATCCGTATAATTTCAACCCCAACACAGACCCGGCTCGCGCTGGGTTTGTGTTGTCAAGTTTTGATCCTGCCCCAGATGCCGATTGGCGTGATGACTCCTCTCAGGAGCCTACAGCTCAATCCTGGGATACCGGCCAGCTGATCATAAAGCGGGCGCCACCAATAGCCGCGTCTTCAACCCATGCCTGTCCACCATGCCAGCGGACAATCTGCTGCACGATGGCCAATCCCAACCCCACACCACCTGATTCCCGGTCGCGGGCCGTATCCAGTCGGGCGAAGGGTTCAAAGATCCGCTGGCGCTCTTTTTCAGGCACCCCGCTACCATCATCCTCAACAATGATGATGGCCTGACCCTGCTGACAGTCGGCTGATACGATCAGACGCTGTTGGGCATGACGCTGTCCGTTTCTGAGTAGATTCTTGACCGCCCTGCCCATCAACTTCGAATCAACGCTGACCTGCAAATGCGTGTTGATCGCCTCAGTGACCAGCTCAGGTTTGATCCCGTCATAATCATCCTCTGTCTCGATCAACAACGCTTGCAACCAATCCTTTAAATAGACGGTATCCATCACCAGCTCCGGGCGTTCCCGATCGAGTCGTGAATAACTCAGGGATTCACTGACCAACTCTTCCAGTTCCAGGATATCTTTGCGCATCGCGGTGATGTGTCGCTCTCTGTCCTCCTCACCCAGTGGATCTTCCAGCATATCGATGCGAAACCTCAGCCGGGCAATCGGGGTGCGCAGCTCGTGGGAGACGGCACCGGTCAAATCGCGATGGGATTGAATCAACTTTTGAATCCGTCGGGCCATGCTATTGAAAGTCTCTGCCAGCGGTTTCAAAGCAACACCGTTACTCACGATCAGGCGGGTGTTCAGATCACCAGCACCCAGTCGCGTCACCCCTTGGTCGAATCGACTCAACTCCCGCCAAACGGGACGAACCCAGAGATAGACCGCCAGGGCGACCAACAGGGCGAACAGTACCAACAGAATGGTATTGAAATTGCGCAACACAAAGGGCGCTTCATAGGGACCGGCGCGGAACACCAGCTCGGAGTCATGGACTCTTGCATAATAGGTATCCCGGCTCTGCTTAAAGCCAAGCACCACAACTTTCCCCGCCTTGATATCAGCAAGACGATCTGCAGGCAGCGAGGGATCATCCAGAGGCAGCAGTTTCAATGGCATTTTGAAACGCTTCCCCAGCGTCTGCAGAATCTGCGGCCACGCCTCCCTCTCCCGCTCCAAAAAAAGTTCGCCGATCAATTGTACAATGCCTTCAACCTCCTCAACCTCCCGCTGCTCACGGCTCTTGCCCAGGGCCAGCATCAGATAACGATCCGAGTCGGGTATCTGTTTGTAGAAGCGGGTCAGATCATCATCCTCGGTAAAAACGAACTCTCCCAGCGCCAGTGCGGAGAGCTCATCATCATCAAGGGGTAACTGGTCATGTTCCATTAACGCCAGGCCGCTTTTGAAATTGGCTTTCAACGCTTTGACGGTCTGCGGCCATTCACTCTGTGGCTGGCTCATCAGGCGATCCTCGACCAGACCGAACACACCGAACATGGAGCGCTCGTAATAGTCCCGAATGGTGCCTTTCAGCGCCATTTCCGGTAACCAGACGATGCCCAGCACAAACAGGGCGCCGGTAATGAACAGAATGCCGTAGAGAGTAATAAAAAGGCGCGCCATACTCAGTCCCAGGCGTCGGGTACAAACAGATAGCCACGCCCACGCACCGTCTTGATACGATAGGGCCGGTGGGCGTTGTCGTTGAGCTTTCTTCTCAACCTCGAGATACCGATATCCACCGACCGGTCGAGGCCGTCATAGGCAAAGCCACGCAGTGTTTTCAAGGCACTGTCCCGATCCACCACCTGACCTGCGGTAGAGGCCAGTAGCCACAGCAGATCGAACTCTCCGGTGGAGAGTTCAATCGTCTCGCCATTCAGTGACAGGGTTCTGCCTCGTGAATCGATCTGCAACTTGCCGAAAGCGAGCTGATCCCCCTGGGCATCCGGCACAGCGGAACCGATGGCGCGATAGCGCCGCAGCAGGGATCTCAAACGAGCCAACAGAACCCGGGGTTCCACTGGTTTGGTGAGATAGTCGTCCGCCCCCAGCTCCAGACCCACAACCTCATCCACATCCTCATCCCGGGCGGTAAACATGGCGATCGGGCCGCTGAAGTCGGAGCGGATCTCACGACAGATCTCCAAGCCATCCTTACCGGGCAGGTTCAGATCCAGCACCAGGATATCCGGCTTGAGTGAACTGACCCGTTCAGTCGCCCGGTCGCCACGATGCTCCAGATGCACTTCGAATTCATATCGCTGCAGATACTCCTGCACCAAGCCGGCGAGTTGTACGTCATCTTCCACCAGCAGTACCCTGGGAGGTCCGGCAGTCATATTCCCATCATTCATCAATCCTCTCCCACTAGGGCCTAACACTCCTGACCATAGCACGCCCACACCAGAAAGGGTGTTACGCTGGGTAATCGACTGTAACATAGTGTAACAAGCAAAAACGGCAGGCTTGATACGGTAGCGCTGAGCGGGTGAAAGCACGACTCAACCAGAATAGGACAAACAGGCATTGGCAGGTGGCTGGTGCAGGTTTTAGCAGCACACTCGCTGAGAACACAGCGTTGCTCGATACGCGACATTGATCTGGCGATCAGCAAAAAAATGGCTAAAACTAGAGAGTAAAGCATCGATGGAATCTACAAGTAGATCCACCAATAGAGTGCCGATAGCAGATTTCAGCATCAGCCGGTTATCAGCCCGACAAGAGAATTGCTTCACGGTAACATCCGAACAGCCCGAATCCACCCACCTGAGCATGCATGGGGAATGATATGGACCTGACAACTGACTATCTTGGGATGCGACTCAAAAACCCGTTGGTCCCCTCCGCTTCGCCACTCTCCCGCAGTATCGACGATGTACGTCGAATGGAGGATGCCGGTGCTTCGGCAGTGATCATGTACTCCCTTTTCGAAGAGTCGGTAACCGCCGAAGAGGAGACGATGGTGCGTTTTCTGCATCATCAGGATACCGGGTTTGCGGAAGCCGACAGCTTTCTGCCTGACCACTATGACTTTTCCAATGGTCAGGAGCTCTATCTGGAAAACCTGCGGGCGCTCAAGGAGGCTGTGGAGATACCGGTGATCGCCAGCCTCAATGGCACCACCCCCGGTGGCTGGATTACCCATGCCACCGAGATGGAGCAAGCCGGCGCCGATGCGATTGAGCTGAACATCTATCAAGTGGCGGCTGACATCGAGACCAGCGGCAGTGAAATCGAGCAGCGTTATGTCGAACTGCTCACCCAGTTGGAACAGCGGGTCAATCTGCCCATCAATATGAAACTCTCGCCCGCCTTCAGCGCCATGGCGAACATGGTCAAACAGCTCGAGACCGCGGGTGCGAACGGCGTCTCCCTGTTCAACCGCTTCTACCAACCGGACATCAACATCGACAATATGCGACTCACCAGCACACTGCATACCTCGAACTCTTCAGAGGTGTTGCTGGCGATGCGCTGGATTGCGATCCTACACGGTCGCACCAAGCTCTCATTGGGCGCCACCGGTGGTGTGCACAACGCAGAAGATGTCATTAAATTACTGCTGGCAGGTGCCGATGTCGTCCATCTGTGCAGTCTGCTGCTCGAGCAGGGCCCGACCGCCCTGGCCAAGATCGTGGCAGGCATCGAAGAGTGGATGGAAGAGAAAGGCTTTGAATCGATCGAGGAGTTTCGTGGCCGGCTCAGCCAGATCAGTGTCGCCGATCCAACAGAATTCGAACGGGTCAACTATGTACATATTCTGGACAGCTTCAGTTTCGGTCCGGGTGTACGCAGCTAGATGATTGCCTCATACTAGAGCCTGTTAAAGCGAATGATAACGCCACTGGGCGCAAAAACAGACCTAGCCCCGAATGGCGCTGACTTAACCGGTATTTGGTGGGGCAGGGTCCCACCCTACTGTTGAGTTCAGAGTGTAGGGTGGGGCCCTGCCCCACCAAAAACCCTTTGATACGCTAGTGTACTGTCTCATACAATCTGGGGTGTTATAGCTGAAAAAGCGCCACGAACCGTTGCTCGCCACTCATTTGGAACAACCGAACTACGCAGCTTGCAGCTTGATTTGCTCTTTTTCAGGCACAGGGCATATTGGATTCGTGTTATTAGGCCCTAACATATATCCAATGGCGCTGTTCAACTTTTGGAGCTGGGGAGATTTTGACAAAATGATAACCGCCGCACCCATTACCACAGCCATCGTGTTAGCAGTCAGGCCCGACCCCTGACATAATAGGCCGCTCTTTACTCCGCCTGACGGGTTGAACTAAATCTCGTGACAGACCAGATCCACTACGAACATCCTCTGAATGAAAGGATCCGTACCTTTCTTCGATTAGAGCACCTGTTCATGCAGGTGGACCACTTTCGTCCACTGGCCGATATCTGGAGTAATCGAGCGGCGATCGAGGGTCTGTTGAGCATCATGAGTGTATTCGGCCGCTCTGACCTCAAAACCGAGATCCTCAAGGAGCTGGAGCGTCATGTCAGTAATCTTGAGCGGGTACGTCAACAGCCCGGAGTCAACATGGAGGCCCTGGGACTGGTACTGGACGATCTGGAGCAGGCGATTCATCAGGTCTATCGTATGGATGGACAGATCGCCCGCAATCTGCGTAACAACGAGTTTTTAACCACCATCGTGCAACGCAGCAGCATCCCCGGGGGAGGCTGTAATTTCGATCTGCCGCAATACCATCGCTGGCTCAACCAGCCCCATGAAGTACGTCAGGATCAAATGAGCGAATGGATGCATGAACTGCACCCGGTCCGTGAGGCGGTAGTTCTGCTGCTCAATCTGGTTCGCGGCAGCAATCTACCCAGCGAGGAGACCGCCCAACAGGGTTTCTTCCAGAAAAGTCTGGAACCCTCGTCACCGGCCCAGCTGGTGCGAGTCAGCCTGCCGCGAAACACCAATGTCTTCACCGAGATCAGCGGCAATAAGCACCGCTTCAGCATCCGCTTTCTGGAGTCCATAGACACGGGAAAACCGACCCAATCCAAACAGGACATCCCCTTTCAACTGACCACCTGTATCTTCTGATGGAAAATACCACCCCGACCACAGTCCCCTGTCCGAACTGCGGAAAATCGGTCCTATGGGAAGAGCGCTCGAAGTGGAAACCCTTCTGCAGTGAACGCTGTCGACTGATTGATCTGGGTGACTGGTTGGATGAGAACCACAGAATCTCAGAGCCCCACAACGATCAGCTCGAAGATGAGCCCTTCGACTGAGCCTCACCTTTCAAGCCACTTGAGACTTTCTTACAGACCTTGAGAACCTCCTGGTACCAGCCGGCCGCCTGTTTATTGGAATGGGACCAGGGTTCAATCAGGGTCTTCATCTGGCTGCAGTACCATTGAGCCTGGTGCAGCTGCTGACCTTTTATCAGACGCTCAGCCTGACGAATGTGGTGATGGTAGGCGGTTTCGACTCGCCTGAATTCCAGCTTTGTCGTCAACTGTTCCCGTACACTGTCGGTAACGGGGGTCAACAGCCGGTTCTCTTTCAGCAACCAGCTGATCTCGCTTGACAGCCGGGAGAACTGCTCCAGTCGCGCGGTATCGAGCAAACGCTCCTCACTCTCAGGCTTGACCTGGCCGATCGCCTGCTCCGCCGCCTGGATCATC
This sequence comes from Candidatus Thiodiazotropha sp. AKAK2, assembly GCF_058244685.1. Classification (NCBI taxonomy): domain Bacteria; kingdom Pseudomonadati; phylum Pseudomonadota; class Gammaproteobacteria; order Chromatiales; family Sedimenticolaceae; genus Candidatus Thiodiazotropha; species Candidatus Thiodiazotropha sp. AKAK2. The sequence continues at coordinate 28,549 of NZ_JBSYOP010000006.1, read as the reverse complement.
TGACGGATGCCTTCATACTTGGGATGCATCTGCTGCAGGGCCAGCAAACGGGCATGAATGTCCCGGCGCAGCAGGGTTTCCGCTTCGGCAGGTATGGGCAATCCGGGGATGCGCCCGATCAGCGCCTCGATTTCAGTTACCCGGTTGAGGATTCGCTGCACCTTCTGATTTCGCTCTTCAACAAAATCGTTATAACGCTGAATGATGCTTGCCAGCACCAGGGTGAGGACTAACAATCCCCCGACTACAATAAAGAGCGTTGTCTGTTCCATCGATGGGTTATCTACCTGTGGTGTATGGGTTTTCAGACACAATATTAATCCGACACCTTAATAGGTTAGATTCAGGGCTTCAAGGGTAGCAGGCGTTGGCAGATGGGTTTTGACAAAAGTTTGCCACGCTAAAAAACCCAGCGCTTGCAATTGAGCATCTCGTAAGTATTGTGCTGACACTAGGGCCTGTTAACACTAATCCAATAGGCCCTAAGAACTGACAAAGAAAAAAACAACCTAATCTAAAAACACCACCGGAGATAACCCCATGTCCTGGGTGATGATCATACTTCTGCTGATTGCCAGCTATCTGATTCTGGTACCGCTGCTCACCTACCTGTCCGCGAAAAGACAGATTGGCGTTAAAGTGACTTCGGAGAACGGGGAAGCGGAGAGTAGACTGATCTACTTCTACACTGAAAGCTGCCCACCCTGCAAACAGATGACCCCGATTATCGATGATCTGTCGACACAACATGAGAACATCAGCAAAATCAACGTCAGCAACGACCCGGAAGCAGCCAGAGCGTATAAAATCCGCGCCACACCGACGCTGGTTCTGGTAAAAGACGGGGTAATCGATGATATCCTTCTGGGCGCGAAAAAAACCGCCCAGATCGAAACCCTGCTGAACAAGATCAAACACTGATGTTGAGGCCACCTGTTGATGCAATACAAAGTCATCCCCGTAACCCCCTTCCAGCAAAACTGCACCCTGTTCTGGTGTGAAAACACCCGCGCGGCCGCCATCATCGATCCGGGCGGGGAGAGTCAGCGACTGATGACCATACTTAAGGATCTCGAACTGAAGCCACAGATGATCCTGCTCACCCACGGCCACCTGGATCATGCCGGTGGCGCAGTCGAGCTGGCGGAGCGGCTCGGAGTACCGATCCAGGGCCCGCACAAGGAGGATGCCTTCTGGCTCGACAACATGGACCAGCAGGCGGACATGTTCGGTTTTGGCGACGGTAGAAAATGTACGCCGGATCAATGGCTGGAGCATGGGGATCAGGTCTCCCTGGGGGATCAGAAGCTGGAAGTCATCCACTGCCCAGGCCATACACCTGGCCATATCATATTTTTTCACCGGGAGAGCCGGATCGCCCAGGTTGGCGACGTACTGTTTAAAGGCTCCATTGGCAGAACCGACTTTCCCCGGGGCGACCACCAGGCCCTGCTAAGCTCAATCAGAGAGAGGCTCTGGCCCTTGGGGGATGATGTACGCTTCATACCCGGTCATGGACCCGACTCCACCTTTGGCGAGGAGCGCCAGACCAATCCGTTCGTTGCGGACGGCCTATAAACCCATATCGACCAGATAATCCGGCAGCAGAGCCCTGCTGCCGCTCCCCCCTTCTTACCAATCACTCCAGCCAGCCAGAGATTTCATCAGATAATTGACATCAGTCAATTACTGACCTTGAAAACACAATATATTGTGTTTGAATTATTAATCACTCGCTACATATAGATATTTATTGATAATAAGGTCGGAGGACTAACGAGATGCAAGCCACCATTGCGCGACAGAGGCTCCGCACACCCAGCAAAATCGTTAAAAGAGATGGCAGTGAAGCGGATTTCGATCCCTCCAAAATACAAAATGCTATCCTGCTGGCCGCCGAAGCCAGCGGTGAATTTGGTGATCAAGAGGCCACCCTGATCACCGCCCAGGTGGTAAAAGTCCTGACCCACACCGGCTATCGGCAGAGCAACCCTGGCATCGAGCGGATACAGGATGTGGTGGAACAGGTGTTGATCAGCGCCAACCACCTGCAGACGGCCCGGGCCTATATCGTCTACCGGGAACAACATAAGAAGCTGCGCCAGGATCGTCGCACCCTGCTCGATGTCGCCAGCTCGGTGAACGAGTATCTGCAGCGTAGCGACTGGCGGGTCAGCGCCAATGCCAACCAGGGCTACTCCCTGGGCGGTCTGATCCTCAACACATCCGGCAAGATGATCGCCAACTACTGGCTCAATCACGTCTATCCACCGGAGATCGGCGAGGCCCATCGAAGCGGCGCTCTGCACGTTCATGACCTGGATATGCTGGCCGGCTACTGTGCAGGCTGGTCACTGAGAACCCTGTTGCATGAGGGACTCAACGGAGTTCCAGGCAAGGTGGAGTCCTCACCCCCCAAACATCTCTCCAGCGCTGTCGGACAGATCGTCAACTTCCTGGGGACCCTGCAGAACGAGTGGGCCGGAGCCCAGGCCTTCAGCTCGTTCGATACCTACCTGGCGCCCTTCATTCGCAAAGACAATCTCAGTTACGAGCAGATAAAACAGGCCATCCAGGAGCTGATCTACAACCTCAACGTTCCCTCCCGCTGGGGCACTCAGACGCCGTTCACCAACCTCACCTTCGATTGGGTCTGCCCGGAGGATCTGCGCCAGCAGGTACCTGTGATCGACCGTGAGGAGATGCCCTTCCAATATGGTGATCTGCAGGCCGAAATGGATCTGATCAATCGCGCCTATATCGAGGTAATGACCGAGGGGGATGCCAAAGGCCGGGTCTTCACCTTCCCTATCCCCACCTACAACATCACCGCCGATTTCCCCTGGGAGAGTGAGAATGCCGAACGTCTGTTCCGCATGACCGCCAAGTATGGCCTGCCCTATTTCCAGAATTTCCTTAATTCAGAACTGAGCCCGCACCAGGTGCGCTCCATGTGTTGCCGGCTGCAACTCGATCTGCGGGAGCTGCTGAAACGGGGCAACGGCCTGTTCGGATCGGCCGAGCAGACCGGTTCCATTGGTGTGGTCACCCTCAACTGCGCCCGTCTCGGCCATCAATTTACAGAGAATGAAGCAGGGCTGCTGAAAGCGGCAGACGATCTTCTGCGCCTGGCCCGTAACAGCTTGGAAATCAAAAGAAAGGTTATCCAGCGCCACATGGACGCCGGCCTCTTCCCCTATACAAAAAGGTACCTGGGCACCCTGCGCAACCACTTCTCCACAATCGGCATCAACGGCGTCAATGAGATGATCCGCAACTTCAGCGCTGATCGTTGGGATATCGCCGACCCGGAAGGCAAGGCACTGGCTGAACGGTTTCTCGACCATATCCGCAAGAGGATGGTGAGCTTCCAGGAGCAGAGCGGTCATCTCTACAATCTGGAGGCGACCCCGGCCGAAGGCGCCACCTATCGCTTTGCCAAGATTGACCGCCAGCGGTTTCCTGAAATTCTGCAGGCCGGCACCCCGCAGACTCCCTACTACACCAACTCATCCCAACTGCCGGTCGGCTATACCGAGGATCCGTTTGCCGCCTTGCAACATCAAGAGTCCCTGCAGTGCAAATATACCGGCGGGACCGTACTCCACCTCTATATGAATGAACGCATCAGCAGCACCCAGGCCTGCAGGAACCTGGTCAAACGATCCCTGGAGAGCTTTCGTCTCCCCTATCTGACCATCACCCCAACCTTTTCCATATGTCCTGTTCACGGCTACCTGAGTGGTGAACATGAGTTCTGCCCGGAATGCGACCAACGCTTACGTGAACAGAAATTACAGGAGCAACTCAATGAACAAAATAATTGAACTGAATGATGAAGAGCGCACCCGTTGCGAAGTCTGGACTCGGGTGATGGGTTATCACCGCCCGATCTCCGCGTTCAATCCAGGTAAACAGGCGGAGCAGGCGGAACGTCTCTGCTACCGGGAACCGGCACCCCGTAAAACCGATCGGTCCACACCGCACCCCTGACAGGCGATGCTCAATCCCTTCCCGAAACCAACAGATCCCTCAGAACTGCGGGTGGGAGGGGTCACGCCACTGACCACGATCGACTACCCTGACCATTTGTCAGCGGTGATCTACTGTCAGGGCTGTCCTTTAAAATGTGACTACTGTCACAATCCTGAACTAATACCGAGCGAGGCAACAACCCCTGTCCCCTGGCATGAGATCGTGTCATTTCTGGATCAGCGGCAAGGACTCCTCGATGCGGTGGTGTTCAGCGGCGGTGAGCCAACGCTTCAAAGCGCACTACCTGCAGCGGTAAATACGATAAAAAAAATGGGCTTTCTGGTTGGTCTACACACTGCCGGCCCTTATCCGGAGCGGTTTGCCGCACTACTGCCCCTTGTGGATTGGGTTGGCCTCGATATCAAGGCGCTGGCTGAAGACTATGCAGCGCTGACCGGCAGTTCGAAAAGCGGCAGCGCCGCCTGGCAGTGTGCTGAGATGTTGATCGAAAGCGGCATTCCCCACCAGATCAGAACCACCCTTCACTCCCTCAACAGTGCGCCAGACAAGCAAAGAGTGTTAATTAAAAGACTGTCAACATTAGGCAAGACCGATCATAAATGGCAAACTTGCCGACCATCTGATGGTCAGAATACCGGAGCATCGTTACCGGGTAACTGATTAGTTTCTACTAATACAGTCATATGAGTTTGTTTACAGAGTATATTTTGCATTGAATACCGAGTTGACGTAACATCCCACAGTCAAGAAAAATGCCTCTACCTGTATGGACATAGGGGGGACAACAAACAAACGACAAGGAAAAGGAAAACTTTTCCGACACAGAGGGTGGAGTATGTTCAGAGAGCGCGCGGCGAAACAGTCCGCAGGCAAGATATCTTTGATACTGGTTGGCATCATCTTTGTTGCCGGCATCATCTTTTCCGGGCTGTTCAGCATGGGCATGGCCTATACCAATGAAATGGAATTCTGCACCTCCTGTCACTCCATGAAGGTTAATCTGGAGGAGTACAAAGAGACGTTGCACTATAAGAACGCTTCAGGCGTCCAGGCAACTTGTGCGGACTGCCATGTTCCCAAGCCTTTTATTCCCAAGATGATCGCCAAAGTGATGGCCGCCAAAGATGTCTACCACGAGATCATGGGCACCATTGATACCAAAGAGAAGTACGAGGCCCACCGTTGGGATATGGCCAACCGTGTATGGGACAAAATGCGTGCTTCGAATTCCAGAGAGTGTCGCTCGTGCCACGAGTTTGAAAATATGGATCTGAGCGAACAGGATCGCAGTGCCCGTAAACGACACCCCAAAGCCATGGATGAAGGAAAGGCATGTATCGATTGTCATGCCGGTGTCGCACACGAGGAGCCGGACGAGCCCGAAGAACCGGACACACCATGATTGTCGCTATCTGACACAACCGATTTTTTATACCAGGGTTTGTAGATAATTCATGAAAACAACCAGACTGTTAATTGCCACACTCACAATGCTGCTGTCCGCTCATGTTATGGCGGGAAGCGCTGAAGATGAGAGGGAACTGCGGCTTGCAGCGGATGTTGGTGATGTGGAAACCATCACCCAGCTTCTGGATAAGGGCGTTTCACCTGACAGCGCGAATAAATTCGGCAAAAACGCTCTGATGATTGCTGTAGAGAACAACAATTTTGAAACCGTTGTCATCCTGTTGAACCGGGGCGCCAACGTAAATGCCCGCACAGTCGCCGGATGCAGCGCACTGACCTTTGCTGCAGAGAACGGCCACCCGGCGCTCTCCGCCATGCTGCTGGAGCGGGGCGCCAATCTGCACGACCGAACCCGTGCCGGATGGGACGCCCTGATGATTGCCGCACGCTACGGCATCACCGATATGGTTGAGCAACTGTTATTCAAAGGCGCCGACCCCAAAGCTTCCGACAAGCATGGACATAATGCGCTGATGATGGCTGCGGAAAAAGGCCATGCAGAGACGGTCGCCATGCTGGCCAAGCACCATGCAGATTTAAACAGCCGGGATAAAAACGGCTCCACCGCTTTGATCCTTGCGGCTGACCAGGGTCATGTGGAGACGATTAACACCCTGCTCTCCTACAAAGCCGATTTCAATATGCAGGATAATGACGGCGCAACAGCATTGATCTGGGCGGTAGGCCAGGATGAGCTGGAGAGCGCAAAACTGCTGCTGGAAGCCGGCGCCGATGTCAATCTGGCCGACAATGATGGTGTCACACCACTGATGGAAGCGGCCCGTACCGGCTCGGAAGAGATTATCATGCTGCTGTTGCAGCACAATGCAGACAAATCGAATAAAGACAACGAGGGTCATACCGCAGCCGATATTGCGGTTAAAAAGAAACACAACAAAGTTTCAGGCCTTTTAAAATAAAAAGAGCATAAGCCTGGGTGGAGACCGGCACGTCTTTGTTAAAAAAGACGGCTTATAAACGAGCAATAACGCCTCCTCCCAAGCTGAACGCAACAGGATCAGTCCTAATTTACTGCTCCGGTTCGTGTGACAGGGTTCGTCATGTTCCCTGTTGTAACTAATGTAAGCCTGTTTAAATACCAAAGGAGGTAACATGGCGTACAACAATCTCAAGAGAGCCCTGATCGGCGCACTGGCCCTCAGTGCCTCATCTGCGGCTTTCGCTGCTGACAAACCCCTGATGTCGGGTGCCAGTGCAGCCATGCTGGCTAACACCTGCGCCGGCTGCCATGGTACCAACGGTGCCAGCATCGGCCCAGCCTCGCCCAGTATCGGTGGAATCTCCGCCGTCTACTTCGAAGAAGTCATGCAAGGCTTCAAGGCTGGTGACATCAAATCCACCATCATGACCCGTATCGCCAAAGGCTATACCGATGACGAGATCAAGGCGATGGGTGAATTCTTCAGTAAACAGCCCTTTGTTATGGCCAAGCAGGATTTTGATCCCGCTAAAGCCAAAAAAGGCGCCAAGCTGCATGACAAATATTGTGAAAAGTGTCATGCGGACAACGCCACCTCTCCCGATGATGACTCCGGCATTCTGATGGGTCAGTTAGTTCCCTATCTGGAGTACACCATGGCCGACTTCAAATCTGGTGATCGTGAGATGACCAAGAAGATGAAGAAGAAGGTTAATCAACTGCTGAAGAAAGAGGGCGACGCTGGACTCGACGCTCTGAACCACTTCTACGCGTCAGGCCAAAAATAAGAGGGGAATGAGAAACATGAAGATTACCCGAAGAGGTTTTGTTAAAGGCGCAGGCGCAGCAACTGCTGTCGGCATGATGGGGACTCCCTATATTGCCCTCGGCGCTTCCAAGAAAGTCGTGGTCGTCGGTGGTGGTACCGGTGGTGCAACCGCTGCCAAATACCTGCGTATGGCCGATCCGACCATCGAAGTTACCCTGATCGAAGCCAACAAGGACTACTACACTTGCTACCTGTCCAATGAAGTACTGAGCGGCGACCGTAGTATCAACTCCATCAAGTTCGGTTACAGCGGCCTCGGCAAGCACGGTGTCAAAGTGGTCCATGATGTGGTAACCGCCATCGATGCCAAAGCCAAAACCGTTAAAACTAAAGGCGGTCAGAGTTTCAACTACGACCGTTGTATCGTTGCCCCAGGTATCGACTTCAAATGGGAGACTCTGGAAGGCTACGATGCCAAGGTTGCAGAGACCATAACTCATGCTTGGAAAGCGGGTTCACAGACCGTAACCCTGCGCAAGCAACTTGAGGCTATGAAAGATGGCGGTACCGTCGTGATTGCCCCTCCAGGCAACCCATTCCGCTGTCCTCCAGGACCTTACGAGCGTGCTTCTCAGATCGCTCACTATCTGAAACAGCACAAGCCTAAGTCGAAGATCATCATCCTCGATCCCAAGCCAAAGTTCTCCAAGATGGGTCTCTTCACCCAGGGCTGGAAAGCACTCTATGGCTATGAGACCGACAACTCCATGATCGAATGGCGCGGCAGTGCTCAGGGTTCCAATGACAACGCGGTTGTTAAAGTGGATGCCGGCGCAATGAGTGTGACCACCGGTTTCGACGACACCATCAAGGCCGATGTACTGAACGTCATTCCAAACCAAAAAGCGGGCAAGATCGCCTTTGCAGCTGGTTTGACCAATGACAGTGGCTGGTGCCCGATCGATCTGCACACCTTCGAGTCCACCATTCACAAGAACATCCACGTGATTGGTGACGCGTCCATCGCGAAAGGTATGCCGAAATCCGGATATGCCGCCAACTCTGAAGCCAAAGTCTGCGCAGCCAGCGTTGCTGCTCTGCTGAATGGTCAGGAGCCAGGTACACCGGCTTACGTCAACACCTGCTACTCCATCATCGGCAAAGACTGGGGCATCTCCGTTGCCGCCGTCTACAAACTGGCAGAAGACGGTTCCAAGATCACCAAGGTTTCCGGTGGTCTGACCCCAACCGACGCTACCCCAGAGATGCGGGCGCGTGAAGTAGCCTATGCCTACAGCTGGTTCGACAATATCACGGCTGATATTTTCATGTAATCCAGCACGGAATCAGGGATCGATTCCAAATAAAAAAGCGGGGCATTGCCCCGCTTTTTTTTTCGCCTCATCAAGCCAGTGAATTCACAACGCCGATGTCATGGCTGATAACCACGAAAGGTGACAATTTGTCATGCCACCCTCCGGCGAGATTAAGACAATTCCAACCTGAAACTCTCAGACCACTAGGGTCGTGTTGGCCTTGCTGGACGCTTATCGATGCTATAGCCCGCTCCTGAATGGAGGTTCGGCGGTCTGGCGAACTTTGGAAAATCCGGATTGTGCCATCCCGGTTCAGCCAGTTTCTCTTTTGGTGGTTTGATGCGTGATACATAATCGAGTACCGCACGAATATCCCGATGCGTGAAGCCGTGGATCTGTTTGACCATCTTCTTGTCCGCATTACGCCGACGCTCATTTTTAATCCACTCGAACTGTCGCAACAGGTAGCGATAGTGCTGACCGTAGATCAAGGGGATATGGTCGTCCAGGATACCCTCACCATGCTCGCCATGACATTCAACACAGTTGTCTTTATAGAGGTGTTCACCCAACGCAAGATCCACTCCCGGACCAACCCCATTGTGTGGGCTCATCGGCAACTGGGAGATATAGGCCGCCACGTCTGCAATCTCCTGAGCGCCCCCAAGCAACTGTGGCGAGGTAAAGGGCAGCATGGTCGGATTGTCGCGGTTTCTTGCGCGTATGTCTGCCAACTGTTTGATCAATACGGTTGACAGTTGACCCGCCACCTGAGGATAGGCGCCACTCTCCAGCCCCCAGCCTTCCGGCGTATGGCAGACCGCACAGATCTTGTAGACCTTTTTGCCATTCGCCAGGTTCGGGGTGAGATTCATCGCCTGCTCATACTCACGCAATGCGTCGTCAGCAGGCTGAGCCACGCCCAGTGCCGGCGTTAACATGCTGACCAGCGAAGCGACTAAAATAAACTTTCTCATTGAAACTCCTGATTCACATTCGCTTGCACGCGACTGCTTAGATCCTACTCGCAGTTACCAAGGTCTTTCACATCTATTTATAACGTGATAAACAATTTTATTGCGCACAGCCATATCCAATTTAACCTTCTCAGTGTTTAATATAGCGAGGCATATGCCGCGGCACAATAAAGAAAACAACACAACCTCAAGTATAGGGGGCCGCAGTTTGCCAAAACAGAATAAGAAGACTGAAACAACTGACATTCACACAGTTTAAGCCGGGGAATTTTTATTTCCTGCTAAGGTTAGAATGTTTGGGATTTGCCAAGCAATTCCCTCCCTCAAAATAACGACCAAACAATACAGGTGCCGACAAAAATGAACAGGCTACTATTACCCCTAATTTTATTGCTCATAACCCCATTTGCATCCCATGCAATTGATCTGGAGAACGGCAAGAAGCAGGCCAGAAGCTGTGCACTCTGCCATGGACATTACGGCCAGGGAACACCCGGCCCAGCCTCACCTCGACTGGCAGGCACCCCGGCCGGCTATATGATCAAACAGATAGAAGCCTACATCAATGAAGATCGCATCAATCCCCGGATGGTCATCACCTCTTCCCTGCACTCATTGAGCGAAGATGATATCGACGATGTCGCCGCCTATTACGAAAGTATCAATCTTGATAAGATCAACCCTGTGTTGAATCATATCCCGCTATGGAATGGAGATGTTGCACTTGGCAGGGAACTCTATGAGGGAGACTGTAAAAGCTGTCACCGGAAAAACGGCATGGGCAAATCCCGTAAGGGTATCCCGGCCCTGGCGCTGCAATACCCCCGCTACCTGTTCCGCCAGATCAAGATGTTTCAATGGGATAAACGGGTACACGACGACGATCCGGAAGATGATACCTTCGACAATCTGTCTGACAAAGAGATCGAAGCACTGCTCTCCTACGTCTCTTCACTGGCGCCCAACAACAAAAAATAATTGGGCACCAACTACATAACGCAGATTAAAGAATATAACTGGGAGAACCCTATGAAATCACTCAAAGCGGTGGGATTTGCTCTGCTGGTCAATCTGGCCTTTCTGAGCACGGTAGTTGCCGGCGATCAACCTGAAATCAACATCACGGATATCAATCAGACCGTGGTGCAGATGAGCGTTAAAGATGGCATTACCAAAGAGGATGCGGTACAGGCGCTGATGTCCAGAGCCGCCGAAATCAATTTGAAGTTCGTTGCCCGCCAACAGGTCTCGAAGGAGCTTGAAGCGCGTGGACTGAAAACCCCCTACCTGGACATTTTCCAGTTCTGTAACCCGGAAGATGCCAGACAGATGATTCTGCACGATCCGATCTATGCCGCCTACATGCCCTGCCGTATCGCCATGGTGGAAGATAAGAAAGGACAACTGTGGCTGATGATGCTGAATCTGGATATGCTGATCAACAGCGCTCTGCTGCCACCGGATCTGACCGAAATTGCGATTCGAGTCAATCAGGCCATGCTGGATGTGATGGTGGCTGGAGCAACCGGCGAGTTCTGAAGCGAATACAACAACAATAATAATAAATCCGTACCCGTAAGGGTACGGGGCACAGCCTTTGCAACCGGCCTTGATGCCGGTTTTTTATTGCCTGAAAGAAATCCCAGACTGATTGGATTACTAAAATGCCGCGCAGCTGAACCGTACTGCCAATAAAAAAACCCGAGCACATCAGGCACGGGTTTTCATCGCTACTGGCCGATGTCGATCTGAAACTAATTCTGAATCATATTGTGTGCGCCAGATTGCTCTGGAAGATCGCCTTATGGATATCACCAAGACTCAACATACCAACCAACTGACCGGCATCCGCCACAGGAATACGACGGAACTTATGCCGCACCATCACCGTGGCCGCTTTCAGGATATGCATATCGGGACTCACGGTGACGACATTGGAAGACATCACATCGGAGACCTGCAGGTTCACCACATCCTTGTACTGCTTCATCATATCGTCGTAATCGGGTGATGAGAGCCCATCCATCACCTCTTCAAGGGTGGGAAACATTCTGTGCAAAACATCCTTTTCAGCAATAATCCCGGACAGCTTGCCATCGGTCACCACTGGAAGACCGCTATAACGGAACAGGCACATCAGCGAGACCACATCCAGCAGCTTCGTGTCTGGAGTCACCGTTTTCGGTGATTTTGACATTATTTCGCTTACCAGCATCGAAACAACTCCTCATCTTCGGTTAATTAATCATTATTCTTCCGGGTTTACCCCAGAACCCAACCATACGCATTCTCATGAGCTATGCCAATAGTTTTATCGCCAAGCGGCTGATCATTGGGAATATTCTCCCCCAAAACCACCCTCATCATGACACCACCGGGAATACCGGCAAGCCTCCTGACAGGAAACTAATTCCCTGAAATGGCCGGGAAAACGGATCACGCCCCAAGGAGCCCCAACCATTCCACCTCAACACCAGGCTGGGGATAAAAATTAAACATCATCATAAGCCAATGATTTGCCGTGAAAAGCGAACTTCTATCCAGAAGTTATCCACAAACAGCACACAGATTGGCGACGTTTTTCCACAAGGTAATGCACAAGATGTTGTGGTTGACATCCGTCAGATACGATATATATTGTGTTTACTGGTTTTGAAATTCACCATCCTGAATTCACCAGCCAGACAATAAGACCGGCAACCAAATCCGGCCTGCAGGGTTGTAAACCTGCATAGAAACGGCGGACAACGATCTGCCGGCAAGCACGACCAACAGAATTACCACAAGATTTAAAGCGTTAGGCCCCGGCCCGGCCATCCCGTACGACGATGACCGCCAACGAAAAACAATTAGGAGATGACATGGCGACACCAGTAGCCGATAGCGACGTAACCGTTGCAGTGCCCCAACCACCTGAGATGCACCAACCGACAGGCCAGAGTCAATCCACCGCCAGTAGCGGCATCCAGGTAATTCGTCGTAACGGCAAGGTCACCAACTTCGATCCAAGCAAGATCAGTGTCGCCATGACCAAAGCCTTTCTTGCGGTGGAAGGTGGCAGCGCGGCCGCGTCGAGCCGGGTCCATGACACCGTAAAGGATCTGACCGACCAGGTGGTCAGCGCCCTGACCCGCCGCATGGCGGACAACGGTACTGTCCACATCGAGGATATTCAGGATCAGGTCGAACTCTGCCTGATGCGCTCCGGGGAACACAAGGCGGCGCGCGCTTATGTCCTCTATCGTGAACGTCAGAATCTGAAGCGCCAGGAAGAGGCCGCCAAGCGGGCCGAGACCGAAGGCATCCCGGAAGAGCACCGGGTCAATGTCACCCTGGAAGACGGCAGCCAGCGTCCCTTGGATGTGGAGCGACTGCACGCCCTGGTGGAAGAGGCCTGCAACGGCTTCGAGGAAGTGGACGCCCCACGCATCCTGCAGGACGCCTGCCGCAACCTGTTCGATGGCGTCAAGGAGAGCGACGTCTCCCAGACCCTGGTGATGAGCGCCCGCACCCTGATCGATCAGGAGCCCAACTACTCCCAGGTCGCTGCCCGACTGCTGCTCGATATCCTGCGCCGGGAGGCCCTCGGCTTCCTCGATATCCACGCCCCGGTCAACACCCAGGCCGACATGGCCGGTCTCTACGGCGACTACTTCAAACGCTATATCAAACAGGCGGAGGATCTGGAGCTGCTCGACACCCGTCTCGGTCAATACGACCTGGACCGCCTGATCAGCGCCATCAAACCGGAGCGGGATCTGCAGTTCACCTACCTGGGCCTGCAGACCCTCTACGACCGCTACTTCATCCACAGTGAGAGCGGCACCCGCTTCGAGCTGCCACAAGCCTTCTTCATGCGCGTCGCGATGGGTCTGGCGATCAATGAGATCGACCGGGAAGGCCGCGCCATCGAGTTCTACAACCTGCTCTCCTCGTTCGATTTCATGAGCTCGACCCCAACCCTGTTCAACTCCGGCACCCTGCGTCCCCAACTCTCCAGCTGCTACCTGACCACCGTCGCCGACGATCTGGACGGCATCTACAGCAGCATCAAGGACAACGCCCTGCTCTCCAAGTTTGCCGGCGGCCTGGGCAACGACTGGACCCGGGTTCGCGGTCTCGGCGCCCACATCAAAGGCACCAACGGCAAATCCCAGGGTGTGGTTCCCTTCCTCAAGGTGGCCAACGACACCGCGGTGGCAGTCAACCAGGGCGGCAAACGCAAAGGCGCGGTCTGCGCCTATCTGGAGACCTGGCACATCGACATCGAGGAGTTCATCGAGCTGCGCAAGAACACCGGTGATGAGCGCCGTCGTACCCACGACATGAACACCGCCAACTGGATTCCCGATCTGTTCATGAAGCGGGTCGCCGAAGAGAAGGAGTGGACCCTCTTCTCCCCCAACGAGACCCCCGACCTGCACGACCTCACCGGCAAGGCCTTCGAACAGGCCTATACCGCCTACGAAGAGAAGGCGGCGCGGGGCGAGCTGGACATCTACAAAACCGTCAGCGCGATGGATCTGTGGCGCAAGATGCTCGGCCTGCTGTTCGAGACGGGCCACCCCTGGATCACCTTCAAGGATCCCTGCAACCTGCGTTACAGCAACCAGCACATGGGTGTGGTTCACAGCTCCAACCTCTGTACCGAAATCACCCTGCACACCAACGATCAGGAGATCGCGGTGTGTAACCTGGGCTCGGTCAACCTGACAGCCCACACCACCGAAGACGGCCTGGACATGGCCAAGCTGGAGAAGACGGTGACCACCGCGATGCGCATGCTCGACAATGTCATCGACTACAACTACTACAGCGTGCCCCAGGCGAGAAACTCCAACCTGCGTCACCGTCCGGTGGGCCTGGGTATCATGGGCTTCCAGGACGCCCTCTATAAACAGCGTCTCGCCTACACCTCGGAAGAGGCCCTCGGCTTCGCCGACCAGTCCATGGAAGCCGTCAGCTACTACGCCATCCAGGCCTCATCGGATCTGGCGGAAGAGCGTGGCCGCTACTCCACCTATGAAGGCTCTCTGTGGAGCCAGGGCATCCTGCCCATCGACTCCCTCAAGCTTTTGAAAGCAGAGCGTGGCGACTACCTGCAGGTGGACGAGAGCCACACCCTGGATTGGGCCGCCCTGCGGGAGAAGGTGCTGGATCAGGGCATGCGCAACTCCAACACCATGGCGATCGCCCCCACCGCCACCATCTCCAACATCTGTGGGGTGAGCCAGTCGATCGAACCCACCTACCAGAACCTGTTCGTCAAATCGAACCTCTCCGGTGAGTTCACCGTGGTCAATCCCTACATGGTCCACGACCTGAAAAAGCTCGGCCTGTGGGACGAAGTGATGATCAACGACCTGAAATACTACGACGGCTCCCTGCAGCCCATCGACCGCATCCCGGCGGAGCTGAAAGCGATCTACGCCACCGCGTTCGAAATCGACCCACGCTGGCTGGTGGAAGCCGGCTCCCGTCGTCAGAAGTGGATCGACCAGGGCCAGTCCCTCAACCTCTACATGGCCGAGCCCTCGGGCAAAAAGCTCGACAATCTCTACAAGCTGGCCTGGGTGCGGGGCCTGAAGACCACCTACTACCTGCGCTCCATGGGCGCCACCGGTGCGGAGAAGACCTCAGTGCAGGAGAACAGCGGCAGCAACTCAGTCGACCTGATCGGCGGCAACGGCGGCGAATCTGCCAAGGCCTGCTCGATACTCGACCCGGACTGTGAAGCCTGCCAATAGGCGATGAGCTGAACCACCAAGCGAACCAGAATATAAAGAGGAATAAGAGATGCTGAATTGGGATGATCCACTCGCCAAGCCAAAGCTTCAGGAAGCCGCCCCTGCCCCGGTGGTAAAAGAGACCACAGCGGCCCATCCTCACGTGGTGGAAGAGGCGGCCCGTGCGTTACAGATCGAAGAGCAGGTCGAGCCGGAAATCACGGAAGTCACCTCCATGGAGCCGGTCAATCCGGATGACAAGCGGGTCATCAACGGCATGACCGACATCAACCAGCTGGCCCCCTTCAAGTACCCCTGGGCGTGGGAGTACTTCCTCAACGCCAACAAGAACCACTGGACCCCGCTGGACATCAACATGGCCCAGGACGTCCACGACTATCAGCACAAGCTGACCCTGGAAGAGCGTCACGTCTATGAGAACGTGCTCTCCTACCTGACCACCTCCGACATCCTGGCGATGCGCAATATCGGCCTGGCGGTGATGGAGAAGATGTCCGCCCCCGAGCTGCAGATCTACCAGGCCCGTCAGGTCTATGAAGAGTCGCTGCACACCTGGACCTACCAGCACTGCATCGAGACCATCGGCCTCGACCAGGGAGAGATCTACAACCGCTATCGGGTGGTTCCGGAGATCAACAAAAAGATCCAGATCACCAACCGACGCCTCTCCTCGATCCTGCGCGCCGACATCAACCTGCGCGATCCGAATGAGTTACAGAACTTCGTCATGGCCTACATCTACTTCGCCGCCATCTTCGAAGGCTGCTGGTTCTACAACGGCTTCAGCCCGATCTTCGCTCTGCAGCGTCGCGGCCTGATGAAAGGCACCGCCGAACAACTGCAATACATCATGCGTGATGAAGTGATGCACGCCTCCTTCGGCATCCGCGTGGTGAAACAGATCATTCTCGAAGAGAACATCACCCTCGACCCACAGGCGATGCGCGAGATGTGGGATGAAGCGGAAGCCGCCGAGATCGGTTACGCCAGCTACATCCTGCGCGACCCGATCCTGGGTTACTCCAAAGAGGATCACATCGGCCAGTTCCGTTTCACCGCCAACCGCCGTGCCAGACAACTCGGCATCGAGGAACCCTTCCCCGGTGCGGAAGCGACCCTGCCCTGGTTGGATGAACAGGCGAACCTGCGGAAAGAGAAAAACTTTTTTGAAACCCGTGTCACCGAATACCAGACCGGCGGCGCGTTGAAATGGGACTGAACTGAAGAGCTGCAACAAGGGGTAAACAAAATGCACTGTTCACATTGCGCTTCTCTCATGGCCGAACTCGAAACCCAGCAGGAAGGGCACACCGAACAATCGAGGTACGAATGTCCGGTTTGTGGACGGACCCAATTGACCACCAAGACAATTGATCAATGGAAAGAAAACGTATCGCTACAAATGGGACGTTTGCCGGGGCATACGCTTCGGCATACCTGAAAAGGGTTTTATTCCTCTCCTCACTTCCCGCGCTTGCGGGCGGGCTTTGGCGCTTTGCGCCATTGCCTGGCTTTTCGTCTCTCTGTCGATCAGTTTTCAGCAGTACAAGGAACATCCTTAGTAGGTTTTTTGAATTTCACTTCGGCTATCTAAGACCAAGAGAAGTATTGCTACCGCCTATGAATCAGATAGTTGTATCTATAAATTTGCGTCTAGATGTTAATGGGACATGTTATAACACGCCTTTTAGGCCATCTAATATTAGTTAGATTTCAGGAAAGAGAAATGCCTGAAGAAACAGAAGCGATAAAGGAAACTGCAAAAGCCACACAAGAAATTGCCAAGACAACTGGTAAGGCTATTGATGCAAGCCGAGAGTTTGGAGGCTTTATTTCTCGTTACATATCCGGTCCGCTAGAACAAGGGATGGGTATTTTTGAAGACAAGTTAAAATACATGCGTTGGGAAAGGCAAATGAGACTTATGCAAAGAGCTACCGACTATATGGCTAGCCTTGGCAAAAATAACCCATCTAAACCAATCCCTCTTAAATTCGCTGTCCCACTCCTAGAGGCTGCATCATTAGAAGATAATGATTATCTGCAGGACCTCTGGGCAAAACTTCTAGTTAATTCATCTATTGAGGGTGGCTCAGTTGACCTAAATCGCTCATATATAGATATCTTAGAAAGATTATCGTATGTAGAAGCAAAGATATTATCTGTAATCTATGCCCTACCTGAGGAAGAAGTACTAAATAATTCAATCATGACTGGTAATTTACCTGATTCTGTCGAGATAAAAGATAAAGAAAATAAAGAAGAGCCAGTGCAACCAAGCGAAGAAGTTGTACTTGCATTAGCAAACCTAGAGAGGCTTGGCTGTATTTCTCTTCCTACTACCTGGGGTGGCGGTCAAGTTTTTTCCATTATTTTTCCGGCAGTGCTGGGAAGAAAACTCGTTGAAGCATGCACATTAAAAACGTAAGAAAATCTAACAATGCGTTCGTACGGTTGCATACTACGCAGCACTTCTTCTGCTCCTAACAGTTTAAACGCTGGGCCACAAGGAAATAACCATGACCAAAGATAAAATTCTGTATTTATGTGATGTATGTGGCAGCCAATACCAGCACGGACCACACCGATATGAGGGGCATATACTCGAACTCTATGATGGTTTATTTTGCTGTGATTCGTGCTGGAAAGGTAACAGGGATGGCTGGGCACCTCACTATGAAGAGGTTCTTCTTAAGCATCTCAGAAAAAAGGAGCTTTCAGAACCCAAGCGAAATGAAAAAGGTTTGCTGCCTCGGAATTAACGAAATGAAATTCAGAAACTCCACCAACCATACTTATGAATCGTTTAGTAAGGGCGCAACAATGCGCTCGTGTGGGACGACGCTACGCCGCTATGCGGATCGTGCCCCACTACTTAGTCGTTAACCAATAAAACATGAACAGCTCAGAATGGCAAAAATGCATAGTGACCATGTTCGATTTGATCGGGACACGCAGCCTTGCATCTAAGGGTTTAGGGTCATATCAAATGATTCAGATGCACCAAAGCGCCGTAACTAAAATAAATCATGGCTTACCCCTGCACGCACATGGATATGTATGGAATGATTCCGCACTTTTGCTTTCCTATGAAACCAAGCCAGCTGCACGACGATCTAAAGTTCTTGCTGAATTAAATGAATTTAAAACTTGGTTAGAAATCCAGTGTGAAGCAAAACTTTATGCAATATCTGTTAAAGGTATGTCATTCCCGAGTAATGAATTAGGTTCATCGGTATTTGAAGACCAAACTCATCATCAACCTCGAGCCGTTGTACTGAAAGCTTCTAGCTGGGCAATGGCTAACTGCTTTGAAATAGAAAAATCCTTAAGCAAGCATCGAGCTGACTGGTATATCGACGAACGAATTACAAATGGCATCAATTTGGGAGTCCCTTTTGCACAAGAGAAGGTTAGCCTTCTTCCCAAGAAAATAAAGAGAACCATTCACATGTTCAAAGGTGAATTGACGATAAATGAATGAGTAAAAACGAAAAACTGGGACAATCACCAATTGAACGCGTTGAATCCAAGTGCTGTGATGTATGCAATTGCACTAATAATCCTTAGTTCAATAAAGCAATATGCAGATTACATCTAATCAGTATATCAGGAGATATATTACATAAATAATATCGTATGAAAGTATGCGCTTTATCCAGCCCCACAATTCCAGCGTTAGAAATCATGAGTAAGTGATATGGAAATACCATTTTCAGGAACAATAATAAGAGCTCTAAGTAAGATGTTTGGTTTCGCAATGAAGAATTATTATACCAAGCAGAAATTGTCTAGCATGGTGAAAATTAATATCAGCAGTGAGCACTCAGGAATAACTGTTAATTGTTCAGAGCTTCCTGATGCAAGAGTGTGGTTTGAGGTTACAAACCTATCGCCTTTTCCCGTAACCATTCATGGAATAGAGGCTGAGTTATACTTGTCTGGTCGAGTCGCTAGATTCGTGAATCTGTTTAATCAAGAGGTTCCGCCATCCGATCAAGACCGGGTATTTATTCAAACTGATCTCAGCGGTAAGCAATCAGCTCATATTAAAAGAAATATGGGTATAGATAATCCGAGGCTGATTATTAAAATGTTTCTGAGCTGCAATCTAAGAACATTCGAAATAGATGGCAGAGAAATCACTACTAAAAATATTGAATTCATGAATTGCAGTAATTCCTAACCATGCACTCCATCCAATCCAGTACAAAAACGCGGACAATCATTATTTACTTGGCTGGGCTAACAGTCGCAACAGTTTGGTAAAAAAGAGTTCCCAGGCTAGGCGCGTCAAAGATTCCGAGGTAACTTTACTGGCTCAGGCGCTGGAAGTCTAAATTCCTGAATTTTACACATGGCAGATTTACGATAGCCACATAGATATCGGATTCGAACTGGCGGTCACTGCACTAAGAGAGGTATTTTGAATCTAATCAACCTTAAATCGATAATTTAGACGGCCAATCGCAACAATTACCGCACCAAAAATAAATAAGCCTTATCAGCCATCACACAATAACTGAACATGGGTATTCCTCCACAATAAATGTAGCACGCAAGAGAGCCATGTAGGGATACTACCAAGTCCCTACCCTTTTTCCTAATAACATATAAGAGGGTATCTGTACTGATTTCTTCATACGCAATCTTTTATCTATATCAGTTTATCCATGTTTATCCCACACTAATTATCATCTATTATAGTGACAACTATAACTCTGAAAACACTCTATTTTTTATGCGGTATTTTGAAATTATTGATTCATACGATGGCAGACCTTTTGATGCGCACAGCTTTCTTTCTTTTTTGAGGAGATCAAATGATCGTTGGTGGGATAGTAAGGTTGCAAGTTCCCCCTGGGTTTTCCGTGGGGTAGGAGATGCAGATTCATGGAAATTGCATCCTGCTGCTTGGCGTCCAGGAGCCAACAATAAACTTCTACCGCTCTTGAACCAAATAAAAAAATTAGAATACCCTAAAACCCCCCAATCCTGGATGAAGAATAAGTACGGAAAAGAAGCCTTTCTATAGAGTTAAAAAGACACCCACCCCAAAGATTTCCAATATATAACTGCACAGGCTTATTCATATCAGGCTTGCATCACTCATAGAAATATTGAAATTGCTGGTTCAGATTTCCTTGCCAATCACGCTGAATGTAATTCAGGAACCGTCCTCAATCCTCAGCAGGAGGCTGATTCTGTAATTGGCTTGTTTTTGGAATGAGCCTTTAGCTGAAATAGTGTATGGCAGCGCTGAGATTTGGCGTTCGTTGATAACCCATTCGTTGACAGGCCTCTTTCAGCTTATAGCTTGCACCGACAATGCCCTTGAACCGGCTTTCGAAATGCCGAATTAAAAAGACACCCACCCCAAAGATTACCAATATCCGACGCACAGGCTTATTCATATCAGGCTTGCATCACTCATAGAAATATTGAAATTGCTGCTTGCTGGTTCAGATTTCCTTGCCAATCACGCTGAATGTAATTCAGGAACCGCACTCAATCCTCAGCAGGAGGCTGATTCTGTAATTGGCTTGTTTTTGGAATGAGCCTTTAGCTGAAATAGTGTATGGCAGCGCTGAGATTTGGCGTTCGTTGATAACCCATTCGTTGACAAGCCTCTTTCAGCTTATAGCTTGCACCGACAATGCCCTTGAACCGGCTTTCGAAATGCTGCGTCATGTAGAGCCAATGCTGGGGATCGATCTGTAACCGTTCCAGAATGGGCGGTTGATTATCTGGGATATGGCCGCGCTTGTACTCCAGGATGGCACGCCCTGTCCAATCGACAAGTTCAAGATAGTCCTTCAGTCGAAACGGCAGCCCTTTGGGCCTGTTTTTGTGCAGGTTTCCTGCAAACGGGAGTAAGCCAGCCGGGGTGATTGCTCTGTTTGCCTGATTACGGCTTTGTTTGAGCTTGTTTGTCCGCTCAGCGATAGATGTGCACTCTGATTGTTCCGGCGTCTTGGCCATCCCTGCCCTGACGGGATTAAGGTCCACATAGGCCATGCAGGCCGCCAGGGCCTTTTCATCCAACAGAGCCTGGGATTTATACCGGCCCTCCCAGTAGCGACCGGTACATCCGTCCTCCTGGTTGGCCTGGCGTGCAATCGGTTCGTTGAGGCAGCGCATGAACCAGCTGATGTCATGAAGGCGTTTACGCCATTTGGTGACCAGTTCGGAGATCACATCGCGCTCTGCTTTGCTGAGGGCTTCCATTGCACGATAACGCTGTACGAGCACTGGCAGGGTAAAGAGCCTCTCCCAGCGCTCGATGATAGCCTGCTGACTCCACCCGGCTGCAATCTCGGCATCGACATGGAGGATGACGTGGTAGTGGTTGGACATCACCGCGTAGGCACAGACGTCGATGGCGAAGATCTCTGCCAGCTGTTTCATCCGATCGACGATCCATTGGCGCCTATGTTCAAAGCTCTTTCCGGTGTGTGAATCCACACCGCAGAGAAAGGCACGGCGTACACAGCGGGAGACGCAATGATAATAAGGGGTGGTTTCCAGCGAAACCTGGGCTTTCCTTGGCTTGGGCATGATATCGCTCCTTGATATCGTGTGTGAATTTAGAGATTGCCAGACTTGATGGTTTTTGGCAAATTAAGGGTGGGTGTCCTATTTATTCTATTTATTCTATCTGGTTGTTATTTAACCGATATATCAATCCTAATCGTGATTAGGAACCAGCATTACACAAGGATTGTTTTTTCTTTTAAAACACTATTTAAATACAAACATCAACGTTTTGAAATGGCAGGATGACTATGTTTTTACAAATTCTAGGGATAATTTTTTTAATACTACTCCTCATTGCTGCTTATTACGCCTGGAAATTGTATCGTTTTGTAAAACGTCAACAAAATTCAGATATTTCCAAAGCGACGTCCGTACTACCCTCACAAGTAATGGACCTGGAGCCTTCAAATATTGATCAATGGAAGGAGAGAGAAAAACTGGACTATTGTGAATCAGAACTCAAAAGAGTCGGCGCCGCACACGTTGGATACTATTTCACCCACAGCGGCTTTGCGTTGATTCGAATATCACTTTGGAATTTCAAAAATCAGGTTATAGCGGCAATATATGAAGGCAGTTCAGATATTAATCAGAAAGATGTCAGATTCATATACGAGGTTGCATGCAAGTTAGACGCAGGAAGTATCTGTATAACATCAAACCAACATGCCCTTTTTGATAGTCGACCCGAAAATCATATCATTAAGTATAACGAATCAAATTCTATTCTTGATTTTATCAAAGCACTCAAGAGTGAGATTCCGAAAGATAAGAACCTTATCAAGGTCACCGAACCTAAAGATTTTTTTATCGAGAGTTATGAGGACGCTACAGAGTGGAGCTGGAGTGCCGAACAGTTAAAGAGTGAAAAAACCCAGCAGATCCTAGCATCGGTTGGCGTTAATATAACAGATGAACTCATGGATGAGCTTATCGAGTCCGGGTTATCTTACAGTGTCGAGGTTAATGTTAACCGAGCAAGACGAAAACTCGCCAGGCACTCCAAGATGAGTATAGAGAAATGGGACAAAATACGAGATAAACTCGTCTTTATTAATGATCAAATGAAGGTCCCACATTTAATTGATGCTGTTTACGACTTGGCTGGCGACATATCTGATGAGCAAGAACAAGTATTGGATGGATTTCAACAAACCACTGAAGAGTTAACTGATCCAATTGGGGCTTTCCAGATGTTACTGAGCTCCTTGGATATCAAGGCAAAGCGAATAACAAGGATGGAGACACCTGTCAAAACTGAAGTTTTCTTGCCATTGTAAAAACGCTTTAATGAAAGAATGGGGACAGTCACTGTTTGAGTATATACAAAGCTGTATGTAATCTTTTTCTGATAGCGTTATCCCTAGTGTTTACAAGTCATTTACTTCTATAGAGTGGTCATCATAGAAATCGAGGTACTGTGTTAACTGGTTGTTTTGTTGATGGCATTTTTTTCGACGGCCCTATTGCTGAATAACGTGATCAATTGTCGAGGCGGGCAGCCCAGGTTCGTTTTTCCGTGAAATACAGTAAAAAACACGCCCAACAGGAAGTTTAGACTTCGACACTTTGATCGATTTATTCCAGCGATACTATTAAAGGACTAATAAAATGGCTGACGTGCAAGGTGCATCTGGAGCACCGGTATTGACAACGGACAATACGAATTCAAGCGTAACGCCTCAGAATGACTCCACGACTGAAGATAGGCTTAAGTCACTACCGACGCCGATTGATCGATTTCGAGATCAGGGAAAACAGGACTCGTCTCAGATTGCGGTCGAATCCACTGTGCTCGCTGGGGAAACGCAAAACAACACTGCCCCAATAGGGCAGTATCCCAAAGGTTCCTTCTCTGGATTTATCCAGGACGAGGGTATGAATGTACTTCTTCGTACTTTACAGTCCGTTGGAGGTGCCGGACAAGTTCTTCTAGGTGCAGGAATCTGTTATGGTTCAGGTAGTTTAGCTTGCGCTGCAGGTGTAACAATAGCAGCTAAAGGAGCAGACAATTTTCAAGCAGGAATATGAGGGACTGATAGCTATTCTAAACAAGGTATAGAGAGAATTACCGGTAGTGAACAAACAGCCACGCTCATTGATGCAGGAATTGATCTCACTATATCAGTTGGAGGATTAGCTAGAAACGTACCAAAAATAAATGAATTGGGTAACCCCGTGAAAGATCTCTTTATCAAGATGCCATCGAGTTATGAAGCCGCATACAAGCAGGCAACATCAACAGGTTTAGTAATAGAAGGGGCTAGTGATGCAGCAACGATCTATGGTGCTACAAAGTGAACCTTGAAACTATGCTTGGCATGGATTCATTATTTCTTTTTATTTGCGTGCTTTGCCTATGGTTAGCTTTGTCATTCTTGGGTAACAGTCATTTAACAGCAGGCAGGGGTAAATTATGGTTTGGAGCCATGATTGCTTCAATTATAGGTGCAGCAGTTCCAGTTATCTTGATTAGCGAAGGAGTCGTTAGTAGCAAACCAGGAAATCTCATTATTTCCGGATTTTCAGCATTTTATATAGCAATACTCGCAGGAAGACTTGACAAACCTTAATGGGATACCAGAAGGAAAAGAACGAGGACAGTCACCATTATTTATGTGTATTAGTCGGGACCCGATCTGACAATTGTCGGTTTTGACGTAGTCCTTGTTGTCAGGTTAGTTTAAATTACCAACCTTCTCATCCCATAGCTTCAGCCCATCACGCAACGTCTGCATGGGTGATCGTCCGCAACACATCTTACCCTGATGTGTTGACAAATCGGGACACCCAATAATCAGAATAGTGAAATTGCTGACAAATCGGGACACCCAGCATTTCATCCAATAATTAGATTAGCTAAATCACTGGCAACTTATTGATTTTTATTATTTTTAAAATATTAATAGTGGAGACCTGAATCATCGCCCTCTAAAACATCAAAATATTGTAAAGACGACGTATATACGCTATGATGTGTATACAATGTCTTTCATAGAGGAGGCGCAACAATGCTACCGCAAGACGCCCCAAAAGATACGCTGATCAATATGCGCGTACATAGCAGCACAAGAGACTTCATTGACAAGGCCGCAAAAAGTATTGGCAAGGATTGGTCTGATTTCATGCTGGAAGCAGCTTACGAGAAAGCTCAGGAAATACTGCTGGATAGGACAGAGTTTTTTCTGGATGACGCACAATGGGAAAAATTTAACCGTATTCTGGATAACCCACCCAAACCCAACAAGAAGCTCTTAGCATTACTAGCAACTAAAGCGCCGTGGGAATGAATGTCAACGTTAACTGCTCCTTGTCCATTAGCGGACTATCACGACCTTGATCAATTTTCTTGTGGCGTTCCTGCCTTAGATAACTGGCTAAAGAAGAGAGCCAGATCAAATGAACGTTCCCGCGCCTCGCGTACCTATGTGCTGTGCATCGATAAACGGGTCATAGGCTATTACGCACTTGCATCTGGCTCCTTAGCAGCCAAATACGCCCCTGGTAAAATTAAAAGAAATATGCCTGACCCTATCCCTGTTATGGTCTTGGGAAGGTTAGCCATAGATAAGGAACATCAAGGCAAGAAATTGGGAGATGCGTTACTACGTGATGCCATACTACGTATATTGCAAGCTGCGGAAATTGCCGGCATTAAAGCCATATTAGTTGCGGAAATTGCCGGCATTAAAGCCATATTAGTTCATGCTATATCCGAAGAAGCAAAACAATTCTATCTTGATCGGAGCTTTACCATTTCTCCAACAGAGCCAATGACCTTGATATTGCCGCTTGAATCTATTTTAGGAAAATTGTAGAGGTAAATCGGGACATCCAGCATTTATCAGCAACAATAACACTGGACAAGCACTTTTTATCTTATTGATTCATAGTAATTTTACGTCTAGTAGCACCATTCCTCCACTATTAAAATATTATGGGGACATACACCATTTACATTTAATTAAACTAACTACAAATCAATAAGATACCTTGACGTAATTCAATGATATGATTTTTTCTAAACGTTGAGTGTCCCGGAATTTTGGAATTTTTGTGGTTGCTCTCTTCATACTCGTATTATCTGAGAGTGAGATATTACGCTCAAAGCCAAGGAAAGCGCCCATGATCTACGCTTGAATAATGTAAACCTCAAATCGGGACATCTCCTTGTTGATCGTGCAGATAAAGTCATATCTAACCGCCGTTCTGATTGGATTATCATCAGTTTCCGCAGTAAGCGAATCTCATCTTTCAGGAGGGCGCATGGAGCAGCTTCTACAAAGTCTGCCCGGCTTTTGGATGGGGGAAGCCATAGAAACGCCGGTGGGTCGAATGAACTACGATATAGTCTTTCATACCTGCAGTGACGGAATAATTGCAGGTGTGGCAAAAACCGATGCCTCCCTGCACTATTGGCAGTTCATACGCAATCAGGATAATCACCGTATAAGATTTCTCTCGACCTTTATAGGTAATCGTATTCCCATTGTATTGTTACCTCAGCCAACCGAAGGTAGGGCTTTGAGCTACTATGCTCCAGACCTGAAGATGCTTACACTTGCGATTAATCACTCTCCATCGATAATCGACATTCGAGTATTCCACCATGGCAAACCCCATGTGCATATACAACTGACCCAGGAAGATGGCAAGCAGGTTCAACTACCTCCACATCACAGCCTGTCCAACAGTTGCAGAGGATTTCCGATTGAGCAATAGAACTAAATATAGACAAACAGGGACAGTCACCATGTAGCGCAAATCGGAACACCCCCCAGCATTTATTTACAATAATCACACAGCAATAATTGTCATTATCTAATTGATTTATAGTTATATTTATAAACTCAGATGATGGGTGCACCGAAATAATTTTGACTGTAAATGTACAAACGAGGAAAAATGTAGTAACGTACCTACATTAGACATCCTGCACAGGAGGCACCACCATGAGCATAACGACGCTATCCAGCCGAGATCTCAATCAGGACGTGAGTCGCGCCAAGAAAGCGGCCAAAAACGGCCCGGTGTTTATCACGGATCGCGGCAAGCCGGCACACGTACTGTTAAGTATCGAGGAATACCAGCGACTAACGGGTCAACATAGAAGCCTCGTTGAGGCACTGTCCATGCCGGGTATTGCCGATATCGAGATTGAGCTTCCCCATTCGCGCGAGCTTCCTCGACCAGCAGAATTTGACTGATGTTTCTGCTCGATACCAACGTTATTTCCGAATTGCGCAAGGCCGGCAATGGTAAGGCTGATCACAACGTAACCAAATGGCTGTCAGATTTGGATGCCACCAATTTCTACATCTCTGCTGTAACCGTCATGGAACTTGAACTTGGCATTTTACGCGTGGGACGTCGTGATTCTGCTCAAGGGGCGCTGTTGCGCACCTGGATGGACAGTCGTGTTCTTCCGGAGTTTACTGACCGTACATTACCGATCGATGAAGTTGTAGCACTTCGATGCGCGCAACTACATGTTCCCGACCCTCGCCCGGAGCGAGACGCCTATATTGCGGCTACCGCTCTAGTTCATGGTTTGACTGTAGTGACCCGGAATGTGATCGACTTTAAATCGACGGGGGTAACCATCATCAATCCATGGAAAGCCCAACAAAAATAAAACGAACAAGACATAGATGGACACCCCCTATGAACAAACCGGGACACCCAAAAGAAAATAGGGACAGTCATTGCCATAAACCAGGACAGGCACCATTTGGAAGGACCAATACAACTCCCAAATTCCAGCTTTTATTTATTTCTGTTGAAACAGATAAACAGGGACAGTCACTATTTGTTGAGGCATCGAGAAGCTTAGACTGGAATGGGCGTGCATTCGACATTAATCTGCCAATCGGGAATCAGTGATACTTCTCCGTGGTAAAGTGCCCCGGCTCCTTCTTGCGATGTTTGCGCATGCCCCGGGCCTCGAGGGCTGCAGAGACCTCCCGGATCATACCCATGTTCCCGCAAAGCATTACGTGGGACTTCTCCGAGGTAAGTGCAGCACCCGCATGCTTCTCAAGACGACCATCCTCGAGAGCGGCCAGAATGCGCCCCTGGAGGGCGTTATCCACCTGCTCCTGGCTGATGATCGGTAGATAGCGGAAACGCTCGCCGTAAAGCTGCGTCAGATTGGCGATCTCCTCACCATAGCTGAGTTGATCCTTGTAGGGGACGTTGTGTACCAGGACGATCTGTAGGAATCGCTGCCATGGAAGCTCGGTACGCAGTATGGAGAGATAGACACCCAGCGCTGTTCCAGTGGCGATCATCCAGAGATTTTCGCTCTGCGGCAGTTGATCGAGGGTGAAAAAGCCGTTGGCTTTGGCAGAAACCCAGACCCGATCGCCCGGCTTCAGTGCAGCTAGCCTAGGACTTAATGGGCCGTTCTCCACTTCGTTGAAATGGACTTCGAGCAGCTTATCCTGTGGTGGGTTGACGAATGAGTAGGGTCTCGCCACACGCTCGCCGTCGATTTCGAGGGCCAGACGGGTGAACTGCCCAGCAATGAAGGCATCCACCGGGGCCTTGAGGCGCAGTGAGTAGAGCTTATCACTCCAGTGACGCTTTTCGACTATCGTGCCTTCCAACCATTTTTCCATTATCGAACGCTCCAACCATTTTCGCTTGCCTGGACTACGGCATCTGTCAGTGGTTTTGTAAACCCACCTATTTTAGTGCCAGCCTAAATTAGAGTTCTCCTGCTCATATTTCTTTCGGTATTCGACAGGTGTTAATTTACCGAGTGACTGATGCGGCCGCTCTTCGTTGTATTTTCTGAT